>DATLUX010000606.1:0-20964 GCA_035577805.1 Verrucomicrobiia bacterium
CGCGAATCGGAAACGTCCGTGCCCTGGTCTTGCGTGGAGGGATGAAGCCCGTGCTGCTGGGTCTTGGCCTCGGTCTGGTAAGCGCCCTGGTCCTGACGCGATTCATCCGCCGCCTGCTCTTCGAAGTCGACGCGCTCGACCCGGCGACACTCGGTGCCGCGGCGTGCCTCCTGGTCGGGATTGCTGTCCTGGCCTGTGCCATCCCCGCCCGGCGCGCGGCGCGGGTCGCTCCGATGGAGGCGCTGCGGAGGGAATGAAATGACGACCGCCGAGCCGAGCGGACGACGAACGTCGCGAATGAGGCTCGCGTGATTCTTCTCGCATCTCCCTTGCCGCTAACTGTGAACATACTCAGGTGACACCAGCCCAGTTGTCTCGTCTTTAGCCCAACGACCCTGCTCAGTAACGCGCCGCCAAGCGCGTCCAACACTCGTTGCGGACCGTCAAACCTTAATCTGCACTTCGCCGTTCTTGATTCGAGTCGGATAGGTTTTCACAGGGCGATCGGGGCGGACACCGCACGCCCCGGTGCGCACATCGAAACCCCAGCCGTGCAAAGGGCAGAACACTTGCCCGTTTTCAAGGTTGCCGGCGCCAAGCGGACCACCGCGATGCGGGCATTGATCGTCGAGACAATGAAATTCACCGTCCAGATTCCACAGGGCAAATTCGCGCCCGCCGACGTGGACGGTCCGTCCTTGGCCCGGCGGCAAGCTGGCGACATCCGCCACCGAGATGAAACCGTCATTCGCCGCCGGCATTTCGAGGGGCTTTTCGGGGTCGTCAGGAGACATGAGTCCGCAAATCTGAAATCCGATCTGAAGCAGGACAACGGGCGCTCAGGAACTCGGTGCACGCACACCAGCCGTCCAATCAGGCCGGCGGCTTTTTTTTCCAGGGCATGTCCGGTAGTTTGATCGGTTTGGCTGGAGGAGTCGGCGGTTTGGCCATTTGCAGGTCAGGGTCAGCCGCGCTCGCGGGTTGGCCTGGTTGGCCTGGGGTTGGCGGTGCCATGTTTTCGCGCCAACCGGCGATCCGCGCTTGCAAACCGTGATGCTCGGCTTTTTGTTTGTCACCGGCCTTCATGTAAAAGAGCGAGAGGTTGGTGTGCACCAATTGTTCCTTGGGCCGCAATGTTTCTGCTTTGTGCCCTTCCTGGATGGCCGTGGCGTAGTCACCCTTGCGATAATAGGCCATACCCAAAGCCAGTTGAGGGTCGAATTGCGCAGGGTCTTCGATCAAAAGACGGCGCAACAGGTCGATGGCCAAATCATAATCACCCTGGCTAAAGGCGAACATCGCGTCATCGTATTGTTCCTGAGCGGACGGCATAGACATGATCGTAGCAGTTCTGCGGTTTTCCTATCGCAGGTTTAGGCGGAGGAGGCAAGCACCTTGGAAAAAGCGGAAAGCGGAAAGCGGAAAGCGGGAGCGGAAACCGACCATGTAGGTTCATGGCCCCAATTCGCGCCCAAACGTTGGAGGTGCGCACCGCTCAAGAGTTCCCCCGTGAGGATTGGCGGACTCGATCCTGCAGGGTCCGAGTGGAAGCCGGGTAGGCCAGCCCCAGCCCCACGACGAAGCCGGCCACATGCGCCATCCAAGCAACGTGCGGTTGATGAGCCAGCGCCATGTAGACGTTAAACGCAATCCAAACCAGCCCGTACCAAATCACCGAGAGACGAAAGCGCACAAAGAAAAGCACCTGGTAAAGCTTGACCCGTGGAAACAAAACCACATAGGCCCCCAGCACGCCCGCGATCGCTCCCGAAGCTCCCACCACCGGCACCTGGACGTTCTCCGTGAAAATCGTCTGCGCAATCGATCCCACCACACCCGAAACAACAAACAAACGCGCAAATCGAAAACGGCCCAGCGCCGCTTCGGTGTTGTCCCCCAACGTAAACAGAAAGTAGGCATTCCCCAGCAGGTGCGCGATGCTGCCATGCAAAAAAATGCTCGCCAACAACGTCCACAGCTTGCGGCCGTGGCGGATGTCGTCCGGCACCAGCGCCCACCATTGAAACCAACGCTCCAGCGATTCGGTTTGCCCTCCGAAAAAGCCGGTCATCGGATAAATAAACGCGGCGGCGCACAAAAGTAGAAAGAGCCACGTGACGGCCGGAAAGCGCCCGGCCGGATTCCACACTTCCAGCGGCAGGCCGCTCAACAGTTGGAAAAAGTAGGAAGGGATTCCCCGGGCTTGTGCCCACGGCACGTCCGGATCCTGACCGGCACGCAGCACGATGTTTTGCAACTTTTTGCACTCTCCGCTTTCAAGCCAGATCCCCTGGCACTGGCCGCAGACATCCACGAACACCTGGTCTCCCCCGTAGGCAATCTGGAACTCTTTGAAGGGGGCGCCATCTTTGGGACACTGCGAACGGCCCGGCCGCACGTGTTGGAGAACCGCTGGGCTCCACCAATAGTCCGTGGATAAAGCTGGACCCATCAACTTCTCCGCTTCGCCGGGATCGAGGAATGTTCCGCCACAACGCGGGCAATGATCCACTTCCACTCCATCAACACTCACGGCATTCATTGGGAACGCACAGGTTGGGCAGCTCAGTGGCATGGACGCGCTTTGGATTGGCCTCAAGGCTTTTCGATCGGGCATTGACTTGACCCTTCCGACCATGCCAGTTCAGGAAACAACTGAGAAGAACCGAATGGAACCGAGCCGGGTTCAGCGATGGGCCGTTATATTGGCGTCGGCAGCCGCACTATTAAGAAGAAAATGACGCCCTAGACGGTTTTCGTGCACCATAGATACCATAGATGAAACTGAGTGCGCCTTGTGCGCCTTTATCAATCTGAAGACGTCTTAGAGAAGTTTCGTGGCGCCTTAAGATAAAACCGAACCAGCAACCAGCAACCAGCAACCAGCAACCAGCAACCAGCAACCAGCAACCAGGAACTAGGAACCAGGAACGTAGAATTCACTAATGAACCGCGATGACGATCGCCAGAATCCGGCTCCTTCGCAGACAGGATTGATCCTGTTCGAGGACGCCCATCTGCTGGTCGTCAATAAACCAGCCGGGATCAACACCCATGCCCCGGCGCCATACGCCGGCGAAGGGTTGTATGATTGGCTGCGTCACCGCGAACCGCGTTGGGCCAGCCTTGCCATCTTGCATCGGCTCGACAAGGAAACGTCCGGAGTCCTGGTCTTTGGCAAAACTCCCATGGCCAACCGTTCGTTGCTCGCCCAATTCGAAAACCACACTGTCCGGAAGCGATATGTGCTCGTGTCTGAACGCGGGCCGGACCGCGACACGTTGGAGGCAGTTTCTGGAATCGCCCGGGTCGGAGACCGATACGCAGTCAAGCCGCTCTCCCCAAGCAGCCCGCGGGCTCAGACACGATTTCGCGTGCTGCGGCGGACGGCGGAGCGGACCTGGCTGGAAGCCGAGCCCTTGACCGGACGCACGCACCAGATCCGGGTTCACGCTTCGGCCCACGGTTTTCCGATCCTCGGGGATAGCCTCTATGGCGGTGCGAAGTGGGCACGAGTTTGTCTGCATGCGCAAGCCATTACGCTGCGCCATCCTGAAACCCAGGAACCGATCACCTTTGCGGCGGAGCCGGATTTTGAAAGCGACCCATGGTTGCTGCTGCGACGGCGCCTGATCGACTTGGAGAAGACCACCGCCTGCCGGTTGATGCACGGCGCGGCTGATGGCGAGCCCGGTTGGTATATGGACCAGTTGGGTGAACATGTTCTGATCCAAAGCGAATCCGCATCGATCCACCCGCGGCTCCTCGCGTTGGCCCACTCGCTGCAGGCACGATCGATTTATTACAAGCGCCTCGAACGTAATCTGCGCCGAGTCCAACCGGGCGAGGCCGGTCCGCAACTCGTGCAGGGCACGGTTGCTCCGGACCGTTTTCTAATCCGCGAAAACGGACTGCAATTTGAGCTGAGTTTCCAGGAAGGATACTCGACCGGCCTTTTCCTCGATCAACGCGACAATCGCCGCCGGTTCTTGAATAATCATGTGGCGGCGGACTTTCCGCTCTTCCTCCAAGAACCAGCCGGCGGCGAGGTCTTGAACGCCTTTGCCTATACGTGCGGGTTCTCCGTCTGTGCCGCCGCCGGCGGCGCCCGAACGGTCAGCTTGGATCTTTCCAAGAAATATCTGGAATGGGGTCGGAGAAACTTTGTCCATAACCGGCTCGACCCGGAGACCCATGATTTTATCTACGGCGATGTCTTTGATTGGCTGAAACGCTTGGCCAGGAAGCAGCGGCGATTCGATGCGGTCATCCTGGATCCGCCCACCTTCTCGCAATCCAAAATCTCGGGAGTATTCCGGGCGGAATCCGATTATGGAAAGCTTCTGGAGCTGGCCATCCCGTTGCTCAAGAAGCAGGCGGTGCTTTTTATGTCGACCAACGCCGTTTCGGTGACGCCCGAGAGGTTCGTGGAACTGGCAAAACGCACGGCCACGTCGTGTCGTCGGCGCTTCCTGGCCCAACATTACGTCCCGCAGCCAATTGATTTCCCAATTACCCGCGCCGAGCCCAGCCACTTGCGCTCTCTTTGGCTCAGGCTGGGCTAGAGCTAGACGTCTGTGACCGCCGACCATCTGATCTGATTCCTTGTGGTGCGGCGGTCATGTACCTGTTTAGCGCGAGGGAGCGCGGGGTTTACGCCGCTTCAATGTCCGGCGGGTCGGCCGCGGTGGAAGTTGCAAGCGCTTGCTCCGATTCCCAACTTGAAGCGGGCTGAAGCCGCGCTCCGGGGACGCTAAACACGTACGCGGTCATAGACCGCCGCTACAGCAGTCAGCACGCTAACGCGTACTAACGGGGAGAGGGGTTCCTTGTTTGCGTGGCACAACGGAAATTTTTTCGGGAACCCTGTAAGAACTCAGCCCTCGAAGCTTATGTACTGGGTGAATGAAGAATTTGATGAGGAATCCGGCAGACAGGGCGAAGTTGGCGAATCCGGGCTTACGATGCTCGTTCCGCAGCACCGTGACCGAGACGGTAGAGCAATTTCAGGCTCCGGCGAGGTTCCGCGCGAGCCGGCAACGTTCCCCGCTCTGGTTTCTGATCGAAATGCGTTCGCGCCGGCGCCGGTTCATCCTCGGGCATTCGCAGCAGTTCAGCGTCACGGCCGGTTTCCCGGAGTCTTGATGAACCAGATTAATTTCTCGGGGCGGCAATGAAGCCGCTGTCGAGAGTGCCTTCCCCGCCAATGCGCCCCGGCGGGGAAGGCTAAAGTTGTTAACGGTTCAGGGTTCAGGGTTCAGGGTTCAGGGTTCACGGTTCAGGGTTCAGGGTTCGGGGTTCAGGGTTCAGGGTTCACGGTTCACGGTTCAGGGTTCAGGATGAGGGGTCAGCATGTGACAAAACATCGCGTCGCGCAGCTTGGGTTCGAACCAGGTGCTTTTGGGCGGCATGATCCCGCCGGCGTCGGCGATGGTCATCAGATCTTCAATGCCGGTGGGGAACATGCTGAAGGCGCACCGATAATCGCCGCAGTCAACGAGTCTTTCCAATTCGCCGGTGCCACGGATGCCGCCCACGAAACTGATCTGTTTGCTGGTGCGCGGGTCGTCGATGCCAAAGATCGGCGCCAGGACATATTTTTGGAGCAAGGTCACATCGAGCTTCTCGATAGGATCCTTGGTGCTCGCGAAGTGAGGACGAAAATGCAGCGTGCGCCAGCGGCCGCCCAGATAAAACCCTAATTCATGCCGGTGCGACGGTTGGGGCCGGCCTGGGTCCTGCACGATAAACACGACGTCCAATCGTTCCAGGATTTGTTCCGGCGTCCGGTCCGGCGCCTTGAGCAAGCGGTTATAAGGCAGGATCTGCATCTGGTTATGCGGGAAGAGCACAGCCAGGAACCGGTCGCTGCCGCCTTTCCCCTGGCGCGTTCCATAAACCCGCGCGGCCGCCGCGCTTCGATGATGTCCGTCCGCGATGTAAAGAAAAGGCACGCCGGCGAACCGCGTTTCGATCTGCTGAATCAGCGCCCCGTCTGCGATGACCCACGCCGCATGTTGCACCCCATCCGCCGCTGTAAAATCGATCTCCGGTTTGCCGGCCGTGACTTTGTCGAACAACGCGCCCAGCTCCGGCACCGCCCGGTAAGTCAAAAAGACAGGACCAGTTTGAGCGTTGAGCACATCGATATGCCGGACGCGGTCATCTTCCTTATCCATGCGGGTCAGCTCATGCTTTTTGACAATGCCATCCAGGTATTCCTGGCAGCTGGCGGTTGCGACCAACCCGACCTGGGTGTGACGATCCATCACCTGGCGATAAAGATAAAAACAAGGCCCGGCGTCCTGGCGCAATGCGCCTTGCCCGATCAATTTCTCGAAGTTCTCGCGGCCCTTGGCGTAGACGGACGGCGCGTACAAGTCTGTGCCGGGCGGCAGATCGATCTCCGGTTTGCTCACATGCAGGAAGCTGAGCGGGTTGTCTTGGGCGATGACGCGGGCTTCGTCGGAAGACATGACATCGTAAGGCAGCTCGCAGATCCGCGAGGCCAGTTCAGGTTTGGGCCGCAAAGCGGCAAACGGTTTGACGGTCGCCATATAAAAACGGAAAAACGGCCGGCACGATAGGGATCCGCACCGGGAAAGGCACGTTCAAAGTTCGCCGGGCGGCGAGATGGCGAGATGACAGGGAGGGCAGAAAAATGGTGGGCAGAAAAATGATCTCAGGCAGCACTTCACCTTGGGCCGGTCGCCACCTGGCTCCGCATGGCCGTCCGGCGACGTCCACCCCCAGTTTCTCCCCCCATTTTCTGCCCCTATCTTTCTGCCCTCATCGTTCTGCCAGCCGCTGGCCCCCATAACGGACCGCCTCGTACATCGTCCCGTCGCGTCTCAATCTCCATGCCTCTTTTGTCCCCACGCGACTGCGCAATGTGTCAGCAATGTCACTCGCTTGCTTTCTTCAGTTCGAGAGAATCCTTTACGTTCAGCACCGATCCCTTGGAGAGATAACCCACCGAAATCTCGGCCAAACAAGGGATGGCGGCGATGAAGCAGAAAAGAGAGGCAAGAGAGGCCCGCTCTTTCGGGATCTCGTAGACTCCAAACAGCCGGCTAACGTCGCCCACCACCAGGACCGCCGCCGCCGCCGCCGCCGCCGCCGCCGCGAGCGAACCCGCCCGCAAAGCTCGGACGTCCAGCGCCCGAGAAGCTCGGACGTGCGAACCCGCCCGAAAAGCCCGGTCGCGCGGCGCCAGCAAAGCTCGGACGGGAGACACCGGAAAAGCTCTGGGGAGAGCCACCAGAAAAGCTGGGGCGGGAGACATTGGCCCCCGAAAAGTTTGGATGGTAAACAGGAACGCTGGGAAAGCTGGAGGCACGGGGCGGACTGGAAAAGCTGGAGACACGGGCTGGAGTGGAAAAGCTGGAGACACCGGCGGGACTGGAAAAGCTTGGACGGGCGGTGCCAGCAACGCCGGGACGGGCAGCGCCAGCAACGGCGGGACGAGCAGTGCCAGCAACGGCCGGAGAAGCGCCGGAAAAACCGGGCCCAGTGGCCCCGGAAGGGCCAGGACGAGCAATGCCGGAAACACTCGTGGGAACGACGCCGGAGCGTGCAGCGCCGGAAGCCCCGCCAGGATAGGAGCTGGAAGTATTCCCGCCATAAGCCAGATAGGTACCGCGACCTGCGGGCGCGGCGCTGTTCCGGGAACCGTTTCCGCTCGGGTTACCGCCGCTGCTCGGGTTGCCGCCGCCACTCGGGTGACTGCCACCTGTGACAACAATGCCACCATGGTCGTGGTGCCCGTCATGGTAGTGGCCGTAGTAACCCCCGCAGTAGCCGCACCCAAACCCGAAGGCAAAACCGATGGAGAGGCCCGCGCACCCGTAATAAGGATAACCGTAGCAATAGGGATAACCGTAATAAGGATAACCGCAGTAAGAGGGGTAGGGATAACCGCAATAGGAGTAAGAGGGATAGTAATAAGGATAACCGTAGTAGGCGTCGTATCCCGCTGGCGGGGCATCTGGCGCCGTGTAGACAGCCGCTTCCGGGTCGGGGGCTGCGGGGTACTGCGGAACCGCGACCGGCGTAGGCTCCGGTGGTTCGGCGACGAGGGTGACCTTTGACGCTTCGGCAGGGGTTTGCGTGGGGGTGAAGGGCGGGCTCAGGGCTGGCGGTGCCGCCACAGGCGTGCTGGATGACTGCTTGAGCATCGCGGCGAGAACCCGATCGGACACGCCTTGCTTCCGTAGCTCAATGACTTCTCCGGCAGTCAGGCTGACGCTGGGCCTGGAATTCTCGACGAACGCGACAATGACGTCATCGGGAACCTTGGCGCGGGACAGCTTCCGGATGTCTTCAACTTCTTGAGGTAATTGAACCACTGGCTCGGAGGGCTGGGCCTGGAAGACCGGGGGCGCAGTGCCCTCGCCAGACTCCCGCGCGGCGTCACTCGTCGCAGAGGAAGCGAGTAGCATTGCGACGACAACGACCAAGGAGAAATAGCCTGGCTTGTTCATAAACATCGACTTTTGCAGCCATTGAGATCCTCGTGGAAATGAGGCCAAACGTCAAGGCTCCAGTCGGGGGGGGCGGGGGTGCGGGGGCGCATCTGCCCCCAAGGCAAAGTTCCTTGGCGCCAAGGGGAGTAGGCAAGGGAATTAGGGGCAAGGGAATTCCTGAATCGGCCAAGCCTCGGATACCTCGGGTCATGAAAACCATGGAACAGTGATGGGCGGAGCGCTGCGGGTTCCTTCCTCGGCTCCGGTCAGAGATCCCTTCGTCATCACTTCACAAGCGACTGGAGAGGTGACCTTGGATTACTTAACCGTCCTACTGACACCGCGGTTCTTGAAGCGACCACTGACCTGGTTCATTGGACAAGTCTTGAAACCAACACGGCAGACGCGAATGGTTTGATCCACTTCATTGATCAACCAGGTGAACTCTTATCCCTGGCGCTTTTACCGGATGCGGCGACCCTAGGCCACTTGCACTGCAAAAGACGGAGATGCGCCCGTGCGCCGATCCGGCCCTCGCCAATATGCGAATATGAGCTTGCCGCGGAGCCGTCCATTTTCGATTCTGGTGGTGACCACGCGCTCCCAGTATCGCCGACCAAACTGCCGTTCCGATGAAGTTTTGGACGTTTTTAGCCTGCTCCCTCGCCCTGCGTGTCTGCCCGGCATTCGCCGCCGCGGCGGGCCCGGTGATCATCAGCGAATTCATGGCTAAAAACAGCCATTCCTTGACCGACGAGGACGGCGACCATTCGGATTGGATTGAAATTCAGAACATCTCCACGCAGACGATCAATCTGGACGGTTGGCATTTGACGGATGATCCGGCCCGAGTCGATCAGTGGACGTTCCCACCCACCAACCTGGCGCCGGCCCGTTTCCTGGTGGTGTTCGCCTCCGGCAAAGATCGGCGCGTGAGCGGACATGAATTGCACACCAACTTTCAGTTGGACGAAGGCGGGGAGTATCTGGCGTTGGTCAGCCCGGACGGGCAAACCGTCGCGAGCGAATTCGCTCCGGCTTACCCGGTGCAGTTCGAGGATGTGTCTTACGGCCGCAGCCGTGAGCTTCTGCCGCAAACCTTGCTGGGGGCAGGCGCGCCAGCGCGGGTTCTTGTCCCGACCAGCGATCAGTTGGGGAAGACCTGGACTGGAAGTGCGGCCGATGAGCCGTTCGATGATTCGGCCGCGGCCGGTTGGACTCAGGGATTCATCGCCATCGGTTACGATGTTCCGGAGCAGCCCGATTCATTGCGGCCGCTGGGTTATTGGGATTTCAATACGAACCAGCCCACCCAGGTGCTGGATGTAAGCGGGCATAATCATCACGGCACCTTGTTGGCCGGCGCCGGCTATACGCCGGATGGCGGAGGACGCAGCGGTCGGCCCGGCGACCGCGCCCTCCAGGTCACCGCCGGTGCGCACGCTCAGATCCCGGATGCCGCCTTGGGCGTTTATGATTCCGCGACGAGCAACGATGCCCTGACCGTAAGCTTTTGGATCTTTGGCGGGCCGAGCCAACCCGCGGGCGCAAGTGTTTTTTGGTTCCAGCAATTGGCGGATGGCAACGGCACGCGGGCCGCCCAAGCCCACGTCCCCTGGAGCGATACGGTGATCTATTGGGACACCAGCAACAACCCGGACTGTTGCAACAGTTCGGCGCGAATGTTCAAGGCGGAGCCGGACTCTTCGAAATGGAAAGGGCGCTGGAACCACTATGCCTTTGTCAAAAGCGGGGCGCGCAAAGAGATCTGGCAAAACGGCATGCTCTTTCATGCGGCCATCAACGATTATCCTTTGACCACCCTGCGTCACTTCACCTTGGGGTCCGGCCCGAATGGCGTCTATGGTTACGATGGATTGATCGATGAATTTGCGCTTTGGGATGTGGCTCTCGGCGGTGATCAGATCCAAGTCCTGGCGGCGGGTGGGTCGCCGATGGCGATCAGCAGTCTCGGCCCATTGATCACCACCGATCTCAGCGCCGCCATGCGTCAGGTCAACGCGTCGGCCTATGTGCGAGTACCGTTCCAGGTGGCAGGGCCAATCGGGTTTGATTCGCTCCTCTTGAACGTCCGTTACGACGATGGGTTCATCGCCTACCTGAACGGAACCGAGGTCGCGCGCCGCAATGCCCCGGCGGTGGCGCCGTTCAATGCCACGGCCAGCTCCGATCATCCCCGCCGGGAGGCGATGCAGTTTGAAGCCATCGATTTGCCTGGGGCGGCGACACTCCTGCGTCCTGGGACTAACCTTCTCGCCTTCCACGCCTTGAATGACAGCGCGGCCAGCGCGGACTTTCTACTTTGGCCTGAGCTGAAGGCCTTGCGGCTTTCCGCTGGGCGTTATCTGCCGCAGGCCACCCCCGGGTCGGCCAACACGACCGGCGTGGTCGGCTTTGTCGCCGCGCCGTCGTTGAGCGTGAAACACGGCTTTTTCTCCGCGCCGTTTGATGTCCGCATCACCTGCCCCACGCCCGGCGCCACCCTCGTCTTCACCACCAACAGTTCGGCGCCCACGTTGGCCAACGGCACTGCGGTCACCAGCGCCGACAGCAACGGCCCGGTGGCCACTGTGCGGATCCGAGGCACCACGGTGCTGCGCGTGGCGGCGTTCAAAGCCGATCATGAGCCAGCCCAAGGGCAGGCGCAGACCTACTTGTTTCCGGCGGAGGTGGCGCGGCAACCCGCTTCCATTCCAGGTCTGGCCGCGGGCGATTACGAAGTAGATCCCAAGGTCGTGAACACAACCTTGCCCGGCTATAGCTTCGCCGAGGCCTTGCAATCCATCCCCGCCATCAGTCTGGTCACGTCTTCCGACGACATGTTCGGGCCCACCAGCGGCATCTATATCAATTCCGGGCAGCGCGGCGATAATTGGGAACGTCCCGCGTCGGTGGAGTACTTCTCAGCGGACGGGGCGGAGGATTATCACATCGACTGCGGGGTGCGCATTCACGGGAACATCAGCCGGGATAACGGGTTTACTCCGAAACATTCCTTTGGTCTGTTCTTTCGATCCGCATACGGAGCGGCGTCTTTTGATTACCCCTTGTTTCCGGGTGACAGCGTGCGCCAGTTCGATCGCCTGGTGTTGAAAGGACTGTCCACCGATACGTGGGCATGCGCGGAATGGGGCCCCACGTCGGAGGGCTACCTGCGTTGGCAGCGAGTCCAGGCCAGCTACATCCGCGACCAGTGGATCCGCGATGCGCAAATCGACATGGGCCAGGTTTCGGCCAACGGCCGCTTTGTGCATCTGTTCCTCAATGGCCTTTACTTCGGGCTCTACAACCTCACGGAACACCCGGATGCGGCGTTTCAGGCCGCCCATTACGGCGGAGACGAAAGCGAATATGACACGCTGAAGGACTTTGCCGAAGTGGACTCGGGCACGCTGGACGCCTGGAATCAAGCGATCGCTCTGGCCAACGCGGGGCTGACCACCGACGCGGCCTATCAGCAACTCCAGGGCAACTACGTCAACGGCACACGCAACCCGCTCTATCCGGTGCTCGTCGATGTGGACAACCTGATCGATTACATGATCCTTCACATTCTGGCCGGCGGCGACGATTGGCCGTACCACAACTGGTGGGCCGGACGCCGGCGAGGACCTGCGAGCGGCGGGTTCCGTTTCTTTGCCTGGGATCAGGAGATCAGCAACAATTCGCTGGTCAAAATGCAGAATGCCGTCGGGACGCGCTACGAGCTGGTTGACACGGGCAATACCCCGGCGAATTTTTATGCGGCCTGCCGCGCCAACGCTTCCTTTCGCGTTCGTTTCGGCGATCGCGTGCAAAAACAGCTCTTCAACGGCGGCGCACTCAGTCAGCAGGCCAACGATGCGCGCTGGCGCGCGCGCAGCCGCGAGATCGACAAAGCTGTCGTAGCCGAATCGGCCCGGTGGGGAGACACGAGACGAAGCACACCCTATAAACGCGAAGTCGAATGGCTGGCCGACGAAAACTGGATGCACAGCAATTATTGGCCTGGGATCCACGCCATCGCTTTACAACGCTTCCGAAACGTCGGGTTGTATCCGAACCTGGCCGCGCCCAACTTCAGCCAGTTCGGCGGTCCCATTGAACCGGGGTTCCAACTGCTCCTGTCCCATACCAATGCCACGGGGTTGATCGTTTACACGCTCGATGGGAGCGATCCGCGTCAGGCCAATGGCAACGTTGCCCCCACCGCCCTCACCTATGCCCTGCCCATCATCCTAAACAGCACCACGGTCGTGCGCACGCGCGTCAAATCCGGCGCCGACTGGAGTGCGCTGGTCGAGACGGTGTTTCATGCAACGCAAGATCTGCGCTCGTTGCAGGTGACCGAGATCATGTTCCACCCCCGCGGCCTGGGCACCAACGATGGGGATGAATTCGAATTCCTCGAATTGAAGAACACCGGCGCCAACCCGCTGAACCTGAGCGGGCTGACGTTCAGCGCCGGCATCAATTTCACCTTCACCAATGGCGCGCGAGTCGATCCTGGAAGGTTTCTCGTCTTGGTGCGAAACGCCGCTCTTTTCGCAGCCAAATACCCGGGAGTCGCGTTCCATGGGCTTTACACCGGCAAGCTCGATAACAGCGGTGAAACCCTGCGTTTGAGCCATCCTCTGGGCGGCACGGTGTTCTCGCTGACCTACGGGGATCAGGCGCCCTGGCCGCTGGCGCCCGACCAAGCCGGCTTCTCGCTCGTTCCACGAGACTCCGCGTCCGGCCTCGATCCCAATGATCCAGTTTCATGGCGGGCTAGTCGGTTTCCGGATGGTTCTCCCGGCGCCGACGACCCGCCGGCGCCCTGGCCAGCCGTGGTCATCAACGAGGTGCTCACCCATACCGTGGCCCCGGACCTTGATGCGATTGAACTCTACAATCCCACCGCGGCTCCAGCTGATATCAGCGGCTGGTTCCTCACGGACAACTCCAGTCAGCCCGCCAAATTCGCGATCCCCAGCGGCACCGTGCTCGCCCCGGGCGCGTATCTCGTTTTCGATGAAACGCAGTTCAATGCCATTCCAGGGGCGCCAGGCGGCTTTTCCCTGCACGCCTCCGGCGAAGGCGTTTTCCTATTCTCGGGCGACGGGCGCAACCTCACCGGCTACTCGCATGGCTTCGCTTTTGGGGCCGCTGATCCCGGCGTCTCCTTTGGCCGGTACCTCAACAGTGCCGGCGAAGAACAGTTTCCCGCCCAACGCAACGTCACCTTCGGAAGATCCAATGCCGGTCCGCGCGTCGGCCCCATCGTCTTCACCGAAATCCATTATCATCCCGAGCCGGGCAGCGACGAATTCGTGGAGTTGCAGAACATCAGCGACACCGCCGTGTCGCTGTTTCATCCGGATGCCGCGGCGGGCCCTTGGAGGATTAACGGATTGGGCTATACGCTGCCTCCGGGCGTGACGCTGGGCCCCGGCCAGTACCTCGTCCTGAGCAGCCTGGAACCCGCCTTGTTCCGCGCGCGGCACAATCTGTCCACCGGTGTGATCGTGCTGGGGCCGTTTCCGGGCGTGCTGCAGGACAGTGGGGAAAAGCTCGAGTTGCAACGACCAGAACTGTTCGGAACAAACGGCCCGGCGTTCGTGACCGTAGAGACGGTTCGGTATAACGACAAAGCCCCCTGGCCGCCGGCGGCCGACGGAAGCGGGCCTTCGCTCCAGCGATTGGTCCCGAACAGTTACGCTGATGACCCTACCAACTGGGTGGCGGCCATGCCCACACCGGGCCGCTCATTCAGCGGCGGGACGCCGCCAGTTGTGCTCACTTCGTCAGGCGATACCAACGTGGTCGTTTTCCAAAGTATCGCCTTGACGGTGTCCGCGACCGGCACCGCGCCGCTTGGTTATCAGTGGCGGTTTAACGGAACGCCGATTCCGACCGCGACCAACGCGACGTTGCCATTGACGAACGTGCAACCGACCCAAGCGGGCAGCTACAGCGTGGCTGTTTACAATGAAGCAGGCTCCACGGTGAGCGCGCCGGCCTATTTAACGGTGCTGACCCCGCCTTCGATCATGCAACAGCCGCGGCCACAGTCCGCTCAACCGGGGGGCAGCGTCGGCTTCAACATCGTGGCCACGGGCGCTCCTCCGCTGCAGTTTCAATGGATGTTTAATGGCAACCTCATTCAGGACGCGACCAACAATATTTTGGTGCTCACCAACGTTCAACCCGCCGACGATGGGCTTTATGCGGCCATCGTCACCAGCGGCCTGGGCTCACTGACCAGCGACGCGGCCCGACTCGCCGTGCTGGTGGCTCCCCTGATCACGCAGGCGCCTTGGGGACAAGCCGTCGTGCCAGGCGGCTCGGTCACTCTCAGTGTCACGGTGACCAACACTGCCACTTTGCCCCTAGGCTATCGTTGGCGTCGCGGACCGATCTCGCTGGCCTTCTTCGTCGTCAACGAGCGCACCAGCACATTCGTGCTGAACAACGTGCAATCATCCGGCGGTTACAACGTGCTCGTGACCAATCTGGCCAGCCCTAATGGTGTGCTCAGCGCCGTTGCCACCATCGCCTTCCTGGACGACCTTGACCACGATGGCTTGCCCGATCTATGGGAGATCGCCTACGGGCTGAACCCCACCAACGCCTCCGATCGTTATCTCGACGCAGACGGAGACGGTCTCACGAACGCCGAGGAATACCTGGCCGGCACTGATCCCACCAATGCCCTGAGTTATCTGAAGATCGATCAGTCGACCGCCACCGCCAATGGCGTCGCGCTCGAATTCGTCGCCGTCTCCAACCGAACCTATACGGTGCTGACCCGGGAATCCGTCGACAGCAGTCCTTGGAAAACCAACCGCACTTTTGCTCCCAGCCCCACCAATCGTGTCATCAGGTTCAACGATCCGGTGCCCGACGGAAAACGGTTTTACCGCCTCGCCATACCCTAAACTCCCTCATTTGCACTTCATTGGTCTTCCTTTGTCGGAACTTCCAATTAACCTTCAAGCAGCCTGTTGTTCTTGAATTGGGGGCAAGGGAATGGCGGTCTTTTTAACTTCTATTCAAAAACCACTTCTCGATGCAACCATGCCGGTTCCGGAAATTCCCTTGCCCCAAATTCCCTTGCCACCTCCCAGCTCCCGCTGCCAACACGCGCCCACATTCGCGCCCTCGGACCGCTGCGCGAACAACACTCCGCCGTGGGCGAGTCTTAGCGGTATATCCGGACAAAGGGCGCAGGAGGTCTTGAACCAGGCGCGCGCGGAGTTGCGGAGTGGCGCGACTTGGACATCGAAAACCCTCAGCCCCCAAGCGATTGCCCATCCTCCAACGGCTCATGCACCAGGAAATCTGGTTACGTGAGCAGAAATTCTCGTTAGCGGACCAGAATTTTGGCTTGGTGAAGCAGGATTCTCCTAAACGGAGTTGCAAATCTGGCTACGGCCCACGGAATCTTGCGTCAACGGACACGAAATGTGGGCAAACGAGGTGAATTCGGGCGTCGCGAAGCACTTCGAGTCCTCGCGCGACCAGAAATTCTGGTCCGCTTGCAGAAAATCTGGTCGCGGGAGCAGAAATTCTGCTCGCGCAACCAAAAAAGTGACTCGCGGTAGCAGGATTCTCCTAAGGACAACTGTGGCGGTGGCTGCAAGCGCTGGAAACCTCGGGCGGCGGTCATAGACCGCCGCTACAGCAGATCGCGCTAAACAAGTACCGCATCGTTAGTGCGGCGTTTGTCATGGGGCCAACCGGTCCGGACGCGTCTCCTGACGGAGAGTCATTCGACCGAGCGCGAACCGATCGTAAAGGTCGCGCAAGGCGTCGCGCAGGTTCCCGCGATGCCGGCGGAACAAGTCGTGCACCTGTTTCTGCGTGAGGTCTGCGTTGCCTTCGAGCAGTTCGCGGGCGATCCCACCCAGGAGATCGGGTGAAGTCGTGCAGCGAAGAACCGTCGGGAGACGTCCTGCTCGATGGCGGGTGATGATGAGACCGCCAATTTCGCCCAAGCGCCAAAGGAAACGCTTCCAGGCCAGCCAGCCCATCTGTTCGGAGCCGTCGAAAAGGAGGATATGCCGGTCGCTGACGCGCGAATCAATCATCTGCTGCATGACAGGCGAAAAACGCGGCGCTTCCTGAGTGAGGCGCAAGCGCACCGGAGTGAAGCCGAGATCGCGCAATCTCGGTTCGAGGTCCTCAAGCAGAGTGGTTTTGCCGGTGCCTTCCGGTCCTATGATGGCCCCTCGATAGCGGCGCTGCTTGAGGTCCTCCAGAAAACCATCCCAGGAACCGCCTTGAAACCGGTAGCGGATATGCTGGAGCCGAGCGGTGGAAAACGGGTTATCGCGAGCGTGCATGGGCTTGGGCGTCGGCGTGCAGAAGAATCTCTTCGCCGGTCGGTGACAATGTGAATTCCACTCGAGTTGTCTGGGAACCGGGTTCGACCACCAATTCCAAGGCCCAGATCAGGGAGACGAGTCGTCCCGAAAAACTGTAGGGTTCCTCCGGCAGCACGAACTGGAATGGGCGTCCTTCCTCGGCCTGCGGTTGTTCGAATGCGAAACGATTAATGACGCCGACATCTTCCGTTCCTTTGCCGCGCGTATACCAGAACAGGCGCACGTCGGCGCTCCGCGGCGCCGCTGGCAATCGCCAACCGGCCACCCCTTTCAACGTTTCCGACGGGCGAAAACGGTTCTGATCGTTTGCGAGTAGAATCTTGAGCTCGTTCATGCCATGGCCATCCGTGCCCCAGGTCGAACCTGGATCTCGAATTCCTCCTTGAGATCGGGCCAGCGCGGGATGTCGCCGCGCACGTCGATGGCCCAGATGATACGGTTGTTGGTGCTGCGAAAGGACGGGACGCTATCCGCCGGCAAAGTAAAGCGCGTGGCACCATTGGCCAAATCAGCTGCCGCACCCAGGTCCGCCACGTTCAGGGTCAGGAAAACCTGGCGATCCGTTTCTGTGCGTGTTCCCTGTCTGTACGTCGCTTCCTCCCGTCCTTCCAGAAACAGTTTGAGCCCGCGCAACCGATCTGTGCGCCCCGTCAGCCGCCAGGATACCTCCAGGGAAGCGCCCAGCCTGGGAGCGCCCGGCTCAATCGTCAGCTCCGCCTTTGGGTTAAACAACGCCAACGATTGGTAAACGGTAATGGCTAACATCGCTATTCCCACTAGCAGGAAGGGAACCGAAAACAACGTCCCAATCCAACCCCACGGGTCGCGCCCGCGTAAGACGCCATGACGGATGAATCCAAAATACAGAATTCCATTCCAGATTGACGTGAACACCAGCAAGAAGATGAACGCACCAACCCGCGACCCGCTGGGCTTCAGCACACGGGCCGCCGCAGGGTCCTCGAACTCGTTGGCCAACGAAGCGGAACTCGCGGCTGCGCCCGAGACTCCGAGCCCAGGCCCAACGCCGCCCTCCAGTCCGGCCCCCGCGCCGTTCCAGCCGGGGAGATCACCCGGCTGCCGGCGGCTCCGAAGCGTACCGAAGACCCCTGCGACCCCCGCCAACATGAACGCCAACGGGATCGCTCCCATCCACATCTCGGCAGTGAAGCCCCGTTCCAGCACTGCATCAGCCGGGTCGAGCGGGTTCACGTAACACACCGTTTTGCGGCCGGGCGGATATTGCTGGACGATGGCGGCTTTGCCCGCATAGCCACTGAAAGAGCCGCCCAGGCCCATAAACTTATAACGGTGCGAGCGAAACTCGCGTCCGTTCACTTCATAAACGTAAACAATCTCGACACGGTAGGTCGTCGAATCACTGTCGTTATGAGTCCGCACCCGACTCGAGACGACCGTGCAGGGATGAGCCGGCCACGTCTTGGCCGCCTGCACACGCGTCCACGGACGCCAGAGCAGGAAATAGGAGAGCAGAGACCCGACCAGCAGAAACACGCCGAAAAAGAGCAGACCAAAGACTGGTCCGTGCCGGACGACGGACTGGGACGCGATCGATTTGGGCCGCACGGTTTCCATCACGTGTACGGATCCTTGCCTGGCCGCCGCTGCCGATAAGGCCAGGCCGCTCGCCTTTGCGCGGTTGTCTGGGAACACCATTCCGCAACTCGGCTCACACCCTGTGGATATAGGCGAAAATTGGCGCCCCTAGAAAGACAATTCGGCAGGGTCCTAATTTGAATCGGGAACTGTAGCGGCGGTCTATGACCGCCGCTACAGCCAAATTAGGCCAGGACGGACAATTCTATAATCTTTCCCTCGTTCCCCGAGAGTGCTACAGCTTCTGGTCTCATGCGCACTTACTCCAATTTCATCGGTGGCGAATGGGTCGGCTCGACCAGTGGACAACGGGCTAAGCGATTCAACCCGGCTGATGCTCGCGAATTTGTGGCCGAATACCCAGTCAGCCAGAAGGAGGATGCTGCTCAGGCTCTGGATGCCGCCCAGAAAGCTTTCCCGGCCTGGGCCGCCACCACCGCCGTGGCCCGAGGCCGTACTCTCAGCAAAGCATCTCAGATCCTCGAAGGCCGCAAGCCCGAACTGGCCGAGCTGTTGACACGCGAAGAAGGCAAAACGCTCGCGGAAAGCACCGGCGAAGTGCAGCGCGCCATCGATATCTTCCGCTTTTTTGGCGGCTTAAGTTATGTCATCGGCGGCCAAACCATTCCTCACGATCTGCCCGGCAACCTGCTGCTCACCCTCCGTCAACCGCTGGGCGTCGTGGCGTTGATCACGCCCTGGAATTTTCCGGTGGCCATCCCGACCTGGAAACTCGCTCCGGCGTTGCTCTGCGGCAATGCGGTGGTGATCAAGCCGGCTTCGCAAGCTCCGGCGCTCACGCTGGAGCTGGCTCGCGCCCTTTCCGAAGCCAGCCTGCCGAAAGGCGTCTTGAACGTGGTGGTCGGCGAAGGCCGCTCAGTGGGCGACGCGTTGGCGGGTCACCCGCAGGTCGCGGCTCTCTCCTTTACGGGCTCCTACGCGGTGGGAATCAAGATCCACCAGCAATTGGCTCCGCGCCTGGCCCGGTCGCAGATGGAAATGGGCGGCAAGAACCCCACCATCGTGCTGGCCGACGCCGATTTGGATCTGGCCGCCCGGCTGGTTGCCACTGCCGGCTTCGGTTTGACCGGCCAGGCTTGCACCGCCACAAGCCGCGTCATCGTGGAGAAAAGTGTGGTCGAACCGTTCACGGCCAAATTGCTCGAGAAAGCCAAAGCGGTCGTGGTGGGCAACGGCCTGCAAACGGGCGTCACCATGGGCCCTGCCGTCAGCCAACCCCAACTCGAAAGCAATTTGAATTACGTCCAGATTGCCCAACAGGAGGGAGCCGCGCTGCTCCACGGCGGCACGCGTCTGACGGATGGTGCCCTGGCGCACGGATGGTTCATGACGCCTACGGTCCTGAGCAAGGTCACCCCAGCGATGCGGATTGCGTGCGAGGAGGTGTTCGGCCCGGTCGTGGGCATCTTGCCCGCTGAGAATTTCGATGAAGCCATCCAAATCGCTAACGGAGTCGACGTCGGTCTGTCCGCGTCGCTCGTCACGCGCGATTTCAAGAAGGCCATGCTTTACGCCGAACGCATCGAAGCCGGCGTGGTCAAGGTGAACCAAATCTCCACCGGCCTGGCCCTGCAAGCGCCATTTGGCGGCGTGAAAAAGTCCAGCACCGATTCTTTCAAGGAACAAGGCGCCGGCGCGATTGAGTTCTATTCCAAGCTGAAGACGGTCTACCTGGATTACTCAGCTTAAGCCGGCGGGTTGCCCCAACGTCCGTCCAACTGCGGCTCCGGATTGCCCGGGACATCCTCTGATCGATTGGCCAGGCGCACTTGGGTGCGCAGCAAATCGCGGATGATTTTTTCTTTGGCTCGAATCTCTTGTTCGAGATCAGCGATGCGTTCTTCCCGGCTGCGCAAGCGATCCTGGAACTGGCCCTGGACGTGGTGGAGGCGCGCTTCCAATGCCAGCACCTGTTGGGTGCCGGCTTCGTGGGAGGCCAACAAGGCCCGGCGCTGGAAGGAAAGCCAAGCCACCAAACGTTCCCGCAAAAACCGGCTCAATTGCGGCCGCAGCGTGTCTCCAAGTAAAGCGGCCTGCCGGTTCTGTCGATCCGCCTTCTCCGCTTGTTCCCGCCAAAAAGCCTCCCGTTCCGAGACGAAATTGTCTTCGCTAGCCTGACGCGGCACCACAAACGGATCGGCTCGAAACGGGCTTAAGCTCAGCACAGCGCCGTTTCCGCGCCGGCCAAGGATCCCGGCGGCGGAGAAGGTGCGGCGGATGAGCCAAACGGAGAAGAGACTGGCCATGCAGAGCGCGGCGATGCCGCTGACCCACAGCCAGACGATGCTGTTATCCAAGGCGACCACCCGGGCCGGAACCGGCCGGGCCGCCGCACCGCTGGCGGCAGCGAGCGGCTCAGCTGGAGTTGGCTGAGGGGCGATCTCATAATTGGCCAACGACGGAGCAGCCGTCTTGCGGCTCGAGACCTGAGCCGTGCTGATCAATTCCGCGTTGCGCGCTAACAACAGCGTCAACCGTGAAGGAGGCGTCGG
>DATLUX010000607.1:0-6888 GCA_035577805.1 Verrucomicrobiia bacterium
AAGGTGTCGGCTTGGCCCTGCTCATCAAAGGCCATCACCACCACGGCGGCGCCGTAGCGCCGGATGAGCCGCGCTTGTTCGAGGAACTTGGCTTCGCCTTCCTTCAGCGAGATGGAGTTGACCACCCCTTTGCCCTGCAAACAACGCAGCCCGGCCTCCAGCACGCTCCACTTGGAGGAATCGACCATGACGGGGACTTTGGCGATGTCGGGTTCCCCCGCCACCAGGTTGAGGAACCGCGTCATGGCGGCGTCGCCATCGAGCATTCCTTCGTCCATGTTGATGTCGATGATCTGAGCGCCGTTCTCGACCTGCTGCTTGGCGATGGCCAGCGCTTCGTCATACTGGCCGCCCAGGATCAACTTGGCAAAACGCGGCGAGCCCGTCACGTTCGTCCGCTCTCCAATGTTGATGAAGTTGGTCGTCGGGGTCTGCACGAAGGCCTCCATGCCGCTTAGGCGCAAAGCCGGCTCCACCGTTGGCACCACCCGCGCAGGCAGATCGCGCACCGCCTCGGCGATGGCCGTGATATGCTGCGGCGTCGTTCCGCAACAACCGCCGACCACGTTGAGAAAACCGGCCTCGGCCCAGTCCTTGAGCTGCGGGGCAAGTGTCTCGGGCGTTTCAGGGAAACCCGTCGGCGAAAGTGGATCCGGCAGACCGGCGTTCGGATAGAAGCAGGTGTAGGCCGGGGCTATGCGCACCAGCTCTTCCACGTAAGGCCGCATCTCGGCCGGGCCGAGCGCGCAGTTCAAACCGATGGTTAAAGGCTGCGCATGAGCCACGGAGTTCCAGAAAGCTTCCACCGTCTGCCCAGTCAACGTCCGGCCTGACCGATCTGTGATCGTGCCCGAAATCATCAGCGGGATCCGCTTTGCCGCGGGCTTGGTTTCGGCGCGGTTGGCCAACGCCTCCTGAATGGCAAACAAGGCTGCTTTCGCGTTCAGCGTGTCGAAGATCGTCTCGACCAGGAGGAGGTCCACCCCGGCTTCCAACAGCGCTTCCACTTGGTCGCGGTAGGCCAGGCGCAGTTGTTCGAAGTTGACCTGGCGAAAGGCCGCGTCTTGGACGTCGGGCGAGATACTGGCGGTGACGGGCATCGGCCCGATCGCGCCGGCCACGAAACGCGGTGAACCGGTGCGGTTGGCCACGTCATCCGCCGTCCGGCGGGCCAGGCCCGCCGCGGCCACGTTCAGATCGTGCGCCAGCTCCCGCAGCGTTTGATTGCGGACGACCTCCTCGAAGAACTGCTGATCTTTTCGTGCCTCGGAATGCTTGGGAAAGAAAAAATCGTGCTGACCGATGCTGGTGGCGCCGAACGTGTTGGTTTCGACAATGTCCGCACCAGCCAGAAAATACTGCTCATGGATCTCGGTAATGACCTGCGGCTGGG
The DNA here is from genome assembly GCA_035577805.1 of Verrucomicrobiia bacterium. Taxonomy (GTDB): domain Bacteria; phylum Verrucomicrobiota; class Verrucomicrobiia; order Limisphaerales; family JADJPG01; genus DATLUX01. The sequence continues at coordinate 1,394 of DATLUX010000607.1, forward strand.
TCAGCACGAGAAGTTCGTTATTGCCCTTGAGATCCTTGCCTTTCCAGTCGCGAAACCTGTCCCCGCGGAAAGCCGCCTCGTCCAGTCTGTAGCGTTGGATGACCGTGCCCATGGCGCCATCCAGGATGACAATGCGCTTTTGAAGGAGCTGTTGAAGTGGTGACTGGGCGTTGCTGCTCATCGTTTTTCAGGTCTTGGATCGGCGGCTGTTCGCCACTGCGGGCGGGGCACTTACCGAACGTCGGCCAGCTTACGCCCAGGCTATGGTTATTGTCAAATCATCAAATCTAGATTTGTAGATTTGTACATGGAGGCCCCCATCCGGTTCGGGGTTCCCGGTTCAGGGTTCGGGGTTCCCGGTTCAGGGTTCGGGGTTCCCGGTTCAGGGTTCAGGGTTCCCGGTTCAGGGTTCCCGGTTCAGGGTTCAGGGTTGAGGGTTTCGTAGTCGGGCTGAATCGGGCGGCTTCAACGTTGGTAACTGTTTAGCACCACAAACGCTTGCGCGCATGCTGAGGAAACAGCGCGAACATCCGTGAAACCCTGAAATCCGCCCAATCCGTGGGGGCGGGCGCTTGGTCCTTTCCCGAAACGGTCGCGCGGCAGAACTCGTAACCTGCTCAAGCACGGTGTGACTGATCAACCGCGCGGCGCGCCTGGAACGTTTCGAACGTTTCGTTGCAGATTCAAGACGCCTGCGTACACTCTTGGAATTAGTCTTTGACCATGCGAACGATCGGACATCTGCCCAGCGAAGCCAGTGCGACGGTCTTCAGCGATTACCTTTATGTTCAAGGAATCGTGAATGAAGTGGATAAGGAGGCTGACGGCTGGAGCATTTGGATTCATTCGGAGGATGAGATTAGCCGGGCCAAGGAGATCCTGGCTCATTACCTGAGCAGTCCGGACGATCCGAAGTATCGGAAGAAAGCGGCCCAAGCTCCGGCGCGTCGAGCTCGGGAGGCGAATGAGGAGCAGGCCGCTCAGGAGCGCGTGCTGGATCGCGCGGAGGTTTTTCGAGCATCGATGCCGTATGGGGCGGGCGCATTGACGTTGGTCTTGATCACCCTGTGTGTCATGGTTCATGTCCTGAAGGAGGCCGGATACGAAGGCAAAGTGTTGGGCGAGTTGGGCATGATTCGGGTTTGGGATGGGATGCCGGCTGCTCGAGGGTTGCCGGAGATCAGCCACGGCGAATTCTGGCGATTGTTCACGCCGGTCATCATTCATGGGGACTGGCTGCATTTGGGGTTCAACATGTTTTGTCTTTTCAGCCTGGGCAGTTTGATTGAGGCCCGACAGAGCAGCGGCAAGCTGGGTCTGCTGGTGGTCGTGCTGGCGGTGGTATCGAATCTGGTCCAATACTGGTACCAAGGTCCCAGGTTTTACGGCATGTCAGGGGTTGTTTATGGCCTGCTGGGGTTCATCTGGATGAAGAGCAAGCTGGACCCGTCGAGCGGACTATTCATCCATCCCACCACCCTGGCGATGATGTTGATCTGGTTTGTGCTGTGCCTGAGCCCCGTGTTGCCGCACGTGGCGAATGGAGCCCACGCCGGCGGGTTGGGTCTGGGAATGCTGTGGGGCTGTTTGGAGGGTCTATCCGCGTTGCGCCGGAAGTGACGGGCCCTGTGCGGCCAATCTATTCGTTTACTCAATAAGTGGCACGGCCTCCGGAAAGATCAAAGACGGCGCCGGTGCTGAAGGAGCAGTCCTCGGAACAGAGCCAGGCGACCATGGCGGCGGCTTCGTCGGTGCGGCCGAAGCGGCCCATGGGAATTTTTGACAGCATATAATCGATATGCTGCGGGGTGACTTGCTTCAGGATATCAGTTTGAATCACGGCCGGGGTGATGCAATTGACCAGGATGCCGGACTGGGCCAGTTCCTTGCCGAGAGACTTTGTGAAGGCGATGACCCCGGCTTTGGTGGCGCTGTAATGGGATGCGTTCGGGTTGCCTTCTTTGCCGGCGATGGACGCAATATTGACAATCCGTCCATAACCGCGCGCCAGCATCCCGGGCACGATGGCGTGGCAACACAGATAGACGCCATATAAATTGATCTGCAGCACCTGCTGCCATTCTTCGGGAGACAGTTCCCAGGTCTTTTTCGTGGCGCCCGCGACGCCTGCATTGTTGATCAACAGATCCACTTGGCCAAGGCGTTCGCAGGTGAGATCGGCAGCCGCTTGGACGGATTGCGGCCGCGTGATATCGACCGGCACAGCGTGAACCGAACCTTGAGCCGACAACGAGTCCGCCGCGGCGCGACCGGCGGTCTCGTCGCGATCCCAGATGCAACAAGTAGCGCCGGATTCGAGCAATCGTGAAGTGATGGCGTAGCCAATGCCGCGAGCGCCGCCGGTCACAATGGCTGTCCTTCCTTTCAGATCGATGTGGTTCATGGCTGGGAAATCGCCGGACGACTATCCTCAGCAGCCGGGTGCGGGTCAATCTTCCACCAACACAACCCGCCCAGAAAGCAGATGATCCCACCCAGACTCAGCCCGGCCGGCCAACCCCAATGCTGGGCGACGTAGGGAGTTAAGCTGGGGGCGATCGCTCCGACCACATTCCCACCCGTGTTGATGATCGCCGCGGCCGTGCCGCCGGCGCGTCCGCCAATATCGACGGCGGTGGCCCAGAAGGGAGCCTCGCTGAGGCCCAGGGCGCCAAACGCCAAGGTGAACCAGGTCACTTTCCAGTTCGCTTGGTCGGCCAACAAACCCAAACCGAATAATCCCGCGCAGAGCACCATGCCGAAACCGGACACCACGGCCCGCCCGCGTCGGACCCCGCTTCTCCGGGCCAGTCGATCGGCCAGCCAACCGCCCATGGGCATCGTGAACGCCATGCCGATCGTAGGGATGCTGGCGTAGAGTTTGCTCAGGTCGGGCCCCAGACGCATTTCGTGGCTGAAGTAGTAGTCGATCCAATAGAACACCAAATATTGCAGGTAGCCGACCGCCGCGTAGCTCAGGGTGAGAAACACCAGGCTCCGATTGCGCAAGAGCGACAGCCACGGCGCCGCGGCGCGAGCGGGCTCAGAACCGATCGTGGGCAGCCCTTCGACCAGCTGCCGTTCCGCGGCGTTGACCTGGCGGTGGGTGACGGGAAGATCGGTGGCGTAGAGTGCCCAAAGCAAAGTCAGGCCCGTCGTCACGATTGCACTCCAGACAAATGCCCAGGGCCAACCTATCCAGCGCATCACCATGCTGAATCCAACATACGAGGAGGCGATCCCAACCAGGGCGGCTCCGGTCACCAACCCATTCCCCAGAGTGCGTTGGTGGGATGGAAACCAATTGCCGACGGCGCGTGCGCCCGCCGGGTGGAGCGGAGCGCTGACGGCGCCCATGGCGCCCCGGACCCACACCAGGAACAACCAGATGGCCGCGCCGCTCGCGCAGACCCAACCCGCCACGCCGGTCAGCGCACCAAACAGCGCCGAGCCCAATCCGACCAGCATCAGGGCTCGGCGTGGCCCGATGCGATCAATGAGCAAACCGCCTGGGATCATGCAGAGGGAATAGACCAGGACAAAGGCGGAGTAGATGTTCCCCATTTCCGTGGGGCTCAGCCGGTAATCGCGCATGATTCGGTTGTTGCCTGCCACCGCCATGGTGTAGCGGTTAAACTGGCTCACGCAAACCAGCGCCATGACCAGAGCCAGAATGTGCCAGCGGATCCCACTGGGCCTGATGGATGCGGGCGTGGGGCTAGGGAGCATGCGAGCTCCCGGGGAAAAGTGGATTGGGCCGCCGGTGATGGGTGGCAATCATCCTCAGCGGCCAGATTCGGCGATCAGATATTTCTTCACGAAATTCTCATTGAGCGTGACGCCCAAGCCAGGCCGGTCGGGCACGGTCATCCAGCCGTTTTGCGCCTCCATCGGTTCCACGGTCAGTTCGCGGCGCATGGGCGAGTCATCCACGCAATCTTCGAATAGAAATGCGTCGCGGCACGTGCCTAACCAATGTAAGGAGGCCGCCACCGTCACGGGGCTGGTATAACAATGGTTGCAAAGCCGGGCCCCGATCTCCTGCACGCGTTGTTTGATGTAATTGGCGTCGGAAAAGCCGCAGCGCGACAGGTCGACCTGATAGACATCGAGTGCGCGCCGATCGATGAACGGCCGGAACGATTCGCGTCCACACTCCGCTTCACCGGCCGCGATGGGGACAGGCGAGCGGTCGCGCAGCCAGACATAACCGTCGAGGTCGTCGGGGCGCAGGGGTTCTTCGAGCCAGCCGATGTTATATTGGGCAAAGGCTTGGGCGCGCCGCAGGGCGGTGCGGGCATCCCAGACGCACCCGGCATCGATCAGCACGGTGGCGTCGCCGGCGCCCTCGCGCGCGCCCCGGACCAGTTCCAGATCCAACTCTTCGCTTTGGCCCATGGGTTCCCAACCGAATTTAATCGCGTGATAACCGGTTTTGATCCAGCGCCGCGCGATGGCCCGGGTTTCGTCCATGTCGGATCCGAAGAGGATGGAGGCGTAGGCCGGGATGCGATCGTGTTGTTTGCCACCGAGCAGTTGGTGGATGGGTTCGTTGAACCGTTTCCCTTTGAGATCCCACAACGCCATGTCGATGGCGCTCATGGCGGCGATGGTCACCGACGTGCGACCGAAGTATTGCGTCCGGCGATACATCTTCTGCCATAAACGCTCGAAGGCCAGCGGATCTTCGCCGATCAGAATCTCCCGCAGACCGCACGCGATATTGTGGCTGAAAGGGGCGTCGATGATGGCTTTGACGACTTCCGGCGAAGCGTCCGCTTCGCCGATCCCTTCCACGCCGTCATCCGTGCGCACTCGCACCAGCACGACATCCTGGCAACTGGCGGTTTTCTCTTCGATGGAAGGCACTCGCAGAACCTGACAGATGATTTGGTCGATCTTCATACGGCGTGGAGACAGGGGAGCATGAACCGTGGATAGCAGGGTGTCGAGATCAGGGTTCGGGGTTCCCGGTTCAGGGTTCCAGGTTCCCGGTTCAGGGTTCGGGGTTTGGGGTTTGGGGTTTGTCGGAGTAGGTAGGTATCGGCCCGAGATGCTTGAATCCGGATCTGTGCCTACTATCTTGCCGCGTGTTGAACCGCGAACCGCGAACCGCGAACCGTGAACCCTGAACCCTGAACCCTGAACCTGGAACCCTGAACCGGGAACCCCGAACCTACTTGGCCATGATCAGCTCCACGGTGTCTTCCTTGGGCTGGAGTTTGTCTTCCTCTTCCTCGACGGGGTGAGCGGTGGGCGTTTCGAGGGGGGTGGGGGAGTGATCGGTCACGGCCTCCTCGGCCTTATGGAATTTAACGCTGACGATGTGGCTGACGCCCTGTTCCTGCATGATAACGCCGTAGAGGACATCGGCCATGCCGATGGTGCGCTTGTTATGGGTGATGACGATGAATTGGGAATGCGCCAGGAATCGCTGCAGCACGCGCACAAACCGGTTGATGTTCGATTCGTCGAGAGGAGCATCCAATTCGTCC
>DATLUX010000608.1:0-4975 GCA_035577805.1 Verrucomicrobiia bacterium
ACGTCAGGAGGCTCACTCTACCCCAACGCGTTCGTCGGAAAAAAGATCAGAGCCTCGTTACCTCGGCTGCTACGTCAGATTGGTGGGTTCATGGTCCCAATGCGTGTGCAAAAGCAGATGGAGGCTACCCATGAACCTTCCCCTCCGTAGCAGCCGACGCCAGGAGGCTCACTCTACCCCAACCCGTTCGTCGGGAAAAAGATCAGAGCCTCGTTACCTCGGCTGCTACGTGAGATTTGGGTTGGGTTCAAGGCCCCAATGTGCGTCCGAAATTCGGAGGTCCGGGCTCTCCACAGACCTGCGTTCATCTGCGTGAATTCTGCGGGCCGACTTCCTCCATTGCGTCAATCTGCGGTGACCTGCCTGCGTGTCCTTATTCTTCTGCTCCCGGCTCGAATTCTGAAAATCACTGGCGCGATCACATGAGGATGGATTCGCGGGGCCGAGAAATCCCAAGAAATCTCAGGAAAAGCCGTGGTTAAGGCTTGCATTTTTGCCTCACTTTTGTAGAACACCTGCGTCGTATGAATCCCCTTCGTGCCACCGGACGGCTGACGTGCATGTGGGCCTGCCTGTCCGTAATTCCCCTCACTACCTCCTCCACACCAGCCGCCGAGGAACCGCCTCCGCGGATTATTGGGAGCCGAACCACCAACGGGTTGCCGCAGTTAACATTTCCTTACCCCGCTGCGCAAACCTACCAGGTCTTCGGTTCGACCAATGTGGCCGGGCCGTTTAATCCGGCCGCGGACGGAATCCTCTCCGGGCCCACCTTTGTCGTCACCAACGGAGGACCGCACAGCTTTTATCGTGTCAGCGCCACGCCGATGAGCAGCAACGATGTGCTGGCCGCCACCGTCCTGACGCGCCTGACCTACGGGCCTACTCCCGACGATATCGTGCGCATGCGCGCGATCGGCCCGGAGCAATTCATCGAGGAACAACTGCAGACGGAACAGATCAGCGAGGATCTCGACACGCAACCGGCCATTCGAAACGATCCGCCCCCAAGCCCGCCGCTGACCAATTGGGTGCGCGCATCGGCCACCGGCACGTCCACTGGAACCAACTTCTTCATTTACCTGAGCGCGCCCGGGCTTGTCTACATCGACGATGTGCGTCTGGTGGTTGGATCGACGCCTGATGTGGGCGAAAACCTGATCCGCAACGGTGATTTCGAAGATCCGCTCACCAATGGCTGGCAGGTGGCCAGCATCTTTAACCAGTCGACGCTGTTGCCCAGTCCGACTCCGGATGGTTTGGCCGCCAGCGGCACCAACTGTCTTTTGATGGTGAGCTCAGGCAATGGCACAGGCAACAACGCCGCCCTGCAGCAGCCTTATGCGCTGACTAATCCGCCCGGCACGCTCTATACGTTGAGTTTCTCGTACCTGCCGGTGGCCAATGGCGGCCCGACCAACATCTCCGTCGTGGGTCGCTTGACGGGTGGCGACGGGATTAATGGCGCCGCCTACCGGAATGTGACCCTGCCCTGGTCGGGGCCAGCTCCACCCACCCCGCCGCCGTCCGTGTCGCCCGTTTACGCGCGGCTGACCAATGCGGCGCCGCCGTTGAACAACTTTACGGAGCCGGGCGCGTATGTGACGCTGGCGGATCTGCGCGCCTACAACGTGCTGCGTGCGGTGCAGAGCAAACGCCAGCTTTACGAGGTGCTCGTGCAGTTTGTCGAGAATCATTTCACCACCGACTATTCCAAAACGGCGGATTGGTTCGAGATGAACCAGTCTCGTTACTACACCAACGGGTCGGTGCGGGTGAACCTGGCGGTAGACCTCGAATGGCGGGAGCATCGGCTGTTCCGGCAGGCGCTGCTGAATCCCAATTGTACGTTCTATGACCTGCTCAAGATCAGCGCCGAAAGCCCCTCGATGATCATTTATTTGGACACCGTCCTGAGCACCCGCACCGCCGCCAACGAGAATTACGGCCGCGAACTGTTGGAACTTCACACCATGGGCGCCGACAACGGCTATATCCAGCCGGACATTGTTGATATGGCCAAGGTCTGGACAGGTTGGCGCGTGGCCAAAAAGGACATCAGCGTGGCCAGCAATCCGCATGCGCCGCCGGTGGCAGACCCGACCAATGACTTCGGGATTTTCGCGTTGAACTTCACGACCAACGCGCACAATTACACCGCCACCAAACGGCTCTTCACCAATAATGTGATCGACCCGCGGTTCGGCTCCGCTCTGGGCGGGGGCCAGCCGTATTCGCTGATCATCACCAACAACTCCTTCCCCGGCACCAACGGAATGCAGGAAGGGTACCTGGTCATCAAACACCTGTCCGAACTGCCCTACACGGCCGAATTCCTCAGCGTGAAGCTCTGCCGCGTTTTCGTGCACGAAGATTTTGACTTTGGCCTCTACGATTACACGGCCACGCCGCTCACTCCGGAAGCGCAACTGGTCAAAGATTGTATGACGGCCTGGATGGCACCCGGTCCGGATGGGCGCAAAGGCAACCTGCGCTCCGTTCTGCGCACGATCTTCGCCTCGTCGCTGTTCCGCAGCCAGGCGGCCGCCCAACAGAAAATCAAAACGCCTCTCGAGTTCGCCGTCAGCGCCATCCGCGCCCTGCGCGTGTCCGACACCGATAACAATGGATACATCACCACCACGGCCGACACGGATGGCTCCTCGTTGTCCGCGCCGCTTAGTCGCATGGGCGGGATGAACCTGTTTAGCAAGGCGGAGCCGGACGGCTATTCGGAGTTTGGCAATATTTGGCTGAACACGGCCAACCTGGATGAGCGGTGGCGTTTCGCGCAAAACCTGCTCATGGCGCCCGGATACGCATTGAAAAACACCGATTACGCGACCACGCGCAACGTCTCGGATCCTTCCAAGCTCATCCGCTTGCGCGTGCCGAGTGCCAGTTGGAACGATCCGGCCGCCATCGTGGATTATTTCCTGGGCAATCTTTTCCCTGGGGAAGGCACCGCCAACCTGGCTCAGGACCGGGAGGCGGCCATCCAATTTCTCAATACCAACGACGCCGGCCAGCCGTCGCCCTTCGTCTTCGCGTCCCACGATGGCCGGGTTCGCGGCATGGTGGCACTGCTGATGTGCCTGCCGCGGTTCCAGGAACAATAACATTTGTCGCAGCTGTCCGATTGGTTCCGTATCGCACTCAGGTCATTTAAGTCTTATGGCAAACGTCATCACCCGCCGCTCGTTCATGAAAGCCAGCGTCCAGGCGTCGATCGCCACGGGCCTGGCTTCCATGGTGAACATCCCTCACTTCCTGCAACGCGCTCTGGCCGAAGGCAGCATCGGGCTGAGCGGAAAGAAGCTGTTATTCCTCTTCTTCCGCGGTGGCAATGACGGCCTCAACAACCTCATTCCCATCAATGACCCGGGTTATGCCTTTTACCGGCCGACCATCGGCCTGCCCAAAGATCCGGCGGTCGATTATGGCGCCATCACCGGCCAGGCCGATGTCCCGGGAATGATCCAGCCGTACGCGATCCGCCTCGGCAACGGATTTGCTGCGCTTAATCCGAACCTCTACGATCTGGCCCCGCTTTTTAATACGGGGCATCTGGCCTTGCTGCATCGCGTGGCTTACCGAAGCCAGTCCCGGTCGCATTTCGATTCGGAGAAATACTGGGAAAAAGCCACCGACGGCGTGACTGCCAATAACCGCACGATCAACGACGGGGTGTTTTATCGGACCATTGTCGAGTCGGGCTGGAACCGCACGCACGCGCTGGCCGCAGTGTCGATCCAGTCCAACATGCCGCAAAGTCTGCGGGGAGTGGAGCCGATGACCAACTTGAGTTCGATCAACCGTTATAATCTCCTGGGCGTTTCCGGCGCCACCACCACCGCGAACAACGTGACGGTCGCCGCCGATCGCCTCAAACTCCTGAATGCCATCGACGCGGCCAATGCTCGCGCTTATCCCAGCAAGGAAAATCGGGAAATGATCCTCGGCTTGGGCCAGGCCTTCCGCGATACCTTCGATATCTTCCAGGATCCCGCCTACGGCTTCGCCCGCAACGATTTCGTCGATGAAGACGGCAAACACCTCTTCCCCACCAATACCGGCACCGACGAAAAAGGCTTGGGCGCCGGCGCCTATGGCTTTTTCACGAATCTCAAGTCGGCCGCCCAGGTGTTGGCCAACACGGACGCCATTATCGCCGGGACGGAGTTTGGCGGATTCGACACGCACACGGCCCAGGTCACCGTCGGCAGCCCGCATCTCGGTGGTCACGCCAGCTTGTTGCGTCGGATCGGCTGGGCCTTCTCGTCCTTGGCCAAGTTCTTCAGCAACCCCGCTTACAGTCCCAAGGTGCGCTGGGAAGATGTGGTGGTCCTCACTCTGTCGGAATTCGGACGCACCTCGGCCGAAAATGCGTCCGTCGGCACGGACCACGCCGAAGCCAGCGTCATGTATGTCGCCGGCGGCGGTATTCACGGCGGAGTCTACGGCTGCGATACTGACGTCAACCCAGCGATCAGTCTCCCGAATTGGACGCCCTGCACGGCGATCGCTGGCGGCACCACTCCCACCGTGGCCAAAGACGGTTCCATGTTTGCCGCCAACAATAACGTGGGTTATCTCCGGCGCACGATCGATTACCGCTCGGTGCTTGGGGAAATCATCCGCGACCATTTGGGCGCTACGCAGGCTCAATTGGAACGGATCATCGCCGCTTACGCCCGCGAAAGCACCGAACACCTCAAGAACGGCGGGATGGTGGCCACCACGCCCATCGTAGGCGAACTCGGATTGATCTAGGAACCAGCAACTAGACTAGGGTTCTGCGATGCAGAACAGGTGCTGGTCTCCGCGCAGGTAGAGTCGGTTCTGGCTGAGGGCGGGCGAAGCGAAGGTTTTTTCGCCCAGTTCGCTGCGGGCGATCCGCGTGAAGACCGGCCCGACCTTAACCACGTTCATCACCCCGTCGTCATTGAGGAAATAGACCAAGCCCGCCGCGGAC
>DATLUX010000609.1:0-7816 GCA_035577805.1 Verrucomicrobiia bacterium
CTTGCCTGGATTTTTCGCTGCCGGAAGCCGCCCGCCAGGAGAACGCGGCCGCGCGTGAGAAAAAAGCCGAGGCAGAGATCCTGGAAGTTCTGGGGCGGAAGAGCCTGGATGTTGCAGCCATCATCATCGAGCCCATCCAAGGCGAAGGCGGCGACAACCATTTTCGCCCTGAATGGTTCCGGGTTTTGCGGCGCATTTGCGATGAGCATAACTTGCTTCTCATCTTTGATGAAGTGCAGTGCGGGTTGGGTCTGACCGGCCGGACCTGGTGCTGCGAACACTTTGGAGTGCTGCCGGACCTGCTGGCGTTCGGCAAGAAGACGCAGGTTTGCGGCGTGATGGCCGGCCCGCGCCTGGATGAAGTCCCAGACAACGTCTTTCGCCTGCACAGCCGAATCAATTCTACCTGGGGCGGCAACCTTACCGACATGGTGCGCGCCACTCATTACCTGCGAATTATTGATCAGGAACAATTGGTGGAGAACGCGCGGAACAAGGGGGGCCTCCTCCTCGCCGGCCTGCACCGCATGGCCAGAACGTACCCGTGGATTACAGGCGTGCGCGGGCGTGGACTGATGATCGCGCTGGACCTGCCCGATCGTGGAAGGCGGGATCAGTTTTATCTCGGGCTGTTTGAGCGTGGCCTGCTGGCGATCCGTTGCGGCGAACGGTCCATCCGTTTTCGGCCCGTGCTCGACATTGACGAGGAGGTCATCGAAACTGCGCTCGGGCTTATTGAAGAACAATGCCAGCGCACGCCCCGCTGAGGGCGCATCAAAGGTATGGAAACCTGGCTTCGCAAACTTGGCCTGAAAGAGGTGCATCCAGGCGTCTTCGACGGTGCCTGGCGCGGCAGCGGCCCCATCACCGAATCAATTTCTCCCATTGACGGCTCGGTCATCGCCGCCGTCCAGGAAGCCGGGGCCGACGATTACGATCGCGCCGTCACCCGCGCCAGCGAGGCCTTTCTGCGCTGGCGCCTCACCCCGGCGCCCGTGCGGGGCGAAACGGTTCGGCTTTTGGGACAGGCGCTCCGGGAAGTCCGCGCGGATTTAGGCCGCTTGGTCACCCTCGAGACGGGAAAGATCCTGGCCGAAGGCGAAGGCGAAGTTCAGGAGATGATCGACATCTGCGATTTCGCCACGGGTCTATCCCGACAGTTATGCGGGCTCACCATTCAATCCGAGCGCCGCAAGCATCGGTTGATGGAACAATGGCATCCCTTGGGGGTGGTCGGGGTCATCACGGCCTTCAACTTTCCGGTGGCGGTTTGGTCTTGGAACGGCGCCTTGGCGGCGGTCTGTGGCGATGCCACGATCTGGAAGCCGTCGCTGAAGGCGCCTTTGTGCGCAGTAGCCGTCACGCATCTGGCCGAACGGGTCTGCCGTCAGACCGGTGTCGATCCTGCAATCTTCAGTTTAATCATTGGCGATCTGGCCATGGTAGCTGAGCCGATGACCCGGGATCGGCGTTTGCCTCTGATCTCCGCCACGGGTTCCTGCGCGATGGGTCGCAAAGTGGCGGAAACGGTTCACACCCGGTTGGGGCGCACGATTCTGGAATTGGGCGGCAACAACGCGGTGATCGTGGGGGCCAGCGCCGATCTGAACCTGGCGTTGCGCGCCATTCTTTTTGGGGCGGTCGGGACGGCCGGGCAGCGGTGCACATCCACCCGCCGATTGATCGTTCATGAGTCGTTGGCCAAAACGATGCGCGAACAACTGCGAGCTGCCTACGCCTCGGTGCGCGTGGGCAACCCGCTGCGAGCCGACACGTTGATGGGCCCTTTGATCGATGCGACGGCCGTCGAGACGCTCTTGCACGCCAAAGAACGCCTGCGCAAGGAAGGCGGTGAGATCCTCTTTGGCGGTGAACCGCTGAAATTGCCGGGCGATTGTTACGTGACTCCCTGCCTGGCTACGGCTCACAGTTCCTTCCCAATCGTCCGGGAAGAAACGTTTGGGCCGCTGCTGTATTTCATGACCTATCGCAACTTCGATGAGGCCATCGCCATGCAGAATGCCGTGCCCCAAGGATTGAGTTCGGCCATTTTCACCAACGACCTGCGCGAAGCAGAGGAATTCCTCAGCGCCAGCGGCAGCGACTGCGGCATCGCCAACGTCAACGCCGGCACCAGCGGCGCCGAGATCGGCGGCGCTTTTGGCGGCGAGAAAGACACCGGCGGCGGCCGCGAAAGCGGCAGCGACGCGTGGAAGAATTATATGCGGCGCCAAACCAGCACCATCAATTACTCCACGGAATTGCCGCTGGCCCAGGGCATCCAGTTCGGCAACCCGCCCACCACCACCCCCACCTCCAAAGGCAAGGGATGAACAAGGAAAAGCGATTCGATTGGCCGCTGTGTTACGAGGCGGAGAATTACATCCTGTCCCAGTTGGACGCGTGTCAGCAACATAACCCTTGGGTCGCGCAATTCGCCGAACGGCTGAGCTCGGAAACCGGCACGCTGCTCCTGGCTTGGGTGGATCATCTCGTCTTGTCGCCGGCCGAAACCACCCGGCTCCGTGAGGTGGGTTACACTGAGGACCATGCGGTTACGGCCGGGCCCGGGCAAACAGCCTGGTGGCATGCGGAAGCCATGTTGCCGCGCGTTCTCCTTCAATCCGATCTGGCGCCCGGCAGTGCTCCGCGCGCCCTGGCCTTGCGTTGCGAGGCGGTCGCCGATTTTCTCGTCGCGCATAATCTTTCCATCGAACTTCGCGGGCCGCCCGGCACGCGTTATTGCTGGGCGACGGTGGCGGACGAATCCGGCACGCGCCTGGATGTCGTGGAACGCCGGGGTTACGCCGGCTTCGTAGCGGAATCCGATGGCGCCGAAGCCCACGGGTTGCTGAAAGCCATCGAACTTTGGCGCACGCGCCCGCGCCAATTCGCCGATGACGCAGAAGGCTTCCGCCAGACGCACGCGTTGCTGGATCGCCTGGTTGAACTGGTCGGACGCGATCTGGCTTGCCATGCCGTGTTCACCGCCGAACGCGAATATTGGCAGCGACGCAATCGCGCGGCCCAAGTGCAGAAAGCGCGGCAGGATCGGTTGGGGCTAGGCTGGGCGAATCATGACCATCACACGTTCCGTTCTTCGCGACGCCACTTCGTCGATCTGATGCGCGCGTTGGAGAAATTGGGGTTCGAACGCCGGGAACGTTATTACGCCGGGGCGCAAGCCGGCTGGGGCGCGCAGATTCTCGAACAACCGGTGGAGAATCTGGTCGCGTTCTGTGACGTCGACCTGGCGCCGGCCGAAACCGAGATCGACTTTTCGCGCGAACCTCTGCCGTCGTCCACCAAGCTTGGCACGATCGGGTTGTGGGTCGGGTTGCATGGCGAAAGCCTGCTCGAGGCCGGATTGCATCACCTGGAATGCCGCTTTGATTACGCGTTGCTGCGCGATCAACTTGCCGGCGCCGGCGTCCAGACCATGAAACCCTTCTCGGATTTCGCCTTCCTCAAACAAGCGTTCACCGAAGGCGAACGTTGGCCGGTGCGCCAGGCCCGCGCCGACCGCCTCTTGGAACAGGGATCCATCGACGAAAAACAGCATCAAACTTTCCTCGCCGAAGGCGCCATCGGCAGTCACCTCGAGAACCTGCAGCGCAAAGGCGGCTTCAAAGGGTTCAATCAGAAGTCCGTCAGCGTGATCATTCAGGCCACCGATCCGCGCCGCCAGGCCGGGCTAGGATCCTGAGCGGCGGGCGGCCGAGCCGATCCGCCCTCTTGCGTGGGCCGCGCTCCGCGCGACATGATGCGCCGCTATGGTCCGGAACGTTTTGCTGGTGTGGCTGTTTTTGGAGGGAGCAATCTGGACAGCTATCGGCAGCACTTTCGAATCATTCTCCGGCGCCGAGGACGGACGCCTTTACGCGGTCGACCGTGACGGTGGTCTGTTGTTCTTTCAACATTTCCCCGAAAACGAGCTGGCCAGCTGGCCGAACGGCACCGGGTCCAACATCGGCTCGGGCTGGCAATCGTTCGTGCACTTGGCCTACGGCCACGATGGGATCGTGTATGCCGTTGGTGCCGATGGCGCCTTGCTTTACTATCGGGATCTGGCGCGCGACGGCACCGTGCGCTGGGCCAATGACGGAGTGGGTGTCGAAATCGGGCTAGGCCGGGGTTGGGCGGATTATCGTTGGGTGCTGGGGGACGCCAACGGCGTCCTTTACGTCATCGATCCGAGCGGAGTCATGTCGTTCTACCGCCACGCCAGCGAGGACGCGACCCCCGTCTGGGCCAACGCGGGTCAAGCCCGGATCTTGGGCGGAGGCTGGCAGCGTTATCAACGAGTCATCGCCGGACGTGACGGCGTGTTCTTTGGGATCACTGCGGAGGGCGACTTATACTATCACCGGGATCGAGCCCGCGACGGCACGGTCGATTGGGAAACAGCGCCGGAAGGATTATACCTGGGCAAAGGCTGGGACCGTTACAGCCGCATTTTTTCGACCGGCCGTGGCACGCTCTACGCGATTGATTGTCAGGGTGCGATCTACTTTTCTCAGGTAACGGTTACGAACGGAGCGGCGACCTGGTCCGCCGCTCAGGCAAAGATCGGCAACGGCTTTTACCCAAATCCAATCGAAGGCTACTGCTGGCCGTTGTCGGCCGCGCCTGGTGAAACAATCGATTTCCATGTGTCTGGCGCCGGTCCAACCGCGGTCACGTTCCTGCGGCATTCGTCCACGACCTTAAGTGTCAGCAGCACGCCGATGGGGACGGCCACGTTTTTTTCCTCCTGGCAGCCCACCCCGAGCAATGTGATTGCGAATGGATGCGGCTGGCCCTCGAGTTACACCCTGCGGATTCCGTCCGATTGGCCATCGGGCATTTACTCGGCGCGCTGCGGTCTCGGGGACGATTGCGCGTCGCACATCACATTCGTGGTCAAGCCGCCGCCGGCCCGGCACCAAGCGGTGGCGTTGCTGGCCAACATCAACACCTGGCTGGCTTACAACGAATGGGGCGGCGGTTCCAAATATCTCGGGCATCATGCCCAAGTCACCTTTTTGCGTCCGGCCCCCGACACCTCTCCGGTCGGAACCGAATTCGGGCCGCTCCATCAGACGCGGGCCGAGTTGTGGATCCTGAGTGCGCTGCAGGCGGCGGGTTATGCGCCCGATCTCTATACCGATCTGGATTTGCACAATGATTTGGATCTCTCGAGCTATCGCTGTTTGATCTTCGGGACGCATCCCGAGTATTGGACGGTGCGGATGTATGAGAATCTGCAGCGGTACCTCGCAGCGGGCGGGTGCGTGCTTTATTTGGGCGGCAATGGCATCTACGAAACCTGCAGCTATACCCCGGCGCAAACAGAACTGATTTTCCGCAATGGCATCGAGGGCGGTCCCCGGGAGGCTGCCCTCTTCCGTGTGATCGGCCTGCCCGAACGGGCGTTGCTCGGCGTAGCGACCGAACGCTGCGGCGTGTTGGGCGCCCCCTACCAGATCCAACACGCCGAACATCCGTTATTCCGCGGAACCGGTCTGAGCAATGGAGATGTGGTTGGCTTGACCGGACTGAACACCGGCTGGGGCAATGGCATGGCCGCAGGTTTCGAAGTGGATACCAGCGCCGGCGCCGGCGCTCTGGGTATTCCGACCGATTGCAACGAAACTTCCCCCACTGTCCCTCCCGGACCGGGTTTGCCCTCGCACCACCTCGTGCTGGCCACCGCGACCAATTGGTTCAAGGACGGCCGCTGGCAAGGCGCGGAGATGACGTACTATCCGCATCCGGGCGGCGGGTTTTTATTTTCGGTGGGCTCCTTGACCTTCGGCGGTAGTTTGGTGGTCGACGGGCAATTGCTACAGATCCTGCGCAACGCGCTGGACGATGCCTTGAGCGGCGCCCCGCGTTTGACCTTGCGCCGCGGGCCCGGGCAAACCTCAAGCGCTCAGATCCGTGGCCGGGCCGGAGCATCTTATCAATTGCAGCGCGCAGATTCTCTGTCGGATCTAAACTGGCTGCCGTTCGCAACGGTTACGTTGGAAAACACTTTGAGCATTGAGTTGCTGATCGAGAACTCAAGTTCACAGATGTTTCTCAGGATGCAGCTGGCGCCGTGATACAGGCCAGAGACCAGGGCTAGGGATCCGAAGGGGAAAAATAAGCTCCGCGGAAAAATAAGCTCCGCGACTCCAGAATAAGGCACGGCGACCGGAAAATAAGCTGTAATCCATGGTCTAATTAATTCCCTTGCCCTCAATTCCCTTGCCCAACTCGGGCGCGCCTCGCCCACGCGACCACCCTCGAACTGGTGGCCATGACTGGCAGGCGCTGAAGAATGATCCTCTCCTGAGCTTTTTCTTACTGTTGCTACCGAACTCCTAATGGCCTTGGTGCGGATTGGCGCATGCAGAGCGTCACTGCCCGTGCTCGACGGACAGTTGGCGAAACAGGTCGTGCTCGGGCAATTCGGAGGGAGAGCCGATTTGCGGAATCTGTATTCCACAGCGGGCCAGTCGGGGGGCAGCCACCAGCACCAGCAGGGCGTCGGCACTACGGACTCCGGCCTGTAAGTCTCTCAGGCCATGGCTTAGGATCTCGCCGCCGGGCAAGTAGTCATACATCTTTCAGATTCAACCAGTTAATCGCACCGGCAATCTTCCTTACGGACCCGGTAGAAGCGCTTCGGGCTCGAGATGGGTGAGTCAGCAATCAACGCCTCGACGGTTTCGAGTTTGGCGCGAAAATTCGTCAGCGCCAGCCAGTTCCCGGATGGCCAGGTCTCACTGTATTCCACGAAGTAATCGAAGCCCGGTTCGCCGACGACTCGAAACTGGAGTTGGTTGTCCTGGCGGGCCACGGAGTCGATGACTGGAGGCGATATCATCAAGACCGCCACCACATTGCTGTGCGAAAAGCGCGTCGGCACGTCCGCGCAGGACGGTTGAACCAGCCCAAGCTGGCCGTCCAACCGCAGACGCGTCGGGGAATTGCTGAGGGTATAGTTCCAGGAAACCTGGTAAGGCGGAGGTCCGGGATCCACCTGGAAGACTACATGATCGGAAAAAACAAGTCCGTCCTCGAACCTAAATGGGATCGGATCGCCCGCTGGACAAGGCACGACGTTGTAGACACTCTGCCGATCGGCGCCCAAAACCGTCATGGCGACGGCTTCCCTTGCCGCACCAAACTCGAGTTTAATGAAACTTTGGCGGTCACTGGGCAACGAAACGACGCGCGTGCCTCCAAAACCGCAACATTCCAGGTAACGGCCGGAGGTGATCTGAAACCATTGGCTGGGGGGGACAACTTGTGAGTATCCAACCCCGGTCGCGAGAACCCAACAGCTGGTAAACCAAAAGATCGTTTTGCCGCACATACGCCCTCCACAATCGACGGCCAGTTAACTTTGCTACTAATAACGCACGCGGCGTCCGCCCTAGCAGCGCCGCCGTCCTGTCGCAAATCGCGCTTGAACGCAAACGCTAATGCACTCGGACAGGAACACAAGCGGGAAACCCCTGATCTTTTTTCCGGAGAACGCGTTGGGGTAGAGTGAGCCTCCTTACGTCGGCTGCTACCTGAGGGTCGGCTCATGGGTAGAACGAACGGCGGTCACAGACCGCCGCTACAGTTGATGCTCTGGGGGCAGTGTGTTGAATACGTATCGAGTTCGCGCTGATGCAGGGCGTATAGGCGTCCTTTGGTGATTCCCTCTCCGCGTCGGGACCGCCGCACGATGCGAAACTCCCGACGCATGCACCGGGACCTCCGCACGATACGAAACGGGTTCCGACACACGCATCGGAGCTCCGCACGGTTGCAGAAAAGATACGGCAGGGATGATGGC
>DATLUX010000610.1:0-16976 GCA_035577805.1 Verrucomicrobiia bacterium
TGCAGATGGAAGCTCTCCATGGACCTACCCATGAACCGACCCTCTCAGGTAGCAGCCGACGTAAGGAGGCTCACTCTATCCGGGCGCGTTCGTCGGGAAAGAGATCAGAGCCTCGTTACCTCGGCTGCTACGTTAGATTTGAGTTCATGGGTCCAATGTGCGTCCGAAATTCGGAGATCCCGGCTACCCATGAACCTGGCCTTCGGGAACTCGAAACTCTTGGCATTCTCACCCCTCACCCCGGCCCTCTCCCGTTGAGGGGAGAGGGAGTAGGTTCATGGCCTCAATGCGCATGCAAGAAGCAGATGGAAGCTCTCCATGTGCAGGGGTTTGTATCTTCAGTGGACACGAAAAACCGGTGCGGATCACTTTTTCAGATCGTCGAAGTAATCGCGCACGGCGTTCTGATAGGCGCGTGGAACCTGATCCTGGTTGAGGGCGCTCTGGGCGTCCTTTTGAGCGGCGGTCGCTGCTTCCTCAAACTTCACGTTAGAAGTGCCTTTGATGCTCACGCCTTTGAGGGTGATGCTGGGCATCGAACCGCCCGGCGACATCTGGCCTTTGATCTTGTCCGGCTTGAGATCGGGGTTGAGGTTGGCCGGGCGATCCGTGAGGCCGCGGCCGTCCATGTCCGGGCGTTTAACTCCGGAGTTATCCCAGCTGCTGTTTTGCGGCGCGTCGTAGTACGTCCATCCATATTCGTCGGTCCAGGTGCCGACTCCGCGGCCGGGTCGGCCGCCGGGTCCAAAGCCCGGTTTGTTCCCCTGGCATTCTCCCCAGCTCTTGCATTGGGAGAGGGCGGTTTGGGCGCGAGCCAAGGCGTCGAGGGTCGACTGCAAGGACTGGGCATCGGCCATTTGGTCGAGGAGTTTTTCCAGTTCCTTTTGGGCATCGGCGAGTCCTTGGGCGCCGCCGGGTTTGTTGCCGGCTTTGCATTGTTGGGCGGCTTTGCCGAGGCATTCGCCGACCTTGCCGTATTGGCTTCCGGGTTGGATGGCTTTCTGCACCTCCTGGGTGAGCTGATCGAGCTGTTCTTTGGACAGGTTGCCGGCTTTGAGTTGTTGGATCATTTTCTGGAGCGATTTGACGGCGGCCTGGCCCTGGCCTTTTTCGAGTTGTTCGGCGAGGTCTTTGCCGATCTTGGCGGCTTGTTCCTGGAGTTGTTGCATGGCTTTGGCCATGTCGCGGAGTTTTTCCAGGTCTTGCGTGGCGGCCTCGAGGTCTTTGATGAACAGGTCAGGGTTATTGGCAGCGAGGGCCTGGATCGCCTCCTCGAGGCTATCGAGGGAAACGCCGGCTTCATGGGCGCTGCGGGAGAGGTCCGCGAGATTTTGGGCAAGCTGTTCCCGTGCAGGCGAGCCTGCTTGGCCATCCTTGGCGGCGGCGCCAGCTTGTTTCTTGAGATCATCCAGGGCTTTGGACAGCTGGTCGAGTTTATCGGGGTTCTTGGCAGATTCACCGAGCTCTTTTTGCAGGGATTCAATCTGTTTCTGCAGGGATTCCTGAGTGTTGGCGCTGCCATTACCCGATTCGCGCGCGGCGCGTTCGAGCTGTTTGACGGCCGGGTTTTGCGTGAGTTCCTGTTCTTGTTTGGCCAGTTGATCAGTCAGGCTGGCCAAGTCATGAATCGCTTCGCTGTGGGTCAAAGCCTGTTTGCCGAGACGCTCGCCAAACTCGGCGACTTGTTCCAGCGCCTTTTGAGTGGGCGGCAGCACCGGCGGCTTTTGAATCAGCTCTTTGCGCAGCAGCTCAGAGAGGTTATTTCCCACCTCCTTCATGTTGGCCGCTTGCTTCTGTTTTTGCACATGGGCCTTGCTACGGTAAGTGGGGACAAAGCCCAGGCCGACGCAGAGCGCCACCGACAAAAGAGCCAGTCGCGAGAAACGCGGCAGCGTGAATGGCACGAACTGTTTCGCGTTCAGGCGGCGGGCGTAGCGAGCCGCGTCGTTGAGGAGCAATTGTTTCCAGTCTTCCGGCGCGGACATTCGCTCGATTTCCAACGCGGTGCTCAGGCGTTCCTTGAGCTGTTGTCGGTCATCCACCCAACGGGCAGTTTCCAACAACGTTTGCCTTCGCCAGATGCCCCGGAGAAATCCGGTTGCGACGCAACCGAGAGCCACACCGGCGGCGGCGCGAAGGAGCCAGGACGGGACGGGCAGCACCTTGTAAAGGCCGATCACCATGAGCAGAAACAATCCGCCGGCAAGGAAGCCGCGGGCCAACCCATTGAATCCACGTTGCCAGCGGCGCCGGCGCGCGGCGCCCACCAAGGCTGATTCGATGACTTGAAGTTCACTCATAACCTTTCCTTGATTGTTACCCTGGCACCATCGGCAGAACTTGGCGAGCCTTAATTATTTAGAGCGTGTTCGTGTTCCCATTTTCGGCCCAGGCACCGGTGGGTGCCACGGTTTGGGCCTAGGCGCAGGGTCTTATTGCTTTTCATATTCGCCCTTGTTGACTCGCTTCAGGACAGTGAAACCCGCTTTTTTGGCGTCCGTGATGGAAAGCGGCTTGGTCAGCGACGGTGTGTTAAAGCTGGAAATGATCTTGCGCACTGGTTTCTTGCACGCCGGGCAACGAGTAAGCTCCGGCGCGCTGAGCGGGCGACGCAGCGTGAAACGGCCTCCGCAAACCGCGCAATTCCCGTCGCAGAGTTCATATTCGTAGATAGGCATTTAGAGCGGCATTACCAAATCAGGTTAGGACGAAATCGTTCCGCTGGGAGCCGTTGGCCCGGATTGCGGGCCAGGTTCGCAAAACACCACTTCCCGCCACGGCTCCGTCCGATGGTAATGCCGCGCCAGATAGACAAACAGACCGTGCGCGGCCAATAACGTCACGGCGAGCCAGGATTGTAATGGAACTGACGCCAGACCTTGGGTGATCCCCGGCTGATGTATCCAGGCTGGGGCGTCGGCGGCCAGGATTACGACCGCTCCGGCGCTGGGGAAGATCCAAAGCAAACTCAACATCTTGAAGCGAGTGGTCTTAGGGCGGCAGAGGCGTTTGATCTCGATCCGGTCAGCCGGGACAACCAGCGTGGCATGTTGATCAAGGTCGGGCTGCATGGCAGTCGGAGCTTCGGCGACGGCGGGTCAGGCGATGCAGGCTTCGAACCCGGCACGCAGCTTGGCTTCATCAAGTTCCTTGCCAATAAACACGATTTGGCTTAGGCGCCGTTCTCCTGCTTGCCAGAGCCGGTCCGGTTGCGCATCGAACATGGTCTGGACTCCCTGGAACACGACGCGTTTGGCCTGACCTTGAATTTGGAGGATGCCTTTGCTCCGGTAGATGTTGGCGCCGAGATCACGGATGACTTCCGTCAGCCAGGTCTCGACCTTCTTGAGGTCCAACGGCCGATCGTCGCTCAGGTAAAAGGACGCCACGCTTTCGTCGTGATGATGATGCGAATGCTCGTGCTCGGCTTCGTCCGGGTGTTGTTCGTCGTGCGGTTTGGACTCCTCATCATGATGATCGTGATCGTGATCGTGTTCATCGTGGAGAGCCGCGCTTTCGAGTTTGGGCGGTTGCAGGGCGCGGGACGGCAGGGCGAAACGGCTCGTAAGTTCGCGAGCTTTGATGTTCAGGAGCCGCCCGGGTTCAATTCGAGAATGATCTGTGCGAATGATTTCCGCCAGGGAATTGATCTTATGCATGCGCGCTTCCACCCGATCCAGGTGCGAGGCCGAAACCAAATCGGCTTTGTTGAGGAGGATGACGTCCGCAAACGCGATTTGGGCCGTTGCCTCCGGTCCGTCCTCGAGTTCCTTCTCCAGATGCAGCGCATCCACCACCGTGATGATACCATCCAGCCGCAGGCGTTTGGCCAGTTCAGCCGAACGGAACGTATGCGCCACTGGGCTCGGGTCGGCCAACCCCGTGGTTTCGATCAGAACGTAATCGAACCGTTTCTGCCGATGCAGCAGATCCTTAAGACTCTTAACAAGGTCGCCGCGGACGCGGCAACACAGGCAACCGTTGTTCAACTCGAGGATCTCCTCATCCACGCCCACGACCAGTTGGTTGTCGATACTGATGGCGCCGAATTCATTGATGATAATGGCACAACGATAGCCATGGCTGGTGGAAAGGAGATGGTTGAGCAAGGTGGTTTTGCCCGCACCCAGAAACCCGGTCAGAACGGTGACCGGGATCAGTTCTTTCTGCGTCATAGGCAAATTCTGCCAGCTTTTCCAGAATTGGCAGGCTCTTTTTCACCAGGGATGGGGTGGAATTTTCCGGGCACTGCCCGAGTATATGTTAGTGTGCTTGGTTCATGCCCCCAATGCGCATGCAAAAGCAGATGGTGCAGGGGTGGTCATAGACCGCCGCTACAGCAGATCGCGCTGAACAAGTACGCAAGTACGCAGACCGCCGCTACCGCTTTCTGGATGTCGGCAACGTTTGCCGCGCGCCCTTTACGATGCGGGAACTACGGACTGGAATAAGACGGGTTCTGGCGCGAGAATGGCTGAGTTGAGGTCGTTATGGCGCTGGTGCGGATATTGGTCGACGGATTCAGCCTCTTGCATGCCTGGCCAGCCCTTGCGCCCGGCAGTCCCCGTCACTCCAGCATAGCCCGCGAGGAACTGATTCATCGGCTCACCCAGTACCACGATATCATCGGCACCCCGATCACGATCGTGTTTGACGGGGCGCGTTCGAGCCGTGGGCCGGAGGAACCGACCTCCACGGCCGGCGTGGAGATCCTCTATAGCCGGGTCGGGCAAACGGCCGACCAGATCATCGAACGAGCGGCCGCCCGGCTGGCGGCTTACGGCGAAGTGCTGGTGGTGAGCAATGATGGCGCGGAACAACAAACCGTCGTAAGCCTGGGCGGCACCAACTCGACTTGCGAGGCGTTCATCCAACTCGTGGATTCCGCCCTGGCTGACCTGGAACGCGAAGTCCGGGCCCACAACCAAAAGGAACGCACCCGTTTTCGCACTCATTGAATTGAGCATTTCCCTATCATGAGCTTCTGCCGCATCGCGCTGCTAATGGCCATCGTTTGCCTGGAAGCAGCGCCAAACGCCTTTGGGGCGTTGTCTCCCAGGATTCTCACTGCCAACCTCCCACCGGCCCCGGACGGGGAACGGTTCCTTTTTATCGTGGAGACTTCTTCCGCCATGGAAGATCTGCAGGCATCCAACGAAGCCACGATCTACGAGTTGATCCGTAGTGGACTCAACGGCTATATGCGCTCAGGAGATACTTTCGGCCTCTGGACCTACAATAAAGAAGTGCAAACGGGACAATTCCCCATGCGGGTTTGGGATGGCCCCAGGGCCAACCAGCAGGCCACGATCGCCGCAGCGCATCTCAACCAGCAGAAATACGAGAACTCCGCCAGCCTGAAGGACGTGATGGCGAGCCTCACGAAAGTCATCCGCGCAGTAAGCAACCTCAATGTGTTCGTCGTGTCGGATGGCGGCCAGCGATCTTTTGGCACGCCGTTCGACCGGAACATCGCTGCCGAGTATAAAAAGCTCGCCCGCGATCGGCGTCAGGCCCAACGTCCGTTCGTCACCACCCTGGTTGTGCGCGGCGGATGGTTTGTGGAGGCCAAGGTGAACGTGTCGGGGAGTTCGATCCAGTTACCGGAACGCCCCAGTCCAGTCGTCGCGTCTGTGTCTGCAACCAACTCGCCTGCCACCACGAACCGCTCTCATGGTCCTGTTCTCGCCCTCCGCGCTGCCGATGCCCCAACGAACAATCCAACGGCTGCTGCGACTCCCGCGGCTGACCCTGCCCCTGGCCCGTCTAAAATTGAGCAGGCCGCCGTCGAAAACACTTCACGGAACGTTCAAGCCTCCACGCCCAACACGCCCAGCGCGAATGCGACGCTCCCAGCTAACTCCACGGCGGCGGCGCCTTCAGTGGCCAGTCCAACCGCCACGGTCCCCACCCAGCCCCCGCCTGCTCCCGGCCGTCCCAAAGTGATCCAAATCATCACCAAACCCAACACCGCGCCGGACCCGGCCGCCCCGGGAACGGTTGCCGAAACCAATGCAGTGGCTACCCTGGCTCAGAACGCCACGGTTTCACTCGCGCCCCCCGCGCCCACGACCCCAGCAGTTGCACTGGTGCCCGCGCCTTCCCCGGCACCGCCCGCATCGCCCGCTCCCTCGCCAGCTCCGTCGCCCGCGTCGCCCACTCCGCCGTCGACGGCTCTCGCCCTGCCGCCTGTGAAGTCTAACGCTCTCGCCAGCACAGACCCGGTTGCCGCAGATCCTCCGTCTTCACGTTCAACCGTGATCGCGATCGGTTCTGGTGTCGCACCCCCACCCCCACCCCCGGTCGCCTCTCCGCCGCCTTCTGCCACTGCGCCGCTGTTCGTGGCGGCTCGGGAGCTGAATTCAGCCCCGGTGACGCAGACGGCCCCGGCGAACGGCGCGATCGCCGAGATGGCTCCAGGCAATGGCTTGGGTAGCTCGAATGAAAAACCGCACACGCTGGAGGCAGTGGCTGCTCCCGCCCCGCGCACAGGCTTTGGTTTTAATTGGATGTTGGTGTATGGCGTGCTCCTGCTAGGGACCACGCTGTTTCTCTTCAGGCTGATGCTCCGGCGTGCTCGCACCGCGCAGGGCAGCATCATCACGCAATCCATGGAACGCCGTTAAGCTCGGACCGTCATTCTCGCCGGCTGCCTCCTGGTTGCTGGTTCCTAGGTCCTCGTTCGTGGTCCCTTGAATTAAAGGTTCCCGTTCCTTGTTCCCGCTTTCCGCTTTGTTTGGGTTAGGGTGCCCCGCGGTCAACTCGCAGTCTGTAGAACTGAGCGGGTGCGACCAGGCCGCCGTTGCAGGAGGTGGGGACGGTCGCGGTGACGTACGGACTGAACACGTCGGGCAGATCACGCCAGGGCCCCTCTGGAGCTTCGCTCGACTCGAGGGCGCCCGTGCCGAGCCATTCGAGAATCGCCTGTTCGCCCGCGGGAGTAAGCCGAAGGGAGTCAGTGTTCAAGAGAGCGGCTTGCGCCCGGAAGGATGTCACCGTGGGATCCGGAGACAACGCGGAGCCCGATTCAGCCTGAATGCCCTGGACGATGATCTGGTATCGATTGCCGGGAATGAGGGGGAGATTGGCCACCGAGAGTTCGACCAAAGCGCGATTCGCCGGGTCGGGGCGGCTGATGGTGACTCCCTGGCCGCTGAGAAGCGTATAACGGCCCGGCTGCAATCCGACCGGCATGTTATAGAACACAAAGACGCGGGTGGGCGATAACCCAACTATGCCGGTCAACCGCAGCGGCTGCACATCGCCGGTGACCTGCAGGGAGGCATTGGCCGAAGTCCGGCTCGCTCCCGGTGCGCGCAACAGACAACGATAAACGCCGCTGCTGTCCGCGGTTCCCAGCGGTTCGGTCTGATACGAAGCTTCGTTGGCGCCGGGAATGTCTACGCTGAATCGCTGCCATTGATACGTCAGTGGAATGCCGGCCGGGACCGCGTTTGCTTCCACCGAAAAAGCGGCGCGGCAACCGGGAGTTGCGGTCATGTTTTGAGGGTGCTGAGTGATGTTAATCTGGCCTCCAGCCGGCCCGTAGGTCCCGAGATAAGTGCCGGGGATTGGCTTAAGTTGATCCAGGTTAGGGTCTCCCGACCAATCCCAAGCCACCGCCAGATGATCGGCTTGGGTGTTTTCGGCCATGATCGCTTCGATGTAATAACGGTGTCCGCTCTCCAGCGCGATCGGCATCGAACGATTCAGACAATCCATCCCCGGGCCGGGGCTGCATCCCCATCCGCGCGGCAGCGTGGGGACCGGGTTGCGCGCGATCAGTTGCTTGCCCGCGGCGGTATCGTCCGAACTCAAGTACAACGCGCTTTCCTCGTCGGAGGCGAGGAAGAACGTGTAATTGGTTTTCAATGGCGGAACCACCAGGCCAAAGAGCCGTTGACCGTAGCGATTGCCGACATTGCGCGGCGCTTCCAAGGCATCGACTAAACCGGATTCATCCGGGCAGTAGGGAAATCGCTGATCGTTAGTGAAAGCGGCGAGGCTCCCGGCGGCGAGTCCCTGGAAAACGTCGCGCCGGAGCGCCCCGCGCAGCAGCGCGTTGGCGTGGAAGCTGGCCTGGCTGCCGGCAGGAATCACATTGCCCGCCCAATCCATCACGTCGGTGACGGTGACGGCATAATTCACGCCTTCGCTTAGGCGCGCGTTGAGGGTGAGGATAACGGTGGTCCCTTCGCACGACAACTCCGCCCGGTTTACCTGCAAGCCGCCCGTGAGGCTGTAATGCGAAGAGTCGGTGGCCGAGGCCGGGGCCAAGCCGCCGCCCGGGCCCGGACAATCCGCGCTGAAATGCAACACCACTTGGTCTGGTGTGGCGCCGGAGGCCGCTCCCAGCAAATTGGGCGGCACCGTGTCCTGAGCCACGGTGAGAATTGCCGGCTGGCTTTCCACGGAACGGCACGGATTCTGGATGAGGACGGTGTGAGAATTTCCGTTGTTGCCGAGCCGGAGCGGCGGTGTGGTGTAGATCGCGTTGGTGGCATTTGCGATCAGCTTGCCTTCTTCAAACCATTGATAGGTGATTGGCTCGGTGCCGCTGGCCACTGCGTGAAAGGTGGCGCGGCACCCCTCGACGACCGTCACGGATTGCGGCTGCTCCGTGATCGTGACCGGATCACACGCTCCCTGGCTGACGGCCGTCAAACCCGCCAAGCCGCTTAACCCTGCCACGACCGCTTGCAAACGGCGCAGGACAGTGGAGGGACGGAACAGGTTCAGCAATCGCTGCCGACAAACGTTTTGGGGAAGGAGGTCAACCGATAGAAAGTCAGTCTGAAGACTCGGCTCCAGCAGAGTATTCATAAGCGAACGTCTTGGTTTGGGGTTGGGACTTCTGGTTGGCTGCGATGCTAGTGGGGTGTCTGCCAAAGTCTAGATCTTTAAGGACGCCGCGGTCGACGGGGGCACTTATGCGGGCACTGCCCCCCGATGCCTCAACTGTAGCGGCGGTCTATGACCGCCATTCGTTCTCTCCATGAAGCGACCCTTACAGCCTTGTATCTGTTCCTTAGCATGCGCGCAGCGTTTGTGGTGCTAAACACGTACTATGCGGGGCCGCGCACCAAACTGCATCGTTCGGGGGGGCAGTGCCTCAATACGCCCCGCTCTCCCCGCTCTCCACGCTCAATGCGGACGGACTTGCGGTGCTGCGTCGGCGGGCCTACTTTCGCGGCTTAAGCGGGTGTGGACCTGCCCCAACACCACGCTGAAGTGATGCAGCCGGTTTCAGTTCCCCGAGATCTTGCCAGGACACTGGTCGCTTTGGCGGCCTCTGTTCTCTGCCTGGGCGTCGAAGCGTTCGCCGGCGGCGCGGGCCATCCTGGCGTGCCCGTGGCGGCCACCAATCATTGGGCCTTTCAACCGCTCGCGGACTGCCCACTCCCGGTTGTGCGCAACGCGCGTTGGGTGCGGACAGAGATCGATCGCTTCACCCTGGCTCATCTTGAACAGGGACCGGGCCACGACGGACCGCGCCTGGAGGTGGAACCGCGGACGTGGATTCGGCGGGTCACCTTTGATCTGACCGGTTTGCCGCCCACGCCTGAGGAGATCGACGCATTTCTCCGGGATCGCTCCGCCGGAGCCCGGGCACGGGTGGTGGAACGATTGTTGGCCTCGGCGCGCTATGGCGAACGCTGGGGGCGTCACTGGCTGGACCTGGTCCGCTATGCGGACACTTCCGGGGACAGCGCCGATTATCCGATCCCGGAAGCGCGCAAGTATCGGGATTACGTGATTGCTGCTTTCAACCAGGACAAGCCCTACGACCTGTTCCTGGAGGAACAGATCGCCGGCGATCTGATGCCCAGCGAAACGCGCGCGCAATGGCGCGAACAGATCATCGCGACCGGTTTCATCGCGATCTCCCGGCGGTTTGGTTTTGATCCGGCCGTTAATTTTCATCTCACCATCGAAGACACTCTGGAGACGATCGGGCGAACGGCGCTGGGCCTGTCGCTCAGTTGCGCGCGTTGCCATGATCACAAGTATGACCCGATCACGATGGAGGATTATTACGGGCTTTACGGGATCTTTGCTTCCACCCGTTATCCGCATCCCGGTTCGGAAGCGATGCGTTTTCAAACAAACTTTGTTCCGTTGATTCCCTGGGCGGAGGTCGAGGCGGTGGGGCATCCTTATCTGGAAAAGGTGAATGCCTTGGACACGGAGATCGCGCAGATTGAAAAAGAGATGAGCGCGCGCGAGGGCCAGACTGCCGCGATCGCAGACTTGAAGGCGCGCTACGAAAAACTCTGGGACCAACGCGAAGATCTCGTGGCCCAGGCCCCGCGGATCGATGCGGCTTATGGAGTCTACGATGCCGAACCCACCAACGCCCGCATCCAGCAACGCGGCGATCCTCTCCGGTTGGGGCCCGAGGTCCCACGCGGGTTCCCGCGCGTTTTGGGCGGCCAGCGCCTGACGACCAACCAGACCGGCAGCGGACGGCTCGAACTGGCCGGCTGGCTCACCGAGGACGCCGCGCCTTTGGCCGCCCGGGTCATGGTCAACC
Organism: Verrucomicrobiia bacterium; assembly: GCA_035577805.1. GTDB lineage: Bacteria > Verrucomicrobiota > Verrucomicrobiia > Limisphaerales > JADJPG01 > DATLUX01. The sequence goes on from DATLUX010000610.1 coordinate 10,535, forward strand.
GGATTTGGCAGCATCACTTCAACTGGGGCCTGGTCGATACTCCCAGCGACTTCGGACGACGCGGGAGCCCGCCCAAGGACCCGGCGCTGTTGGATTATCTGGCCCGGCAATTCATCGAATCGGGCTGGTCTGTCAAGACGATGCATCGGTTGATGGTGCTCTCCGCCACCTATGCCCAAACGGCTTCACCGCACGGTGGCGACGCGAGCGGCGATCTCACCTGGACACCCCTTCGGCGCCGGTTGGCGGCGGAGGAAATTCGCGACGCGCTGCTGGCCGTGAGCGGTGCGCTTGATCTGGTTCCGGGCGGGGATCATCCATTCCCGCCTCCGTCCAAATGGAATTACACTCAGCATCTTCAGTTCAGTGCAGTTTATCCCTCGCTCAAACGCAGCGTTTACCTGATGCAACAACGCCTCAAGAAACACCCGTTCCTCGATCTGTTCGACGGCGCGGATACGAATGTCAGCACCGCCGGGCGCGAAGAATCGATTACTCCAGCACAGGCGTTGTTCGTTCTGAACGGCCCGCTGGCCCATGATTTGGCCAGCAAGTTCGCCGAACGTTTGCGCAACGAGCGTCCCACCGACGCTGAACGCATCGATTGGGCCTATCAATTGGCTTACGGACGCCCTGGGCGTTCGGAGGAGATTCAGGAAGGGCTCGCCTACCTAATGCGGGTCCGCCAAAGCCTGGCCGCGCTGCCGGATCCGGAAGAGCGCAACACGGAAGCGTGGAAGAGTTACGCCCGGGCTCTCCTGGGCAGCAACGAATTTTACTTCGTCGAATAAGGAGCGCGCCCGGAGGTATGCGGGCGAGGTTACCGGCAACACGCTGGCCCGCCTGGCGTAATTTTTCTGCCAGTCATTTTTCTGCCCTGTCCGGTGCCCGCAACGCGCGTTGGCCACGGCCTTTGACCACCGCTTCCTCTCACGCCTTTCGCGGTCGTTTCGGCAATGTCGTTTCGGCAATGCTTGCCTGGCAGGTGAAAAGATGAGATGACTGGCCAACCGGTGGCGAATTCGTCGGACGTTCGAGGCAGATCTGCGAACCGCTCCACCCGGTTTAAGGAGGTAACGTGAGATCAACGGAGAACGTGCGCATTTCCGATCTGCCGGAACCCGATCGTCCGCGAGAACGTCTGGCTGCTCTGGGGGCCGATCGATTATCCAACGCAGAATTAATCGCGATCCTGTTGCGCACCGGGCTGAAGGGCATGTCCGCGTTGCGCGTGGCGGAACAGGTCCTGGGCCGGTTTGGAAGCTTGCAAGAGCTGGCCAATGCCTCCTTGGAAGAGTTGTGTCAGGTACGCGGCATTGGACGCGACAAGGCAATTGCCTTGAAGGCGGCTTTCACTCTGGCTCGCAACATGGCCCGGGAAATCCGGCATCTTTCCCCATTGCTCGACACCCCGGACCGCATTGCTGATCTGTTGCGGGAAGAAAGCCGTTTCCTCACTGTGGAGACGTTCCAGGTCATCCTGCTCAACAGCCGCCGCCGCTTGATCCGGGTCGAACAGATTTCCCAAGGGACTCTGGACACGATTCTGGTCCATCCCCGGGAAGTGTTCCGCGCTGCCATCGCGGCCAGCGCGGCGGCCATCGTGGTGGCGCATAATCATCCCAGCGGCGACCCGACGCCATCGGAGGCGGATATCAAGGTGACCCGCGATCTGCTCCGCGCCGGCCAACTCCTGCGCATCGAGTTGCTCGATCATATTATCCTGGGGACCACCACCGCGGACCGGCCCAAGGACTTCGTCTCGCTGCGGGAGTTGGGCTATTGTGCCGTGTAGAAAACTATGCCGAGTAGATTACGAAGAGTCCCAATTCACCGGGGCTTTCTCACGTTTCTACTCGGCATTACACCCGGCACTCGACATCGTTTGACAGGCTCGAACCAGAAAGTTCGAGCCATGAAAAACCGCTGCCGACTCTACCGCCGAACGCTGGGCGGGGTGCTCTACGTCCACGATTCCGAGACAGGCAAACAGGAGAGTCTCGGCACTCGTGACCGCACCGAAGTCATGACGTTGTTCAACGCGTGCAACGAATCCGTCCGGCAACCTCAACTCATCTCCACATCGCTTAGGAATCGAGATTGGCTTTGGGCTTCGGTTTCAATCTTTCCTTGGGCAGGTTTTCCAAAAACTTTTTCCCCCATTCCCACATGGCGTCGATGATCGGTTTCAGACTCTCGCCCCGCTTAGAGATCGAATATTCCACCTTCGGGGGAACCACGGCGTAAACCTTTCGTTCGATTATCCCGTCCTCCTCTAGTTCGCGTAGTTGCAACGTCAACACACGCTGAGTCGCCCCTGGAACGAGTCTGCGAAGTTCCCCGTATCGCTTTGTACCGGTGAAAAGGATGAAGAGGAGTTCTCCTTTCCACTTCCCCCCGATGACCTCAGTGCAGGCCTCAACGGGGCAGCCCAGACGGTCATAGCTTCTATGTCTCATCGTGCCTTTCTGTCCTTCAGGAACATTTTTGGTACTATAGCAGAAATTTGTGCCTACTTGTCAAAACGAACCATACTGCGTACTTTCGTTCGAAACGAAAGCAACGGCCTTTAGGGCTCAAACATGAAGCCAAAAACTTTGAAAACGCGAACGTTCCGAGACCTTCACGGGAATTCCAAGAAGCCACTGATCCTCCCCAATGTTTGGGACGTTGCGGGAGCGCGTCTGGTCGAGTCCCTCGGCGCCAAAGCGGTGGCGACCACAAGCGCGGGCGTCGCTTGGTCGTTGGGATACCCGGATGGCAATTTCATGCCGGCGCGCCTCCAAGCACGCTTAGCGGAAGAGATCGTCAACGCGGTGAAGCTGCCTGTGTCGGTCGATTTCGAGGCTGGGTATTCGAACCAGCCCGCGGTTGTCGTGAAAAACCTGAAGCCGCTCGCCGCCGTTGGCATTGCGGGAATCAATATCGAGGACGGAACCGACGCGCCGGCTCTTCTCGCCAAGAAAATCGAGGCGATCAAGAAGATGGCCTCATCGCTGGGGGTTGACATCTTCGTTAACGCCCGAACCGATGTTTATCTTCAGGACCTGGTGGCTGACGAAAAGAAAGTGGAGGAGACTTTGGACCGCGCGGCAGTTTATCGGTCGGCTGGGGCTGACGGACTATTCGTGCCTGGCCTCACCGATACCGCGCACATCGCCCAGATCACCAAAGGGACGGACTTGCCAGTCAATCTCATGGCCTCGCCTGAGCTGCCGAACGCCGACGGGCTAGCGAAGCTCAATGTGCGGCGACTGAGTGCTGGGACGGCCCTCGCGCAGATCGCCTATAAGCACGTTGCTCGCCTTGCCGAAAACTTCCTGAGAAACGGAGACTGTAAAGTGTTCAACGAGGATGCGCTCCAATACTCGCAATTGCAGGATCTCTTCGACAGTCGGGACTAAGGGGTCGTGCATCCCTTCGTTCAATAATATGTTCTGACAACTGACGACCGACAATTAACCGAGTTCATTTTCAAGGTTGACATACATTGCAACGCTATGTATTAAACCAATCCATGAAACTTGAAAAGGAATTGGTGGCCGCTTCTTCGATCGCTCTGATTCTATCCATTCTTTCCGAAGGCGATAGCTACGGCTACGCCATCATTCAACGGGTCAAAGAATTGTCCGGTGGTGAAATCGAGTGGACTGACGGCATGCTCTATCCTGTCCTCCATTGGCTCGAAGACCAGGAACAGGTGCGAAGTCGCTGGATCAAAGCTGAGACAGGCCGAAAACGAAAATATTATTCCCTGCAACCGAAGGGTCGCCAGGCGCTCCGGGAGCAGAAGGAACAATGGAGTGTTGTCACCTCAACCCTCAAGCACCTCTGGAAACCACATCATGCATAATCTTGAACAACTGATCGTTGAATGGCGCAATTCAATGACTAAACTCGGTGTCAGCAGCAAAACGCTCGACGAATTGGAAAGCCATCTCCGCGAAACCGTAAATCAACTCGTCCGCTCAGGAATGTCCGAAACCGAGGCATTCCGGAGTGCAGTGACCCAACTTGGAACCCCACCCATGATCGCATCTGAGTTTCGTAAGCTGAATTCATCGACCTGGTTACCGGTCAAGTTGGCGATAGGCTTGGCCATTCTGCTGGCGGTGGCACAAGCAGGGCTTTTGGCCTTGCGGTTCGACGGGCGTGCGTTATCGCTCCTGCTCAAAATTCATGTTTGGACGGTGACGCTTGGATTTGGGGGCACCTTTCTCCTCGGCGCGATTGGAATCTGTTTCGTGTGCCAGCGGTGCATCTCGGATTTCTCTCAACCACGCCTCGAAGCGCTCAAGCGAGTCAGTTTCATTTTCAACAGCCTGGCTGCAATTCTGACCGCCGTGGGAATTGGTCTTGGCATGCTTTGGGCCAAGGCAGCATGGGGTCGGTATTGGGCGTGGGATCCGAAGGAAACGGGGGCATTCTGCATTCTCGCCTGGCTGATCTTTTCAACGGTAATTCACTGTTGGCGTGGGCTCAGCGCCCGGGTCGTGTTTTTGCTCAGCCTGATCGGGAATGTCGTGGTGGGTCTAGGCTGGTTTGGAGCTAACCTCGTGGGTGCCAGACTCCACAATTATGGCGAGAAAAGTCTTCTGATGCTCGCGGTGGTGGCGGCTTCAAGCGTCGTCTTCTTTCTGGTGGGTTTGACGCCCACTGGCTGGCTGCGGTTGAGCAAGAATTAGAGGGTTCCGTCGCCCCGAAGACCGAACGGATCAGGACATTCCCAGTAAAGTCTGGGTGACTCGGCTTTGTCAGAGGCTCTGGAGAAAGGCCAAGACTTGCTCTGGTGGATTTCGAACGCGCCGCCCGACGACCTGTTCGGCCTGCGACAACATAAGACCCATGCGCGTGCCTGATATGGCCATAACGATCGAGGCCAGACGCGCATCGCCGCACCCCGTCAATCCTGCCAGGTAAGCGCCGAGCGAAACTCCCACCAGCGCCACGGCGGGACAACCTTCCGCCAACAACCAGTCCAGGCGCCGATGACGGCTGCTTGCCAATGCGCGCTTAAGGTTTTTTGTCCGAAGGCGGATTGGTGGCCGAGAAGAACCGTTTCGTCAGCACGCGCACAGCTTCATCATAAGTTTTGTAGTCGCCGGCCCGGATCTCGGTTTCCAGTTCCTTCATACTTGCGGTGGCTTTCCGAATTGCCGTTATGAATTCCTGCTCACCATCATCCGTCCCCGGCGTGTCTTCATTCGATACTTTCCACACGCCATCAACTCTAACCATGTGCGTTGTGTGCGGTTTGTCTGGTTGCGATCGATTGGGCAGCCGGACGATGGCGCGATCCCTACTGGTGTAGGTGACCGCATCGCTGAGATCCTCGCCGGAATTGAGCGAGGCTTGGCCGAAATTGACATTGATGATTCTCACCGACTTGTTGCCGAATCGGGCGGCCACCGCGCGTTTCAATTCCCGCTCCACGGCGATGGCATTGCCCAATTCCGCGGTAATCCTCCGCGCCGCGGGCGTTCCGGCTTCCATTGCAGCTACCACGCGGTTGCTGGCGGATTGTTCGAGCGCATCCGCAAGCTCTCGCAACGCGCCCAGTGGCGTGGTGCGGTCGAACTGGGTGGTCTCCTTCGGTTTCGCCGCTTGCTGCGCAAGGATGGTGCCGGCCGCGGCACTCGCGAGGACTAAGGCAGCGATGAGCGCGGCGGGTTTCAACTGGGAATAGAACATGGCTTTCATGGTGGCTTGAATGAGGGTGAGGATTGACGCTGCCCCACCATTGGCGGCGACCGCGGTAGTGACGGAAATCGAAAGTCCGGATGGTGCGGCCTGAACCGCATTCGCTGTCAGCGCACCGGTCAACGCCGTCGCGGAAAGCACCACGCCGCGCCGCGCGAAGAAGTCTCGCAGTTTCTCCACCGCACGCGCTACGCGTTTCTTCGCTGCCTCCTCGCTGCTGCCCAGGGCGTGTCCGACCTCTCTGAGATCCTTCCGCTCGAAGAACCGCAGCAGCACCGCGTGGCGGTCCTTCGCGCCGAGATCAGCGATGGCTTCGTCGAGCACGGGCGCGATATCGTCCCACGCGGGTTCAAATGAGAGTGAATGCATAAAAGCAGCCTCTTGTTCGCGACGCCGGCGGCGCTGTTCCCCGCGCACCGCCCGCGCAGCGGCGAAGCGCGTGGCGCGGAACAGCCAACCCGACAGAACCGTGCCATCGCGCAGTGTGGCCGCCTTGGCCGCGAGGATGACGAACACGGCCTGCGCCACATCCTCGGCCAGATGGGGATCCCGCACCTGCCGCAACGCCGCCGAATACACAAGTCCCAGGTGCCGCTGCACTAGTTCGGCGAAGGCGTCCTCAGTGCCAGTGGCAGCGTAAATCCGGAGCAATTGCAGGTCATCGATCATCGTTCACCAGATATTCCCCACCGATCGGAAGACGGGACAAACTTTTTTATCATGCGTCGTTAAACCTTCGCGA
>DATLUX010000611.1:0-13472 GCA_035577805.1 Verrucomicrobiia bacterium
AACCCGAGCCCGCCGTCGCAGAGGGTTCAACCCGTTCGCCGGCGGAATTCTTTACCTCGTCGTGGCCGGTCGGAAACTTCACCCCTCCAAACACCGCCACGCTGCCCATCGGGCCCCGATAAAACCGATACTTGCCGGTTAACCACAAATCAGTCAGGCCATCCGGATCAAATGTGGCGATTTCGGTGTCGCCGGTTCCCGCATCAAATTCCGCCTCACGCGCCTTGACCGCCTGGTAATAACCCAGGGTCAGCCCGAGTTGGAAATCTTCCACCACGCCGTAGCTCAGGCTCACGCTGCTCAGAAAACTGCGATCCAGTAAATCGAAACTGCCGGCCTTGGCCGCTTTGCCTTCGATCTGCGTCTGGGACAAATGCTCGAACTGCGTGTAATCCTCGCGGAACTCCACTGCGAATTTTCCGGGTTTCATCGTTTCCCCCGATTGGGTGGAAGCTCCGCCGCCGGATGTGCCGGGGCCATGATCGGCCTTCGTGACGCAAGCCGCGGCCATGCCGACCCCGATGGTCGTCCACCGCATCGTTCTCTTTAAAATTCTGTTGTTCTTCATCGCTGCAAAAATCTGGTTGATTGGTTGGTTCTGGAAAACAAGACGCGCCGCACGAAACACACCGGTTTCGCGCAGCGAAAGTTCGAGCGCTGAAGCGCCCGAGCATCAATACCCAGGGCTGGGGGCCCGGATTAGGCGCGTTTGGGGGGAGGAGTAGGCGGCGGATCGGCTCGACTGTCCCAACGATCCGGGATGTCGATCGCCCTCAACTTGGAGTCCAATGGATAAATGGCCAGCGCGACTCCCGTCGGCAACGATTGGTCGATCTTGGTGGGCTTGGTTTCCGGCTTCTGCGGGTCCTGTTTCTTTTCCTCAGCCTTGCCTCGTTGCACCCACTTGCAAAGGCCGCAGGGATGTTTGCCGTCAAACGTTCTCACTAACGCCTCCGAGAGAGTGGCGCTTTGGGAATACTTCACCACCATCCTGACCCAGGCGATGGACTGCAGAAATGTCCAAGGCGTGCCAAGCGAAAGCGTTAGCATCAACACAACCGTCCACTTAGAGAAGCGAACCAGCACGGGCCCCAGCGTAAGCAGGCGAACCGCCACGTGAAAGCCCAAAAGAGCCGGCCCTTCTCATTCTGGGCGCATTCGGGCACTGCCCCCGGAGCGCGGCCTTCAGGCCGCATCAGCCTCCGGACGACACCGGCGTAACCAACGACCACTGGCCTGCGGACGCGCCGAACCGTGGTCCATGGAGAACGTTCTGTCGGAAAACTCCGAAGTGCCTTTGCATTCCTGGCAAAGAGTGCTACTGATGACGCATCCATTTTGACAAGGCTCCTGCCGGCCGCTTCCATCGTGATGAAATCTGCCCTCCGCCTCGCCTGCTGGTTGTGCTTAAATCTTGCGGCGGGTGAGTTCGGCAGGGCCGCCACGGTCGGCGGCATGCTCGCCGGCAACACCGTCTGGTCCCCCGCCATGAATCCAGTGCATCTGACCAATTCGGTCACAGTGCCCGGCGGCGCCACGCTCACGGTCCAGGCGGGTACACTCGTCCGGATGACCAACGGGGTTTCCCTGGCTGCCCAGGCGGACGCGACCATCGACATCGCAGGCACCGCGGACAACCCGGTCCTCGTGTTCCCGGGCGCCGGGACCAATGCCTGGGGCACGATCAACGGCAGCGGCAACAATTCGTATGTCACGATTCGCCACGCCGAACTCGCCAACGGCGGGATCAACTTCGGCAGCCGCTGCACCGGACTGGTTGAGGACAGTTATGTGCACGACGTGCGTTCGGCCATCGGCGGCAGCTCCGCCCGGTTCGTCACCCTGCGTCGCGTGCACGTGAAGAACTATGGCTCAGTCGAATTCAACAACGGCATTGTGCTCCTCGCGGAGGACTCCTTGTTCGAGGGGATGACCGCGCCCGACAGCGACGCCCTGGAAATCCAGAACGGACCGCCCGGTTCGATCATCCGTCGATGCACCTTCCGCCACTCCACGGGGAGCAACTCCGACGCGGTGGACTGCAACGGCTCGACCAATGTTTTCGTCCACGACTGTCTGATCTACGATTTCAGCGACAAGGGCTGTTCCTTCGGCACCGCCACCGCCTTCAACCAGCCCGCCTCTGTCGGCATGATCGTCAGCAATTGCTTGATCTACAGGGTTGATACAGGTCTGGCGGTGAAAGACAAGAGCACGGCCAGCATTTACCACGACACCCTGGCCGATTGCACCTATGGCGTACGGCTCTACCAAAAATACAACCCGCAAACTCTCGACCAGGGTGGCCACATCAGCCTGGGCTGGAACAACCTGATCTGGGGCAATGGGACAGATGTCCTGATCGCGACCAACTCCCGCATGACCGTGACCTACTCGGACATCGGCGGCACGAACATGCCCGGCACAGGCAATCTCAATGCCGACCCACTGTTCTTAAACGCGGTCCAAGCTGATTATCGGCTGGCTCCCGGCTCCCCCGCGCTCGGGGCAGGCAAAGACAGCGCGAACCTCGGCGCCCAATTCCCGGTCGGTGCGCCGATGGCGTTGAGTCACCCACGCATCGAATCGGCGACGGTCAATAACGGCGTGGTTCACGTGCGCTTTTGGGCCGACTCGGAGAAATCCTACACGCTAAGTGCCAGTGACACCGTCACCGGCGATACCTGGAGAACGGCGACCAACGTGCCGACGCGGCCCTTGCCTGTGCTGGTCGAGTATTCCGCGCCCGCTGCCGCCGGCGGCTTCTTCAGGCTCCAGACGCCATGAGTCCGATTCGAGCTGCTGCCGCGGCTGCTGCTGAAATAAGACGCCGTGCCGGAACGCGCTAAGGGGCTGGCTGCCGTGGCCCGAGCTCAAAGCGCGGGTTTTGCATTGGACGCAGGCCCAAAGGCCACGATAATCGGCCCATCAGCACGAATCACCAAACCTATCGCCCAGATGTTATATCTTCATTGTTGCGCCAGATTCAGACCAGTTAACGTTCACTTTTCCCGTCTGCTCGCCATCGTCTTCCTGTTCGCCGTCCTGTCCGAAGCGCAGCTCTGGTCGCAGAACTTGATCATCTCCGAATTCATGGCTGCGAACAATTCGGGCGTGCGCGATGCCGACGGGGATTTCAGTGACTGGATCGAAATCTACAATCCGGAGCGTGGGCCTGCTTCCCTCGCGGGCTGGTACGTTTCCGACAATCCGCTGGACCTAACGAAGTGGCGGTTCCCGGATGTGACGATCCCGGGTCAGGGATTCGTGCTCGTGTTCGCTTCGGGAAAGGATCGCACCGATCCGCAAGGGGAGCTGCATACCAATTTCAATCTCGATCGCGACGGCGAATACCTCGCGCTGACGCGCCCGGACGCCACGACGAAGGCCACGGAGTTCGCTCCGACCTATCCGCGCCAGCTCGGTGACGTTTCGTATGGCGTTTCGATGTCCACGCAGACCGTGCAGTTCGTGCCTCCGAACGGGGCGGCCAGAGCATTCTTTCCCGCCAACGATCAGTTGGGCCTGAGCTGGGTTCAACCGGCGTTCAACGATTCCACTTGGACGCCAGTGTCGCTCGGCGTGGGCTATGATCGTCCTCAACCCGGCCAAACCAATACGACCATCGAACCAGAGGACGTCACTCAGCCGGGCGACCTCGTCCTGCCCACATCGAGCAATTCTCCGGGCAACGAGACGTCGGAGAACGCCATCGACAACACGTCGGCCACGAAATATCTCAACTTCGACAAGTTGAACGCCGGATTCACGGTCACTCCTTCCGCGGGCGACACCGTGGTGCAGGGGCTGCGCTTCACCTCGGCCAATGACGCTCCGGAAAGGGACCCCACTAGCTTTGTTTTATCAGGCTCGCGCGATGGCACCACCTTCACGGAGATCGCGCGTGGGAGCATTCCGGATTTTACGGCGCGCTTCTTCAGCGTCGAAGTCGCATTCACGAACAGGGCGGCCTATCTGCAGTACCGCTTGCTGTTTCCCACGGTGCGCAATGCCGCGACCGCCGTGGCGGTTCAGATTTCCGAAGTGCAGTTCCTCGGCTACGTGGGCGCGCCGCCGCCGGATTTTCTGGATTTGATCAGCACCAGCCTCGAAGCCCAGATGTTCGGGCAGCGAACCACCGCCTATCTCCGGGTGCCCTTTACCGTCCAGGCCAATCAGCCGCTGGACTGGCTGGCTTTGTGGGTGCAGTACGATGACGGCTTCGTCGCCTTTCTCAATGGAGTGGAGGTCGCGCGCGCGAATGCCCCGCAAACGCTCGCGTGGAACTCGGCTGCGGCGGCGGAGCGCCGCCGCACTAATGTGCTCCGGGAACAGCGCTTCGATCTGAGTGGCTTCGGGAATCTCATTGTGCCGGGCGCCAATCTGCTCGCGGTCCAGGCGCTCAACGACCGCGCCGATAGTCCAGATTTCCTCATGCGTCTGCGTCTGGAAAACACGCAGGTGACTTTGGCGGAAACCGGCTACATGACCACGCCGAGTGCAGGCACCCGCAACAGCGCGGCCGATCTCGGTTTGGTCGCCGATCCGGTGATGGAGCGCACCCGCGGCTTTTACTCGGCACCCATGCAAGTCGCCATCACTGGTGCGACCGAAGGCGCCGTCATCCGCTGCACGACGAACGGCGCCGCGCCGAGTCTGACGAACGGATTTGCCTACGCGGGACCAATCCCGATTCAGCGGACCACGACTTTGCGGGCGGCGGCGTTCCGCAGCGGTTGGCGCTCCTCGCAAGTGATCACGCATACCTACCTTTATCTGAGTGACATCGTTAACCAGAATCAGTCCAACACGGTGGCCGCTGGTTTCCCGGCGATCTGGGACACGCAACCGGCGGACTACGGATTGGATTCACGAGTGGTCGGGCCGAACGACAATTTCGGCGGGAAATACCGGAACAGCCTCAGCAACGACCTGTTGTCACTGCCCACCATGTCCATCGTCATGGACGTGCACGACATGTTCGGCTCAGCGGGCATTTATTCCTATCCGAACAATCGCGGAGACGCCTGGGAACGGGCCGGTTCTCTCGAGTTGATTTACCCCAGTGGCCAGGCGGGCTTCCAGGCAAACGCGGGTTTTCGCATCCAGGGTGGCGCTTTCCGCCGTTTCGACCTGACCTTGAAGAAATCCTTTCGCGTCATTTTCCGTGAAGAGTACGGCTCGGGACGGCTGCATTATCCATTGTTCGGTCCCAATGCCGCGGAGGAATTCAACAACTTCGTTCTGAGGGCGAACAGCAACGATGCGTGGCCCTACTACGGCGGTAGCGCGACCTACCTGCGCGATGCCTTTGCCGTGGAAAGCGCCCGCGCCCTGGGCATGGTCGCGTCCCACGGAAGCTTCGTGCATCTCTACATCAATGGCCGGTATTGGGGCCTCTACAATCCGATTGAACGGCCCGACGCGGTCTTTTCCGCCAGCTATCACGGCGGGGACGAGGATAATTGGGATGCGATCAATCAGGACTCGGCGCCGGACGGCAATTACGATGCGTGGAATCGCTTGATGGCCACCATGACCCCCGACTGGGCCGATAACGCGGTTTATCAGCGCGTGCAGGGCAACAATCCGGACGGCACGCGCAATCCCGCCTACGAGGTGTTGCTCGATGTCCCAAATATGATCGACTACATGATCCTGAATTTCTACATCGGAAACGGCGACTGGCCTGGACGCAATTACTGGGTCGGTCGCGATCGGACGGGCAGCGAAGGGTTCCAATTTTACCCGTGGGATTCCGAGGCCTCGCTGTTCGGTGGCACCGACAACACCGGCGTCAATAGCGCCGTGGCGCGCCCGTACGCCGCCGCGCGGGCCAACGTGGAATTTCGCATGCAGTTCGCCGACCGCGTCTACCGCCACTTTTTCAATGGCGGCGCGTTCTCCGTCAATCCGGCCGCGCCCGCGTGGAATCCTTCGGCTCCAACCAACAATCTCCCAGCCGCGCGCTTCGCCGCGCTCGCGGAGCAGGTGCGCCGGGGAATCGTGGGCGAATCCGCCCGGTGGGGCGATCAGTTGCGGGCCGCCCCCTACACGCGCGACGAGCATTGGCAAACGGCGGTGAACGACCTGCTCGCGAACTATTTTCCAGCTCGCTCGGCCGCCGTCCTCGAGATTTTTCGCAATGCCGGACTCTACCCGCGCGTCGATCCACCGCTCTTCAATCACCCGGGCGGATTGGTCAATCCGGGTTTCAGTCTCGTCATGAGTGCGCCGCAGGGAACCATTTATTACACGACCAACGGGACCGATCCCCGCACGCCGGTGGAGATTGAGGAGCTCAATCGCAGCACCCCCGTGACGAGCAATACGCTCAGGAAGGTTCTCGTTCCCTCCGCGGCCAACGGTGGCAGTAATCTCGGCACCCTTTGGCGGACCAATGGATTTAACGATACCACTTGGACCTCTGGCCAGGGCGGCATTGGCTACGACACCGCCCCTGATTATCTGCCCTTCATCGGCATCGATGTCGATGCCACCATGCGGAACCTGAACGGCTCCGCTTTCATCCGCATTCCCTTCCAGGTCGCTTCGACCAATCAACTGAACTACATGGTGCTTCGGATGCGTTTCGATGATGGTTTCACCGCCTTCTTGAACGGGCAACCCATCGCAGACGCCAATGCGCCCACTTCACTCTCGTGGAACTCATTCGCGACGGCCGGCAACAGCGATGCCGCGGCCGTGCAATTCCGTGACTTCGATGTTAGCGCATTCGTCGGGGCGCTGCGTCCGGGCGAGAATATTCTCGCCATCCAGGGTCTGAACGTCTCTCTAGCGAGCTCGGATTTCCTGATCGACGCCCAGTTGGTGGTCGCCCAGCGCCGCATCGTTGGTGGACTTCCCACCGCTCTTGTCTATACCGGGCCCATTCCCCTAAGTGCTCGAACCCTATTCAAAGCGCGCGTGCTGAACGGAACGGAATGGAGCGCTCTCCAAGAAGTAAGCTTCATCCTTCCCGCTCCCGAACTGGTCATCAGCGAACTGCATTACCATCCATCCAAGCCCTCTGCGGCAGAAATTCTTGCCGGATTCACGGACGAAAACGCGTTTGAATTTGTGGAACTCTTTAATCCCGGCACGGGCACTTTTGCTCTGCAGGGAGTTCATTTTGTCCAAGGAATCCAATTCGATTTCTCCACCTCTGCCATCACGCAATTGGCGCCGGGCGCTTACGTGCTGGTGGTGCGGAACCGCGCTGCGTTTGAGCACCGATACGGCGTTGGATTACCCATCGCTGGTGAATATACCGGACACCTTTCGAATGCCGGCGATCACGTCGCCATTGCCGACGCGGCCGGTAACATCATTTTTGAAATCACGTACGGCACCGCTACTCCGTGGCCGGCGGAAGCTGATGGCGGCGGACCCTCACTCGAACTGCAGAATCTCTCCGGTGACCGCACCGCGCCCGATCACTGGCGGGCGAGCACTGTGAGCGGCGGCTCTCCCGGACTGCCGGTCTCCATCGAAGGGACGGCTGTTTCCAGCGTGAGTTTGCAAGGAAATCAGTTGCGGCTTTCCATCCCGGCCGAGGCGGGACGCAGCTACCACGTTTTTGCCGCAGAGAGTCTGGAGGGCAACGTGGTCTGGCGGCATGAAAGCATGGTGGGTCCCATCGCGAGCGACGGTACCATCGACATCATCGTCGGAATGCCCGCGGGCAGTCCGGCGCGTTTCTATAGAGCGGTTGCCACTCTCCCTTGAGAAGGTCGATCCCGTACGCTAACCAGTCCAGAATCCAGGCGTTGTCATTCGCCTCCGACCGAGCGCTTGAACGCGCATCGGGACCAGGAACCCATCCTTGCGATCGAGGCGAGACCCATTCCCGCTTTCCGCTTTCCCGGCTTCGCCCTGCGGGCTACGCCGCGGCGGGCCGCTTTCCGCTTTTCTCCGCGGTTATGGGTGTAAGGAGAAGACTAAGATGGTGCCGATGGAGGGGGTCGAACCCACACACTCTTGCGAGTACCAGATTTTGAATCTAGCGCGTCTGCCAATTCCGCCACATCGGCTTGTTTAACCACAACGACTTACGATGCTGTGGCGTGCGAGCTTGACGTTTGCGACAGTGTGGCCTAGTGAAGCCCTCTGCAACCCGACGCAATTCTGTTTCACGTTCAAACTCACGACGGCACAGGTATACCAAGGTCGTCGACAACCGCAAGCACCCGATTCGTGGACTATGGAAACGCAACGGATCTTTCCTGGCGCGGATAGCCGTCGAGGACGACTTGGGACGCAAAAGCCTGAAGTGGGTGCCGTTGGAGGCTGAGACCGCCGCTGAGGCCCAGGAGGAGTTTCGGTCATTGCTCGTCGAGCGAAGTGAGAATCGGCTGCGCCCGATTGGGCTAAGCCCGCTGTTACGCGACTACGGTTCCGTCTACCTGGAGCGCCAAGCCACCAGTGGAAAGAAGCCCGATACGCTGGTCACCGAACGCGGGCACATCAACAAGTGGATCGAAGCCATCGGCCACCTTCGCCTCGACAAGATTCGCGCCTATCACATTTCCAACCATCTCCACGCGCTACGCAAGGCCAAGAAATCAGCTCGAACATGTAATCTGTCGCTGGTGTGCCTGCGTAACGTTTTCAGGGCCGCCCGGGTTGACGGCCATTTGAAGATAAGTCCGGCAGAGGGCTTGGTTTGGTTCAAAACCGAAAAGAAAGCGCACCGGCTTTATTCGGCAGAGGAGATCGACCACCTCTGTAAAGCTGCAACCGCACCGCGCTTTACTGAAGGTCGAGTGGCCGAAGACAACGGGAAAGGCACGCCTCTCAAGAATGCTGCTCAGTTCTGTGACTACATCCGGTTCCTGCAGTATAGCGGCGCTCGAGAGCAGGAAGCCCTGCGTGTCCGTTGGCAAGATGTGGATCTAGAGCGAGGTCACGTCATGATTGGCGCAGAGGGGGATTCTAAGAAATCGCGAGGCTCGTGCTGTCGACCTGAACCCGCAATTGCTCCTGTTGCTCGAGAGCATGAAAAAACGCCGGGCGCCGGACTCTCAATGGCTATTTCCCAGTCCACAACGCGGCGAGCGCGACGAACATTCGCGGACTTTCCGCGAATCCATGTTGCTGGCTCGCAAGGCAGCCGAGCTGCCAAGCTTTGGTTTTCACGATTTGCGGAGATTCTTCGCGAGCCGCGCCGTGATGAGCGGCATCGATTTCCTCACCGTCTCGCGATGGCTTGGTCACAAGGATGGCGGGGTGCTGCTGGGCAAGAGCTATGCGCACCTCGCCAACGAGCACCGCAAGACTCAGGCGGCGCGGCTGGACTTTGGCGCAAACGCCACGAGCAGGCCGCGGGCGGCTTCAAGTCGCAAGAAGACCCGGGGGCAAAAGGTGTGAGACAACTCCAATGGCCGAAGGGGAGCCAGCCGCTTGATCCCAACGAATGGGATCTCCGTGGATTGGAGACCGCGGAATTCGATGCCGCATTGCATTACGAAATCGCCCGGGAACACGCGGAGCTTAAGGAGGCCTTGAGTTTGCTCACGCAGCCAAGACGAGAGGAACTCCAACACATCAACAAGCAAGAATGGGATAATGAAAATCACCAGTGGCTGAGCGCCAGTCACGCAACACGTCGTCAATTCTATAAGTTCTGGGATGTCTTTCATGCATGCTGGTGTTGTGGCGAATTTCCGGAGCCATGGATGAGTCTTGAACCGATGAAGCGAAGACTCGCCGTTGAGCGTTTCGGCAAGCGCGAGCCAGTGCGCCTTGTCACACGAGAGGAGTTCCTACGATCTGAAGAAATACGGAAGCTGCATGAACAAGCTCTGAAGGATCCGCAACAACTACGAGGGCTTGCAGAAATGGACGGAGGATGACCGGGCGCAGTTCGGGAAGCTCAAGAATCGCAAACAGCAGCTCACAGCCATGCTCGGCCGCGTCGTATGATCCGCTTCCTTGACTCTGCAAACTTGACCGGACCTACCCACAGGCAAACTCTCCTGCCGGCCAGTGCACCGAGGTTGGGGGCGGTGAGGTCTGGTTGGCCTTGGGCGATCCCTCGCCGAACCCTGCCGCCTGACGCCTGGTTATCGAGCGCAAAAAGAAGTGCGCTGCAAGAGCAGGGAGGGTTCGTCTGGTCTTGGGCCCTCCCATCAGGTTACACGTATTGGCAGCCGGAGTGACGTCTCCATTGATCCCCTTCCGCTTGCACCCTTCAACCCCACCCCGTAACGTCAGCCATGCGTAAGACCAAGGCCATCACCCAATGCCTTGCCATTCAAGATCTCATCCACGACGCTGCCATGACGTTCAAGGCGGCGCTCCAGTCGAAAGGCGAGAGCGCATCATTGGATGTGAAGACAGCAGTCGCGCTGTCACGCCTCGCCATTGCCTGGAATGCCATCGCAGAACGGGCAAGAATCCTCCGCGGTCGGCCGTTGCCAGGTTCGTTCAGACCGAAACCGCCAAAACAGAAGCCCAGACCGCCATTCGCAGGTATGCCTGTGGCAGACTGGCCAGTAGCGGCTCCGGGCCCGTGGACCACTCCTCCCCCCGTGCCCCCCGTGGCAGCTAATTCCTCATCGCCAAAGGTTGAGCCTGCGAAGCCCCTCCAGCCACCGCCGTGCCCGGTTTGCGGAGGCAGGACCAAAATCCGGGTCAGCGGAGGCAACACCATGGCTTGCCAAGCCTGCCGTGGGACCGGGCAAAGTCAGGGCACTAAACCAAGGTCCGGATTGTGACTCAGGACCATTATGTTTGCCGCTGCCATTCCCTACACGCAGTTTGAGCGCAATTTGTTTGAGACTCTGGCTGGTGCTGGTCCGTCGGCCTGGGTGTTTGTCGCGGTTCTCGTGTTTGGCTGCATCTGGCTGGTTCGGCACCGGCGGAAATAAGCGATGAGGGATCCGCATGGGCGGCAGACCCCCATCCGTGGCGGTGATACCACCCCGCCCCCGCTCACCTGGCCGGCAGGTCCACCGTAGCCACAAAGCCGGTGCTCGCGATGCCGATTCCAACTCTGCTCAGGAGCAATTCGATGCTCCGGCGCAGCATGGAGGGTTGCGGCACGCACCGCACGGAAACGGGCGTTGGGAACTCAGAGGTTCGAAGCCACGCAAGGAATCTTTCGGCGCTCCCCTCGAACGGCCCCGAGGGTTGAGGGTAGGCAACCAGTTGCGTGCCGCCTCGCGGCAGCACTTCAAAATAAGTCACGAAACCGCGATTTTGATCTCGGCGCTCGGAATAAAGAAAAACGTTGCCGGCGATGCAGGTTACAAGAGATTCACCCCTGTTGGTGAGTGTCAGGACAGCGGGTCCATCCTCGTAATACCGGACAAAGCTCAGCTTGACCCCTGGCTTCGTTGGACGCACCACCACCACACCCACCGCCAGGACGACGACAAGCCCCGCGCACAGGCCGATCTTGGTCCGGGTGGTCATGCGGCTCACGGTCCAACGCTGACCCGGGGCAGAGCGGTAGGCAAGCGTTTCGCGGCCTCCCCGAGGCGCTCCGACTATCGGCTTGCCTTGATCACCGTGCGGCTTAGTGTTCCAGTGAATGGAAAAGGTGAGACGGATCTAGCCTAACATCCCGTTCTCTGGCGACCTTTCTCGAGGGCGCTTGCAAATGAAACGTTTCTGGCTCGGAGTGGTTCTCGGTTTCACATTTGGCATTTGTGTGAGCGTGGCAGGCATCGTGGCGCTGCTATTTCTCGGCTCCTTCCATGGCTTTCATCGTGTCGACAGCGGCCACTCGGAGCCGTCCTTGGAGGTCGCGCAGGGAGGCGATTTGCGTGTCACCCTGGGTGGAAAGCACGGGCGCTCAGTTGTATTTGCGCGAAACGGCGAAGAATTTGTTCTGTCTCCAGCAACCGGCGAGGCGTGGGGGTTCCCTGTGGTCAGTGCCGATGGGCGCACAGCGTTGTTCTTGATCAGGAAAGAGGTGCAGGGCGGTTACAATTATGAATGCCTTGTGCGGTTCGATTTCCTTGGCGAGCCTCTTTCAAAAGCACAGCCCCAGCGCATCCTTGCGTCTCAGCAGCTCGACGGCCTTTTCGGCGGCAGACGCTCGTGGGTCAACAGTCTGCATAAGCTATCAGCTTCTGGGGACCGTCTCCTGTTGAACATCTCAACCGAAGATACCAACCGCAGCCTGGGAGCCTCGACGTTTTACGCTGATCATCCTTATTGGTTTGACCTCAAGAGCAGCAGCCTACATGAACCCTGACAGGTTAAACCAGGACCATGCACTGCCAATGAAAAGCATCTTTAGCTCTCCGAATCTTATCGAGGTCACCCAGCTCAAGGATACGCTGGAGAACGCGGGCATTGCTTGCTTCATCCGCAACGAAATTTCCTCCGGCCTCGCCCCTGAGATTCCGATGACGGAGAGCACGCCGGAGTTGTGGATCCAAGACGACCACAATTTCGTCGAGGCACTGCAGATAAAAAGCGACTGGCAGGCATGTCCGAAAGTAGTTGGAAGCGATTGGGTGTGTCCGACCTGTGGCGAGACCTCAGAGCCGCAGTTCACTTCATGCTGGAAATGCGGAGCCACTAAGTCATAGCCAGATGTAGGCGGGGAGCGACGTACGTATGGCATCCATTGAGATTGTTCTGAAGCGATTCGATGACGCGATGAGGGATTGGACCGCAGCATGCCACCAAGACCCCTCGGTGTGGCACCGGGCGGATACCGCCACATTCCGCGATCTGCTTCCTCTCCTGCTCCGTCATGCGGAGGCGGGAAACGCTGACTGTCAATATGCGGTCGCCACGATTTATTGGTTGGGCGCGTGTTGCGACACGGAGGCTGAGTTTCTGTCAGGATACGAAAACTCTATCCTTCAGGCGACACAGTGGTGGCTTCGTGCAGCACGCCAGGGAGATACGCGAGCAATCGACAATTTGATCACCTGTGGAGTAGGTCCGACGGCAGATGAGGTGCGGCTCGTGTCTTGCGACGTGGAGCGGGAACGCGCAGACCTCATAGGAAGATCTGGCGGAATGCCAGTGTATGCTGATCGCTTCATGGGAGAGGTTCTCCGGCGGATGTATTGGGCACCGAAAGCTTCATAAATTGCGAGTTCGCTGGAAAATCATCATTGTTCTTCTTGCGGCGGCGATGCTTGTTGCCATTGGCTTGCTGCCTCGACACATTCTTGGCTCTCGTGTCGTCGCACGTGTTGTAACGCCCGACGGGTCCGAGTTATGCGTTATCCAGCGGGGGAGTTTCGACGAATTGCCTTGGTTCAATACGAGTTTCTTTTCTCGACGACCGGGAGGGACATGGCAGTGGTTCTACTTCCATCACGAAGACAAATACTGGGGCCGCAGTCGAGTTTCACTCGATACGAACGCACAGTTGGCGACGTTTTACCGCCGTGGCTCCCCTGCAATTGGCTTTGATTGGGGCACTGGATCTTATACCAATGTGCAACGGCACCGGACCTGCGATCCGAAGCCAATGCCAGCCGGTTGGTCTCCATTTTGAG
>DATLUX010000612.1:0-20811 GCA_035577805.1 Verrucomicrobiia bacterium
AACCTCCGTTGCATGCGGCGGGACCAGGTTCGCGTCGTGCGGAACGTCCGTTGCATGCGCGGGACCAGGTTTGCGTCGTGCGGAACGTCCGTTGCATGCGGCGGAACCAGTTTCGCATCGTGCGGAACTCCCGTTGCATGCGGCGAGGCCATTTTTGCACCTTCCCCCATGCGAAGCTCCCTTGGGCACGCGGTCTTCAGGTTCTTTGCCGGGTGAGTCCTTCCCTTTAAAAAGCCTTCACTTTGCGGCGGCTTGGTGTAATTTGGCCGCCGTCACCTTGTTGTAACATTTGTTCCACCATGAAATCGTGTTGTTATGGCTTTCTGGGCGCTTGGATTTGGAATGCGCTCGATTGGTTTCTAGGTCCGTTCTCGGATCGCCGCTGGAAATGCCGCAGATAACTTAACCACAACGATTTCAACAGCGCGCGCTATTCACGTTAAATGCACATTGTTCCTGCTCAGCTGGCCACCGCGTTGGGGAAGCCTAGCCCTCTGCGAAAGTCGTTCGCCTCAAGCTGTAACCTGAACCCGCTGATCCGAAGGCAGTTACCTGGTATGTATTATCTTCGTTTCTTCCTGCTTGGCGCCATTTGGCTAGCAGTTGTGGCTCCAGCCCAATCCGCCCTGCTCTTCAATACCAACTCCATCTGGAAATACTTCAAAGGCCGCACGGAGGCTTCCACGCCTTCCACGGCCTGGCGGAGCGCCGGCTTTGATGATTCCACTTTCACGGCAGGCTCCACTCCGTTCTGGTATGGAGACGTGTTCCCGGGGGGAACCCAGCTGACCGACATGATGAACAGCTACACGACGCTATACCTGCGCCGGACGTTCGTGGTGACCAATTTGGCGGACGTGGCGGGGCTCCGGCTCGGGTATCACTGCGACGACGGGTTTATCGCGTGGATTAACGGGGTCGAATTGTACCGTTACAATGTGCCGGCGGGGGATCTGCCGTTTAACGCAACGGCCAGCACCGCCGTGACGGAGCCGGTCCAGTTTGTCACGGTAGATTTAGCCAACTCCTCAATGCTGACCCTCAATACGAACGTAATCGCCGTTCAGATCTTCAACGCTTCCCTCACCAGCAGCGACCTGGGGTTTAATATTTCCCTGGCCACGATCGCCCCCGATTTGGTGCCGCCAACCATCGTCAATGTCAGCCCTGCGCCGGGTCCGCTCACCACCCTGACGGAACTGACGGTCACCTTTAGCGAGCGCGTGAATGGGGTAACAGCCGGCGATCTGTTGCTCAATGGGGTGCCCGCCACCGCGGTCAATCCGAACGCCGGCAACGACACTTATACGTTCCTCTTTGCGCAGCCGGCCTACGGAACGGTCAATGTCACTTGGGCCACCGGACATGGCATTGTCGACACAGGGCTTCCACCCAACCCGTTTAACCCGGCGTCTCCTGGTGGAACGTGGCAGTATAACCTGATCGACAACATTGCCCCCACTCTTAGCTATCAGCTGCCCTTCGCGGGGGCCACCGTGCGCAGCCTGACCCAAATCGAGGTGGCCTTCAGCGAACCGGTGACAGGAGTCGATGCCGCGGACCTGCGCGTCAATTCCACACCCTGCTCAAGCGTGACCACGGTCAGCTCGAGTCAATATACGTTTAAGTTCGCTGCTCCAGCGCCGGGACCGGTGCAAGTGGCGTTCGCGAGCGGGCACAATATTCGGGATCTGGCGAGCGCGCCGAACAATTTTGCGGGTGGCGGCTGGAGCTATGTACTGGACCCCAGCGCGCCGATCGCCTCGGTGAGGATCAACGAGCTGATGGCCGCCAATGTCAACGGTCTGCGCGACGAAGACAACGAGTTCCAGGATTGGGTCGAGCTGTTTAATACTACCTCCAACACGGTCAGCCTGGCTGGCTGGTCGCTTTCGGATGACGCCAGCGAACCGGACAAATGGACTTTCCCGGCGGTGGCCCTGGGACCGCGCGCGTATCTGATCGTGTTTTGTTCCGGAAAGGATCGCAAACCCACCGCGCCAGGAAGCCGGCTCCACACCAACTTCAAGCTCAGTCCGGATGGCGAATTCCTCGGGCTTTACAATGGCGAGACGCCCAAACAGTTGGTGTCGTCCTTCGATCCGTATCCCAACCAGCGGCGGGATTATTCGTACGGCTTCGACGGCACCGAGCAGCTGCGTTATTTCGCCACTCCGACCCCCGCCGCGGCCAATCCGGTGAGCAGCATCCTTGGGGTGGTCGGAGACACCAAGTTCAGCCAGGATCGTGGTTTTTACACGAACGGATTCTTCCTCACCATCACCTGCGCGACGCCTGGCGTCACGATTCGTTATACGATCGACGGCAGCGCCCCCTCGACGAACACCGGTTTTACCTACACGACTCCATTGCGGATCACCAACACGACGGTGGTGCGGGCCTTCGCCTACAAACTGAACCTGTTGCCTTCGGACATCGACGCCCAGACTTATCTTTTCCTGGATGACGTGATCCGGCAGGCGCCCACCGGGGCGGCCCCTCCGGGTTGGCCCGCCAGCTGGGGCGCCAACACCGTCGACTACGGCATGGATCCGGATGTCGTGAACACGGCGCCCTGGAACGGCACAATCAAGAACGATCTGAAAACCATTCCGACCTATTCGATCGTGATGAACCTGAATGATCTCTTCAGCCCGTCGACCGGCATTTACGCCAACCCGGGCGGCGACACCATCGCCTGGGAACGGCCAGCTTCGCTCGAATTGATCTATCCCGATGACCGGAAAGGGTTCCAGATCAATTGCGGCATTCGCATCCGGGGCGGTTACAGCCGCGCCACCAGCAACCCCAAACACGCGTTCCGCTTCTTCTTCCGCCAGGAATACGGCGCCGCCAATCTGAACTTTCCGGTCTTTGGTCCCACGGGCGCCTCGAGTTACGACAAGTTTGATCTGCGCACCATGCAGAACTATTCGTGGTCCTTCGGCGGCGACCCCAGCATGATCTGCCTGAGGGATCAATCCTCACGAGACGCCCAGCTCAAGATGAGCGGCGTGGCCGAGCGCGGCGATTGGTATCACCTCTACATTAACGGCATGTATTGGGGGTTGTATAACACGGACGAACGGGCCGAAGCCGCGTTTGGCGAATCGTACCTCGGCGGGCGGAGGGAAGACTACGACGTGATCAAGGTAGCCCCCGATGACGGTTACATCATCTACGTCACCGACGGCGATATGGGCGCCTGGACCCGGCTTTGGCGGGCGGCGACCAACGGTTTTGCCAACGATGTGGATTACTTTAAAGTGCAAGGGCTCAACGTCGACGGCACGGCCAACCCGGCCTACGAGAACCTGGTCGATGTGCCCAACCTGATCGATTACATGCTGGTGATTGTCTATGGAGGCAACCTGGACGCGCCCATCTCCAATTTCCTTGGCAATACGTCGCCCAACAACTTCTTTGCATTGCGCAATCGCACCGGCCAGTTTGGCGGGTTCCGTTTCATTTCGCACGACGCGGAGCACACGTTGCTCAACGCCAACGAAAACCGGATCGGGCCTTATGCCGCCGGTGATCCCAACGTGCAGGGAGCTTCCCAGGCGTTGACCAAAAGCAATCCGCAATACATCTGGTGGCGCATGTGGGCCAACGCCGAATTCAAGATGCTGATGGCCGATCGCGTGCAGAAACATCTGTTTAACGGCGGCCCGCTCTCCGTGCAGGGGATGCGCTCCACTCTCATAACCCGCAGCAACGAAATCCAGCGCGCCATCGTCGCCGAATCCGCGCGCTGGGGAGATTCGAAAGTCGCCGCGCCTTTCACGCGCAACACGTGGTTAAGCGCGTTCCAGAACGTTTACAACGGGTTCACCGCGCAGCGAACGGCCACCATGATCAGCCAGTTGCGGAGCGCGGGCCTTTTTCCCACCATTAACGCGCCCCTGCTGAACCATTACGGTGGCGCGGTCTCCAACGGGTTCTCGGTCTTTCTCACCAACAGCGGCGCCGGCACCCTTTATTACACCCTCAATGGCGCCGACCCGCGCGTGCGGGGCGGTAATCCCTCGGGCAGCGCCCTGGTCTACACGGCCAGCACGCCCATCGTGGTCAACTTCCCCACCATGGTTCGGGCCCGGGTCCGAAGCGGCAACATCTGGAGCGCGATCACCGAGGCGACTTATTATCCCGGCCAGGATTTCAGCGGGCTGATCTTCACGGAGATCATGTATAATCCGCCCGGAGCAGGGGCCACTTCCGGCGACGAATTCGAATTCCTCGAACTGAAAAACGCTGGAGCCACCATCCTCGATCTGAGCGGAGTTACCACCGAGGGGATCACCTTCACCTTCACCAATGGCACCCGGCTGGCCCCCGGACAGTTCTTCGTGCTCGGCCGTAACGCGACCACGCTGGCCGCTCGTTATCCCGGCTTCGTCCCCAACGGCATCTACACAGGTCGCCTCGATAACGGAGGCGAAACCATCACCCTCCGACATCCGCTGGGCGCACGCATCACCTCAGTCGATTACAAAGATAGCGGCAAATGGCCCATCACCCCCGATGGCTATGGATTCTCTCTCGTCAGCAGCGATCCAAACAGCAACCCGAATCCCGACAATCCCATCAATTGGCGGGCCAGCACCAACCCGGGCGGCTCGCCGGGCGCCGATGATCCCGCTCCCACCATCCCGCGGGTGGTCATCAATGAAGTGCTGACGCATACCGACCCGCCAGCGGTCGATTACATTGAACTCTACAATCCCACGGGCAGCCCGGTAAACGTGGGCGGTTGGTTCCTGACGGATGACGCTACTGTGCCCATCAAGTATCGCATTCCCAATAACCAGACCATTGCCGCTGGCGGTTATCTCTTGCTCACGGAAACTGACTTCAACCCAACTCCCGGGATCGGCAACAGTTTTACTCTCAGTTCGCATGGCGAGGAGGTTTACCTGCTTTCCGGCAGCGCCAACACGAACCTGACCGGTTACAGTCACGGCTTCAGCTTCGGCGCCGCGGAGAACGGCGTCTCCTTCGGCCGTTACGTCATCAGTACGGGTGAGGAACGGTTCCCAGCGCAAAAAAGTCGCACGCCGCTCGGGGCCAACGCCGGGCCCAGCATCGGACCGGCCATCATCCGGACGATCATGTATCATCCGCCCGATTTGCCGGGCGGCTTGGATGACTCCGACAACGAATACATCATCGTGCAGAACATCACCTCTTCGCCGTTGCCACTTTACAGCGTCCAGTATCCGACCAATCGCTGGCGCATCCGCGGCGGTGTGGATTACGATTTTCCGGCAGACCTCGTGCTCAGTGGCAGCCAGGCCATCGTGTTGGTGAGTTTCAATCCCGCTACCAACACCGCCGCTGCCAACGCCTTTCGCTCCAAGTACACCTCGCTGGCCAGCATGCCGCTTTACGGCCCTTATGACGGCAAGCTGGATAATTCGAGCGACAAAGTCAGCTTGCAAAAGCCCGACGCCCCCGACACCAACGGCGTGGCGTACATCGTAGTGGATGAAGTCGATTACAAAGACTCGCCTCCTTGGCCGGCCAGCGCCGACGGCGGAGGCTCTGCCTTGGAACGGGCCAGCCAGACCGCCTACGCGGATGACCCGGCCAGTTGGATCGATACGGCCCCGCTCAGCATCGCGGGCATCACCCCGGCCTCGGCCGCGGCCCGGCCCGGCACCAACGCCCTCAGCGCCACGAACGTCACCTTCACCGCCAACGCCTACGGGACAGGCACGTTGGTTTACCAATGGTTCCACGAAGGCACCCCGATCCTTGGCGCCACCAACGGGTCCGTGACGGTGGCAGACGTGCAATTGGCAGATGAAGGGGCCTATGCAGTTCGCGTAACGGATTCGCACGGGTCAGCCCTGAGTAACCCGGCTTACCTGGTCGTGCTTATCCCACCGGTGTACACCCAACTGTTGACTCCGCAGATCGTCGCGCCTGGCGGCATCGTCACGCTGAGCGCAGCCATCACCGGCCATCCCGCTCCGTTCACCAGCGAATGGCGCCGGGTTAGTTCGCCGTCCATCACCATCACCAACGTTTCCAGCGACCTGAACCTGTTCTACCGGTTTACAGCACCCAGCACCACGGCCACCCAGCTCTGGAACCTCGCGGTTCGAAATCAAGCCAGCCCCACCGGCGTCAACGCCAACGCCGTCACAGTCCAGATCATGACCGACACCGACGGCGATGGGATCCCCGACGAGTGGGAAGCAGCCAACGGACTCAACGCCGGCAACGCCAGCGACGCTCTGATGGACAAAGACGGCGATGGGATGAAGAACCGGGATGAATTCATCGCCGGCACCGACCCCCGCGACCCTGCCAGTTATCTGAAGGTGGAGCAGGTCATTGGACACGGACCGGCGCAGATCAGTTTCCCGGCCGTGGCGGGCCGGACTTATTCCGTGCAATACAGCGACAGCCTGGGGATAGGCCCCTGGCACAAGCTGGTGGATGTGGTGGCCAAGTCGGCCAATCACCTGGAGACCGTGCTCGACCCGGCGCCGGCAACGAACCGGGTCTATCGGATCGCGACCCCGCAAAGCCCGTAGCAGACACTACAAGTATTCACAAGCAGCATGCAAATGGCAAACATGTCTCGCGAGAGATGGGTGGCCGCGGCGAGGCCCTTCACAGCGTCTCAAAGCCCCAAAACCGAGAAATCTCCGTTTGGCATTTCGGACGGATTGATGTAGGTAATCGACACTGCATCCCAGCATGAATTGGAAACCTCATAGCGTGCCCTCGCGTATAAGTTGCGCCTGTTTTTTTTGGATTTGCACCCTCTCCCTGTTGCTGCCCAGGCCTGGTCGTGGCGCCAGCGTGATTATCAACGAAGTGCTGGCGGCCAATCAAACCATCGCGCCCCTGGCTGCTTTTCCTGATTATTTCCCCGACTACGCGGAGCTTTATAACGGTACCGATACCCCGATCAATCTGGGTGCCGGATGGAGTTTGTCGGTCAAACGCCACCCCAAGACCAACGACCTGAGCGATTACTTTAATTTTCCTGCGGGCACTATCATTCAACCCGACAGTTATCTGCTGGTGTTTTTCGACGATAAAACCAATTTCCCGGGCATCCACACGACCTGGATGGTCGGCGCGGGCCGGACCGCCACGAAGGAGACCTTCAACCTGAAGCGCACCGGCGATGAGCTGCTTCTGTTCGACACCACCAGCAAGGTTGTCCCGCATGATTCCGTCATTTTCGGTATGCAGGTGCCCGACCATTCGATCGGGCGCGTGCCTGATTTCACCGGCCCATTTACCCTGACGCTGCCCACCCCCTGCGGCGGAACCATTCCTTGCCAGACGAATACGCCGTTCCCGTACCGCCCTGCCCCAACCATCGCCAACGAGTTTTCCATCCGGATCAACGAATGGCTGGCCACCAACTCCTCCGGCCCCGACTGGTTTGAACTGTACAACCCTGATACCAACGTCGTCACCCTCAGCGGCTTGGTCTTTGTTGATAAAGTCACCAATCTTGGCGTTCCCAGCCGATCCCGGCCCGTGCCCGATCTTTCCTTCATCGGTCCGCTCGGTTTCGTGCAGATGTTTGCCTCGGATAATAACAATGATGATGCGCCCGCCGACGAAGTCGCATTCTCAATCAGCAGCAATAGCGGCGACGACATTTATATGTTCGCCAATGACAAGTTCACGGTTTTGGACTACGTGAGATCCACACTGATCTCCACAAACAACAACGGCTACTACCGGAATATCTCGGAAGGACGCGTCCCCGACGGCGACATCACGGGCGAGCCGATCCAGTTGCCCAAACTCAGTCCTGAGGCCAGCAACTTCGGTGAAATCACCAATGTGGTCATCAACGAAGTGATCGCGCACACCGACCCCCCGTTGGAAGATGCCATCGAACTCTACAATCCCACCAGTGCGCCGGTCGACCTGAGCCTGTTCTGGCTCAGCAATGACCCGAAGCACCCAATGAAATATCAGATCCCGACCAATACCGTTATCTCCGCTCACGGGTTCAAGGTGTTTTACGAGTATCAATTCGATCCCAACGAGACGGGGTTCACCTTCAACTCCGCCAACGGCGACGAAGCCTGGTTGTTCTCCTCTAATACCAATGGCGGCTTGAGCGGGTTCCGCGTCGGGGTTCGCTTCGGGGCATCCGAAAACGGCGTCTCCTTTGGCCGCTACATGACCAGCGATGACCGGGCGGAGTTCGTGCCGATGCGGGATCTTTCCTTAGGGACGACCGTGCGCGCGGGCGATCCCGTTGAATGGTTGGGCACCTACCGCACTGGCACCGGCGCCACCAATCCCGGACCACGCGTCGGCCCCATTGTCATCAACGAGATTCATTATCATCCGCCTGACATCCAATCTGGCACCAACATTTTGGATAACTCTGTCGATGAGTTCCTCGAGCTCTATAACATCTCTGGCAACGACCAGAAGCTATTCGACAACAACATTTATCGGGCAGACCGCGACTTCAATCCCGCTCCCGACGGCACCACGTTGCGGAAAGACCAGATCTACGCCGATGGGCGGACCAATACGTGGCGCCTGCGCGGCGGCGTGGACTTCGAATTCCCGGAAGACATCACCCTGGGCGCCGGACAGTATCTGTTGCTGGTAAACTTTGCTCCGACCAATATTACGGCCTGGACTTCGTTCACCAACCACGTGGGCGTCGTGCCGCCCGAAATCCAGGTCTTCGGTCCTTATAAAGGCAAGCTCGCCAATGGCAGCGCCAGCGTCGAACTGCAGCGTCCCGATGCCCCGCAAAGCCCACTCCACCCCGATTTTCGGCTGGTGCCTTACCTCCAAGTCGAGCGCGTCAAGTATTCAGATGAAGCCCCGTGGCCCGTGCTTTCGCAAGAAGACAACCTGTCTCCCGACGGCGGCGGCCCGTCCCTGCAGCGTTTAAACCCGACGGCTTATGGAAATGATCCTATCAATTGGCGCGCGCGGATGCCGACTCCCGGTCAGGCCAACCTGGAGGTCCCGTCGATCCTGGCCCAGCCCGAAAGCCAATCCGTCCCCGCTGGCAGTTCGGTGGATCTGGCGGTGGACGCTCGCGGCACCAGTCTGCGTTATCAATGGAAATTCAATTCCAGGGCGATCAAAGGCCAGACCAATTCCCTCCTGCACTTATCGAACGTCTCCACCCGCAACTCCGGCTCATACCAAGTCACCGTTGTGAACGTGGCCGGCTCAGTGACCAGCTCTGTCGCCAGGCTGACTGTCATTCCCACCGACACCACGCGACCGACCGTGTCCTTCGTGACGCCGGCAGCGGGCGTGATCGCTAGCGAAACCGTCAATGTCACGGGCAAATCCTCCGACAACTTCGGCGTCAACGCGGTCTACGTGTCTGTGAACGGGTCGGACTTCCTGGCTGCCACCGGATCGGTGACCTACAGCGTATGGGGTTTGCCCGAGTCGATCGCCCCCGAGCGCGGCACGAACTCGCTGCGGGCTTATTCTGTCGACGTGGCCGGCAACCTGTCTCTGACCAATGAACGCACTTTCTTCCGCAGCGTCCGCATCCCGATCACACTGTCCACGACCGGGGCCGGCACTATTAGCGGTGCCACTGATCAACAACTGCTGGAGTTCGGCCGCGCTTTTACGCTCAATGCCACGGCCAACCCCGGGAACGTCCTTTCCAACTGGCTCATTTACAGCAACTCGGTGCTCATCGGGCAGGTGAGTACTCCGACCCTCACGTATCTGATGATCGACAACCTCAGCGTCGTCGCCAATTTTGTTCCGAATCCATTCAGGCCCAGCGCGGGCCGTTACAGCGGGCTGTTCTTCGGTACCAACGTGCAGCACGGCAGCTCCGGCTTCTTTACTCTCACGGCCACCGAGCGCGGTTCCTATACGGCGTCCCTGCTTCACGATAGTCGCAAGCTGTCCGCCTCCGGACAGTTCGATCTGGACGGCAAAGCCACCAACACGGTCAAGCGCGCGGGCACCAATGATCTTTCCGTCATCTGGTCGATCGACCTCAATGGCTCGGACCAGATTGGCGGGCAGGTGAGCGATGGTTCCTGGATCGCTCCGTTGCAGGGCGACCGGGCTGTCTTTAATGCCTCTTCCCGTCCTTTCACGAACGCCGGCAAGTTTACCTTCACGATTCAGGGCATTCCGGGCGAGACCAACGCTCCGGCTGGCCACAGCTACGGCACCTTAGGCATCGATGCCAACGGCGTGGTTAAACTCAGCGGGTTCCTTGCCGACAAAGGCAAAGCTAAACAAACGGTTCCGCTGTCCAAAAATGGGGAATATCCGCTTTATATCCCCTTGGTGAAGGGATCACTCATCGGCTGGGTTGCTTTGGAAGATCGGGCCACCGACGATCTGCACGGCTTGGTCAACTGGCATAAACTCCCTAGCTTAACGGCCCCTTACTACCGAAGCGGCTTCAACAAGCAAACGATGCTTCTCGGATCGCGTTATATCGCCCCCCTCGGCCCAACCAATCACGTGCTTCACCTCGACAACGGGACAATTCATCTGAGCGACGGCAATCTGCCCGAGAATTACACCAACAGCTTCATTCTGGGTTTGGCCAATAAAGTAACCAACGGTGGACCAAGCGCGATGACATTGACGTTCACCCCCAGCACCGGCTTGTTTAAAGGCAGTCTCACCCCGGAAGCCGGGCTCAAACCCATCGCCTTCTCCGGCGCCGTGCTGCAAAAAGCCACCAACGGGTTCGGTTATGGCCTGGGCACCAACCAAAGCAGCAGCGTGACGTTGGGACCGGCCAATTGAGCCAGGGCCTTAGGCACGAACCAATTGGAAAATGCGGCGCGTTATCCGCCGACTTCGGCTTTGGCTTCGGCGGCCAGGGCAGTGCTGAGATAACGTTCCCCGGTCGAGCATGCCACCGTAACGATCATCTTGCCTTTGTTCTGTGGACGGCGCGCGACTTCTAAGGCGGCCACGACGTTGGCGCCGGTCGAGATGCCGACCAGCAAGCCTTCTTCCTTGGCCAAGCGCCGGGCCATGGCAAAGGAATCGTCGTTGGAAACCTGAATGCATTCGATGATCTGCGGAGTACCTTTCTCGTCCTTCAGATGAAGATTCTTGGGCACAAATCCCGCCCCGGTGCCCTGGATTTTGTGCGGGCCTGGTTTAAGGGGCTGGCCGGCCAGCGTTTGAGAGATCACGGGCGAATCCTTCGGTTCGACCGCGATGGCCTGGAAAGACGGGCGCCGCGGATGGATCACTTCATAGCAACCGGTGATCGTTCCACCGGTCCCAACCGCTGCCACCAGGATGTCCACCTTGCCACCCGTGTCGTCCCAGATTTCCTCGGCCGTGGTCTTTTTGTGGATCTCCGGATTGGCGGGGTTATCGAACTGCTGCGGGATCCAGGCGTTGGGGGTTTCCTTGGCCAATTGCTCGGCGCGAGCGATGGCCCCTTTCATGCCTTCGGTGCCGGGAGTCAGGACGAGTTTGGCGCCGAGCATGGCCAGCAACGTGCGCCGTTCCAGCGACATGGTCTCGGGCATGGTCAGGATTAGCTTGTAACCCTTGGCCGCCGCCACGAAGGCCAAGGCGATGCCGGTGTTGCCGCTGGTCGGTTCGATGATGACGGTTTCTTGTTTGAGCACTCCGCGGCGTTCGGCGTCTTCGATCATCGACATGCCGATCCGGTCCTTGACGCTGCCCAGCGGGTTGAAGAATTCGCATTTGAGCAACACGGTGGCGTCGACGCCCGCCGTCACCCGATTCAAGCGCACCAGCGGGGTGCGCCCGACCGTTTCGACGATGTTATTAAAAATGCGGCCGATTGATTCTTTGCCCATAGATCATTCACTAGATGGTTTGCGGTTTCTGTAACGCCGGATAATGGATGCTTCCGGGAGCGTGTCAACGCCGGAGTCGGTCCTGTCGGTCCTGGCGCAATAGCGTTGATCCAATGCGGCCCAGACCTCACTCTGAGCCGGTGCTTCCGGCAAAATCGAAGCTCGAAGGTTGAACCCTGAACCCTGAAGTTCGAAGCCCGCCTTGAACCGAGTCCTGCGCAAACGCGAACTGCTCCTCTCGTTGAAGTACTGCACGATCGAGGGTTGTTTCAGCGTGCCGATGTTAAACCTGACCTTGGGCAACTTCCCCTTCGTGATCGGGTTCGCTGTGAAAGGCTTGGGTTGGGGCGATGGCGGTGTCGGCGCGCTGGCGTCCTTGCCGTTTGTCTGTCTGTTCCTGCAACCACCGGTGTTGCTGCTTTTGCAAAGGTGGCTTTCGTTGCGCCAGATCATGATGGCCACCATCGTGGTCAATGCCCTGCCCTGGCTGCTGGTGTTCCTCTTTCCTTTCGTTGGCCCGCACCGGGACTGGATCTTCGCCGCCACGTGTTTCATCTCAACTCTGGGCAACGCCGTCTGCGGCGTCGCCTGGTCGGCGTCCATGTCCGAACTGGTCCCTTTGGGCATCCGCGGAAAGTTTTTCGGCACGCGCAATATGATGTTCGGGTTTTGGACGCTGGTGGTGGTGTTGCTGGCGGGGAAGATCGTGGATCATCATCACAATTCGTTGCAGTCCTTTGCGGTGATCTTTGGCGCGGGCGCCGGGGCGCGGTTACTGGGACTGTATTTTCTCACGCGGATGAAATTCCCGCTTTCGGTGACCGAATGCCGCCCGTCGAAAACGTCCTGGCCCACGTTTACGGCGGTGTTTCAGGATCGAAATTTCGTGCGTCTGCTGCTTTTCACGGGGTTATTTGGGATGTGTTTGTACTTGGGCACGCCTTTTTACAGTGTCTACGTTTTGCGCGAACTCCAT
Source organism: Verrucomicrobiia bacterium (assembly GCA_035577805.1). Taxonomy (GTDB): domain Bacteria; phylum Verrucomicrobiota; class Verrucomicrobiia; order Limisphaerales; family JADJPG01; genus DATLUX01. Next base: position 12,775 of record DATLUX010000612.1, read on the forward strand.
TTGAGCGTCGGTGACCTGACGCTCTTAACCACCTTATGGACGTTGGGCGGATTGGTGTCGCTGCGGACCTGGGGGGCATTAAGCGATCGTTTCGGCAACAAACCGATCATGGTGATCAGCGCTTTGACCTGGCTTCTGATCGCGGCGGGGTCCTGGCTCTTCAGCAGCCCGGCGCATTATCTTCATCTCTATCCGAACTATTTCATCACCGGCTTCATGATGGCCGGATTCCAACAAATCGGCCAATTCAACTTGATGATCAAAATGGTGCCTCCGGAGAACAAAGCGCACTATATCTCGGTGTATTTTGCCTTCACCAACATGCTCATCGCGCTGGGGCCGCCGCTGGGCGGGATTATTCTGCACGGGTTGCCCACCGATGCGGGCAACCTCTTTGGACAAGCCATCACTCGTTATCATGTGCTGATGGTCGGCTCGCTGGTCTTGTGCTTGCTTTCTCTTCATTTGTTGCAGTTTGTTCGCGAACCCGCGGCGCGATCGGTTCGGGAACTGGTGCTGGTCATGCGCAACATGCGCGAGTTCAATCCGATCCTCGGTTTATCCACCTTGGCCGAGTTTATGTTTACTCCGCGCGGCCTCAGTCGCCTGGCCCATGTCTCGGTCCGAACCCTGCGCCGACAAGGCAATGCCATGTCGGAAATCGGCGAAGAATTGGTCGAAGGCGGCTGGCGTGCCATCAAGGAACCGCTCAAAGCCTTATCCGCGCGAGAAGCCGACGAGGAGAAACGAGAGTAGCCTCGTTAGCCCTTATACAAGATAAACACGCCGTAGTCCGTCACCCAGTCGCGTGTTTCCAGGTCGCGGTGGGAATAATTGAAGGTCTCGATCTTGATGATGTTCGGTTCGCCCACCTTATTAATGAAATTAGTAACGACCTCATCGAAGTGATCCTTGCCGACTTCCACGCAATCGAAGTGGCGGATGCATTTGATGCGGAGCACGACCCCTTCGTGCGCAGCAGCTTCGAGGGGCCGAAGCGGTTTGGTGATCAGGCTTTCCGTGGGCGTCTCCCGGACCGGCACGCTGAAATGCCGTTCCCCCTCGCGAGCGGCGGCCGAGGTCGCAATAGGATTGATGATGTGCGGCGTGAGGTTGGCTTGGTCAGCCGTGGGGATGACGAGGGCGCCGCCGCAGGACGGACATTGGATGTCGGTTCCGGCGGCGGTGGCTTCCACGCTGAGGTCCTGGTCACAGTGCCGGCACTTGAAATTAATGTCCATAACCGCTTGCCTTTCGTTTGAGGGACAGGGGCAGGCTAGCCAACCATCGACTGAGAGGCGAGAAAAAACCGCCGGTGCCCGGTGATCTGGCCCGCTTTAACGGCAGATCCAACCTCCTCCCAACACGAGATCGTCCTGGTAAAACACGCAAGCTTGCCCCGGAGTGATGGCCCGCTGCGGGCTGTGCAACTTCACGGAGGCCGTCCCGTCGGCCTGCGCATCCACAGTCGCCGCGGCGCCCGGATGATTGTAGCGAATCTTGGCGGTCGCTTCGAGCGGCCCGGGCGGCGCATCCCAGGGAATCCAGCTGCAGCGTTCCAGACGAAATTCATCGCGCTCCAGGGCGGACTCGTCGCCCACCACCACGCGGTTATTCCGTGCATCCAACTCGATCACGTAGAGGGGCTTGGGCGAAGAAAGCCCGAGGCCTTTGCGCTGGCCGATGGTATAGAACTCGATGCCCTCATGACGGCCCAACACACGCCCATGTTCATCGACAATGTCCCCGGCATGTTTCCGCACGAGGTTCGCTTGCTGGAGGAACGCGCCGTAGTCTTTGTCGGGAACAAAGCAGATCTCCATGCTTTCTTCCTTGTCCGCAGTCTTGAGCTGGCATTCGCGCGCGATCTCGCGCGTGTCGCTTTTGGTCAATTCGCCCAGCGGAAATAGGATATGCGCCAACTGCTCCTGCTTCAGCGAAAATAAGAAGTAACTTTGATCCTTGCGCGCGTCACGTCCCCGCTTTAACAAATGCCGGGTCCCGTCTTTACTCTTTTCCACGCGGGCAAAATGACCCGTGGCGACAAATTCCGCTCCCAAACGTCGGGCCCGGCTCAGCAATGTGCCGAACTTCAGTCGCTCATTGCACATCACGCACGGATTAGGCGTGCGCCCCGCTTTGTATTCCTCGGCAAAGTACTGGATCACCTGCTTCTGGAATTCGTCCGCTTCATCGACGAGGTAATAGGGGATCTCAAGCCGATGCGACACGGCCCTGGCATCGGTGACCGCTTGCGGGCCGCAGCACTTGTCCTCCGCCCGGTTCACGCAGTCTTGAGGCCATAATTTGAGCGTGACACCGACCACGTCGTAGCCTTGCTCCACCAGCAAGGCCGCCGCCGCGGAGGAATCCACTCCTCCGCTCATCCCGACCACTACACGCGTTTTGAGACTCTCTGTCACGGTGCCGACAATAAACCCAGCCTCAACGCAGTGTAAAGGAGGGGCCACGGATGGACGCAGATGCAGGCTGTAGCGCCCGCGGATTTGCGCAGATGGACGCAGATGAAGGGAGGAAGCCGCCGGGGCTCACTGTCACTCGCCAGAGGTGGTCTGTGAGCAGCCCGGCCTGCGCTCTTGGAAAACCGCGTAAACCCTAGCAGTACAATGGCTTAAATTGGACTCAGGAAAGAGCCCAGGCGGACGATACTGTAGAAGGATTGATGCAGATCGACCGAGCCCCGGGCCGCGCGATTCAAGTTGCAAATGACCAGTGATTCCGGTTCTCTATCGCGATTCTTGCGCCGGCACTCAACGCCTCAGGGCAAGTGGAAAGCATTAAAAAGACATGTCACGTATTCCGTTTCATCGGGTTAATTGGGCGACCAGCCTGTTCCTCGCGCTCACGCTTTTGGTAGCGGTTATCGGTGTCCCGCTCTATTTATGGCAAATCGGCCTGGATTGGTTTCAAGTGGTCCTCTTCCTGTTCCTGTTTATTGCTTCTTCGATGAGCATCACGCTGGGTTATCACCGGCTGTTGTCTCATCGCTCCTTCAAGGCGCGTTGGCCGGTCAAGCTATGGGTGCTGCTCTTTGGCGCCTCGACCTTCGAAGGGTCCGCCCTGGACTGGTGTTCTGACCACCGGCGTCATCACAAGTTTGTGGATCACGAGGATGATCCTTACGATATCAGCAAAGGGTTCTTTCACGCGCATATCGGGTGGCTCTTGTTCAAGCTGCGCCCCAAAGCCCCGCTGGATAATGTGGCGGATTTGCAAGCCGATCGGCTGATCATGCTGCAGCATCGTTACACCCATTGGGTTGGAGCGATCATCAACCTGGCGGTGGTCCCGGCGCTCGGCTGGTTGTGGGGTGGCTGGCCATCCGCGCTGGGCGCGCTGCTCATCGGCAGCGTGTTGCGGGTGGTGTTGGTGCAGCATTCCACGTTTTGCATCAATTCCTTTTGCCACTGGATCGGCCAGCGCCCTTACTCCAGCCGCTGCACGGCCCGGGATAGTTGGATCATGGCCTGGTTTACCTTCGGCGAAGGCTACCACAATTATCATCACGAGTTTCAACATGATTACCGCAATGGGGTTAAACCATGGCAGTTTGATCCCACCAAATGGGTCATCTGGCTTCTGAGCCGGGTCGGATTGACCAGCCAATTGCGCCGCGTTCCGGGCGAAAAGATTCAGCTGGCGGAGATCGCCGAGAAACAACGTCAACTCGAAGTGAAGCTGGCCGATCGCCCCGTGCGCTGGTGTGAAACCACCGATCGATTGATGAAACTGGCTCAGCAACGTTTGCAAGAAGCCGCCCAGCTCTGGGAACAACGCAAAATCGAGTATGCGCGGGCGACCGAAAAGAAGCTCGAAGCCTCGCGGGAAAAACTGGCCCAACTCCGGCGCGATTTTGAGGAAGCCGCCGCCAATCTGCGGACCGCCATCCAGGAATGGCATGCCGCTCATCAGATGGCCATTGCGCGCTTTGCCTGATTGCTACCTCCGAACCCGGGGCCCGCAAAGTTCAATTCGACGTCAACGTTCAACCCTCCGCGTTCAACGTCCGACTTTCAATTCAATGGAGGATGGGCAAGGCGCACCGCTGGCCTTGAAATAACTTGAGTTGATCGAGAACCGTGGGATAGGCCCGCGGGGCGGATGCCCGGATTCAGTGTGGGGCACTGGAGAGAGGAGGCACCATTTTCGAACACGAACCCAGCTTCCTGGAGAAAGCCGGGTTCGTGCCCGCGCCCCGCGGGCGGTTACTCGTTTGTTCCCCTCCTTGGGAAAAGGTGAAGGGCAGTTCCAGTTCAGTTCAATTCAATTCAATTCAATTCAATTCAATTCAACGCGACGCCGCGTCGAATGTACGTGGGCACATCCAAGTCCTGGCCCTGGTGAATGGTCGGTTCACTCTTTTCGAACCGGCCTTTGGAAATAATCTCGAGCGGCAGCTGGCCTTGTTTAAGACGGGCGATGCCTTTGCGAGTACGGCTCGCGCTCGGATTCTGTTGCACGAACAATTCCTGCGTTTTGGCCAGGCTCAAGACCGGGGCCGGAGCCACAAAACGAGACGCCGGCCGGCCGGCATCAGGCAACAGCGTGGTTTCCTCCAGCGTTTCGGACAGGGCGAGGAGGCTGGGGTCTTCTGCGGCCGGCGTCACATCGGCCGGCGTGCGGCGTGAGGCGACCAATGTGACCACAATGCGCTCGCCCAATTGTTCGTCGATGGCGGCCCCCATGGTGACCTGGGCCTGCTCGCATTGGCGGGTCACTTGTTCCATGATGCGATTGACTTCGCCCAAAGACAGGCTTTTGCCCCCGGCGATGCTCAGGAGCAGGCTGGCGGATTCCGCCAGCAGCGCTCCTTCATCGAGCAAAGGATGAGCGAGCAGTTTTTCCGTCACTTCCCGGGCGCGGTTTTCTCCCTGCGCTTCCGCCGTGGCCAGACAGCTCTCCGCGTGTCGTCCTTGGGTCACCGCGCAGAGGGCGGCGAAATCAACGCTGATCAGCCCTGGTCGCGAGAGCAGCCGCCAAATACCGCGGATGCCCTGATCGACCAGTTGGTTGGTGAGCTGGAACGCTTCGATCAAGCTCGTGCTTTCGTCGATCAATCGAAACACTTTCTGGTTGGGCAGACAAATCACTCCGTCGGCCGCCAGCTTCAATTCGTGCAAGCCCAGGTGGGCAATACGGGAACGCCGCGGGCCCTCACAATCGAACGGGAGAATAACGATACCCAGGACGAGGGCGCCGGTTTCCTTGGCCACACGGGCGACGACCGGAGCGGCTCCGGTTCCAGTGCCACCGCCCAACCCGGCCACCACAAAGACGATGTCGGCCCCCTGGCACAGGGCGCGGATCTTGGAAGTGTCTTCTTCGGCGGCCGCGCGCCCGCGCTCCAAGTCGCCTCCGGCGCCCAACCCGCGGGAGTGGCGCGCTCCGAGCAGCAGTTTTTGGGAAGCGCCCGCGTGGGCCAGGGCCGTGGCATCGGTGTTCATGACCACATACTCCACTCCCGGCGAGGATTCACGGGCAAGATGATCGACGGCGTTGCATCCGGCGCCGCCCACTCCCAGGACACGAATAATGAACGCCTTTCGTTGCACCGCGAGATCCGGTTCGAGCTGGTTTTGATTCATCATAAAGACAAAGAGTTGAACGAAGGGAAACCGACGAATGGCCGGGGAGATGGCTTCGGATCAGGCCCGGCGCAGCAGGCCGCCAAACGCGGCGCGCAACACCTGCGAGAAGGTTCCGTTGACGGCTTTTTTCTTTTGCTGGAAGGAACCATACTTGACCAAACCGATGGCGGTGGCGAACTCGGGTTGATCGAGGGCCGACTTCAATCCGCTGATCGAGTTGGTGCGCCCAAGGCTGGCGGGAAGCTGGAAGTAGCGCTCGGCCAGGCGTTGGATGCCAGGGATGCGGGCGCCGCCGCCGCAAATGAATACGCCGGCCCGCAGGTAATCCAGCACCCCCGCTTGGGCCAGATCCCTTTCGATCAGTTCGAACGTTTCCTCCAACCGCAGCGACATGATCCGCCGGAGATGCTCGAGGTTGCAGGCCTTGAGCGGCATCCCGAGTTCGTCGTGTTCCGTCACGGACAAGCCTTTATCGGTGTCCTGGACGGACGCGGCTCCATGTTTGATCTTAAGGGCCTCCGCGCGGCCGAGGGAAACCTTGAGCCCATAGGCCAGGTCATTGGAGATATGATCTCCGCCGACCGCCAGGACGCCGGCGTGTTTGATGATCCCGCCGCTGTAAACCACATATTCGGTGGTGCCGCCTCCCAGGTCGATGACCAGCGCGCCGAGTTCCTTCTGTTCGTTGCTTAGCAACGCCAGCGAAGAGGCCAGCCCGTTAAAAACGATGGCTTCCACTTCCAACTGCAGGCCCTTAACCACGCGCACCGCGTTCTGAAGCCGGTTGAAGTTCCCATGGATCACGTGCATGTCGACCTCGACCCGCGCGCCCAACATACCCACCGGGTCAAGAATGCCATCCTGTCCATCCACCAGAAAATGCTGGCGAATCGCGTGCACGACATAATTCTCCGCCGGCAGGTTAATCGCCTTGGCATTCTTGATCACGTCCTCCACATCCTCGCGCATGATCTCGCGGTCGGCCGAAACGACCGGATGCACGCCGCGGTTGCTGAAGCCGCGCAGATGGCGTCCGGTGACACCCAGATAAACGGTGCGGATCTCGACATCGGCCATTTGCTCGGCCTCCACAATGGCATTGCGCACATCTTCCGCCGCCGGGGAGGCATCGGCGATTTCACCCTTGCGCACGCCGCGTGAACGCGCCTGACCCACGCCGATGATGTTGAGGGAGCCGGCCGAGTTTACCTCGCCAACCACAGCGCAGATCTTGGAGGTGCCGATCTCGAGTCCAATAATGATGGAGGATGGATCAAACATGTTTCTTTTTATAAGGTGACACTCTGACAGGTTTGGGCGGCGGCGGGGGGGTCATGCCGGTGATGTCCGTCCAGATCAAAGGCGAATGATTCGCCACCGCCAGGTCGAGGGAAACAACGTGCTTGCTGAAGCGTTGCGCGTGGTCATGGACCAGACGCCATCGTCGCAATTGCGCAGGAAAATCCAGCAACCCGAAAGCGACCTCGTTCCCTTGGGCCGTGGTGACAATCAGGGCACCCGGAACGTCCACTGCCACCTGCTTCAAGTCGACCAAGCCCGCCATAGGCGAACTCCGAAATGCCTGCAGCAGCGCCAGGGCCGCCTGCACTTGTGGAGAATCGGTAGCGCGGCCCGGGCGAATGTCCTGGGCCGGAATGCCCGTCAGGACCGGCAAAAAATCGTTGGTGCCGCCCGCCGGGGTCGCGCGCTGTGCGGACTCAATCGGGAACATGAAATAGCCCTGCCCGTCCAGGGTGTAGCGGCCGCCCCCGTAGGCACCCCCAGCCCGGACTCGCGGCAGGGTTACTTGCGCGATGGGCTCGCGTTCGGTCACGGAGATTCGCAAGCCATTGGGCAAAACCCGCTCGACCACGACCGATTCGATGGCCGGGACAAGCTTCAGATCGCGCTCCACCCGGGCCAGATCGAGAGCGATCAGGTTGTCATTGGGCTTCACCCCGGCCCAACTGCGGATTTGTTCCGCCGACAGCACGCCGTCGGTCTCGATCTGCAGCCGGCGGATGGCCAACGCCGGGTTTTCGTAAACATACCGGCGGATCAGATAATCGCCGCCCTGCCAGCAAACAAATCCGGCCCCGGCCATCGTCAACAGCCAGAACAGACTCAGCGTGGCGCGGCGCCAGCGATTTTGGCGGCGCTGCTTCACACTGAGTTTTACGTCGAGAACATAAGATCGGGCCAAACGCCGATTCTTACGCGAGAATGAGAAGCGCATTGGAAAAAAGTTGGGAACGAGACGACTGCTGTAGCGGCGCCTAGACCGACCCGCTAGTGATGTGTCTCACAAATAGCTGGTGTTTTGTTGCGCCCAAAATGGGCTGGGGCGAGGCGCGACGAGGGAGCATATCCGCAGCGATCTGTGACCGAGGAGCAACGAAGCCCCAGCCCATTTTCGGCGCAACCCTTC
>DATLUX010000613.1:0-10281 GCA_035577805.1 Verrucomicrobiia bacterium
CGGCACCAACGGCTTCGCCATCGGCCAGGATTCCCATCCCGATTCCGTCGAGGAACAGGATCGCGTCGACAGCGAGAACCTCTATCGCATGCTCACCGAGAAAGTGATCCCCCTGTTTTATGATCGGGATGACAAAGGGATCCCACGGAAATGGATCCAGATGATGCGCCGCGCCATGGTCACCCTCGTGCCCCAATTCAACACCTGGCGCATGGTGCAGGAATACACGACCAAATATTATCTGACGAAGTAGTCGCTGGTTCTCGTTGCTCGTTCTTGGTTCTTGGTTCCTGGTTCTTGGTTCCTGGTTCCTGGCTGTCGCCCGCGATCGTGCGTATTCAGGCACTGCCGCCGGGGCGCGGCGTTCACGCCGCTTCATCGTCCGCCGGGTCTAGGCCTAGGAATCGTCCAACGCTTACGATCCTTTTCCCTGATACCAAGGCGTGTTGTTCTCCTTGAGATAATGTTTCACGACGTAATCGGCCGTGGTCTCGAGAAAGACCGGCTTGTTATGATGATGCATCACGTCCACCACCACGCGCCGGCCATCTTCCAGAAAGACTTCGTTCCAGGCATGGGGAAAACCGTTGGTGCCTTCCGTGGCATAATTGCCGCGAACCAGGGCTGCTCTTAGTCCGGCGTCATCAGCCAACACTTTGAAAAGGAGCGCGCGATGCCGGCAGACACCGGCCTGGCATTGATCCAGGACATCGCCAATGAGGAGGGGTTGGTTGGTGAACTCGCGCGTGAGTTGCTCGATGGTCGGCCCGAGCAGACGATCGCCGCCCGGAGGAGTGGTCAGGCGATCCACATAAGCCGCCAAATGTTGCACGCGTTGAATCGCCGGCTGTCCTTTGGCAGCCTCCGAGCGGGCAAAAGCCAGGTGCTTGCCCAGTTCCACGTCGCGCGCGCGATCAACCAGCAGAATCTCGCGCGGGGATGTGACTCCACCCGACGCACCCAACAGCATGAAACGGCCGCCGTCGAAATAGCCATCCGGGATCCGGACGCCGGGCCCGATGTAATGTTGCTTGAGGAACGCGGTCATCACCGGCCGGGCCGCGGGGGTAAGCCCCGGCGTGGGCAGGTTGCCGGTCACCGTTTTGAGTGCGGCATCGAGATAAAGATCCTGGTCCTGGGCCGAAAATTGATGCACCTCGATGGCCAGCACGTTCTTTTGGCGAGGGCGCAACACTCCTGCGGGAATGGGCACCCGATAGTAAAACCCTTCCTGGTCGTCGGTCATCTCTTTGCTGGCCGGCGTGGACGCGGTCACGGGGCCACGCGGCAGGTTGAGTCGGCCCACCTCGCGTCCATTCAGGTAAGCCACCGCGCTGTCATCCGCGCAGAGCAGCAGCACGATGCGTTCGCCGGGCTTTGGATCCGGCGCGTCGAACGTCTGCCGGAACCAGACGGTGATAGGTTTCGGGCCGCCCTGAGACGAGGTGCAGATCTCCGAGCCGAGATGCGCCTCCCCGTAGCCCAGTGGGGCGGGGCCGGATTTCCAAAGCGAATCGTCGAAAGTCGACTGGGTCCAGGTGGCCGGAGGGGCAGATCCGCTTTCGAGATATTTCCAAGTGGAACGCGCCCCGAGGGTGACCAGGTCACGCGCCGAGAGCGAACCGGCCAACAGCGCCCCGCCCAGCACAACACCAAACGCCCCGAGGCGAGGGGCACGAGAAACCAAACGGATCATAGTGAGCTTCCACCTGCACATGACGTGCACGCGCATTGGGGCCATGAACTTCCACTGAAAAAGAGCCCTCACCCCCAGCCCCTCTCCCATCGGATGGGAGAGGGTGGCCGCAGGCCGGGTGAGGGTCAGGTTCATGGTGAGCACCGTAGCCTGGGGCCGGCAACAAGTCACGCACGGAGCGGGCTGCAAATTCCTCCTAAACCCGAGCCGACGTCAGGAGGCTCACTCTGGCGGACGAGCTTCTCGTTAGCTCGGCCTGGGCCCCAATACAGACAGATCGGGGCGCGGCGTTGACGCCGCTTCATCGTCTGTCGGCTCCAGGGCTGAGGAACTACGCGACGCTTGCTCCGATCCTTATCTTGAAGCGGCCTAAAAGGCCGCGATCCAGGGGCAGTAACCGCACCGGTCAGGGCTTGGTTTGTCGCAGCCGGCCCAGTATTCTCCTTGGATGCTGCCGGATATTCGATCTCTGACGCGCGAGGAATTGGCTGAACAATTCAAGGCCTGGGGTCTGCCGGCGTATCGTTTGGATCAGGTGCTCGACTGGCTTTACTCGCGGCGGGTGACCACGTGGGCCGAGATGTCGAACGTGCCCAAAACGCTCCGGGCCAAGTTGCAGGAGCAGTACGTCTTGCGTCCATTGGAATTGGTTCGGCAGCAGGGTGCGGCCGACACCACGCGCAAGTTTCTCTGGCGCCTCCATGACGGTGCGTTGATCGAGAGCGTGCTGATCCCCGCCAGTCCAGCCTTGTTCGGAGAACCCAGCGACCGGCATACTTTGTGTGTTTCCACGCAGGTGGGATGCGCCTACGGCTGCCGGTTTTGTGCCAGCGGATTGGAAGGATGGAAACGCAATCTTTCAGTGGACGAAATCATTGAGCAGATCCTGGCGGTGGAACGCGGCGCGGGCAGAACAGAACCATCCACTGCCGGGTTGGTCGCGGCGGCAGGCTCTCCGGACGTTTTGCCCGGGGCGGTCCGGACGGTATCGAATCAGGCGCCGGAACGGTTGGTGAACAACCTGGTGATTATGGGAATGGGCGAGCCGCTCGCCAATTACGACAACTTGCTCAAAGCCTTGCGCATCCTGAACGCGCCCTGGGGCGGCGGCATTGGCGCGCGCAAGATCACCATCTCCACGAGCGGATTGGCGCCGCAAATCCGTCGGCTGGCCGATGAACCCCTGCAGTTTCGCCTGGCCATTTCGTTGCACGGTGCCACCGACGAAACCCGGAACCGAATCATGCCGGTTAACCGCAAATATCCGCTGCGCGAACTGACGGCGGCTTGCGAATATTATCAGGAGCGGAAAGGACGCCTGATCACGCTGGAATACATCCTGATCGCTGGAGTCAACGAGCGCTTGACCGAAATCAAGCCGTTAGCGGCTCTGGCCAGGCGGTTGCACGCCAAGGTGAATCTCATCCCTTACAATCGCGTGGAGGACCTGACCTGGGAACGCCCTGATGAAGCCGCCCAGGAAACTTTCCTGGCTGCGCTGCAAGCGGAACAAATCTCGGCCACGCTACGCCGCGAAAAAGGTCACGACATCGACGCCGCTTGCGGCCAGTTGCGTCTACGCACCGAACGAGCTCTCTAACGAGGCAGAGCCTCAGACCAGCAAGGCGAGGACGATTGTTTGCAAGATTGGGCGCCTTGGAGTGCCTTGCCGCTCTGAGGCCCCGCCTCGTTAGAGGGTTTGGCTTCGCCAAACCAAGAGCGATCGGACCTTCCGTAGGGTGAGTCCGGTTGGGCTTCGCTTGATTCAAGAACGCCTTGGATGCCTATTGGCAGGGAAACTAGCCTAGCCGCTTGAAAACTTGATCTGTTCGCCCCCTTCTTAGGCTGATCGAACCAGGGAATTCGCGGCTCAACGAGGCGATGTCACACTTTGCAAAGTGTGACATCGTTCATTGATCATCCGCGACATGGAAATAGGAGAGGGCCGGCCAAGGCAACAGGTCCCTGGCACCTAACGCCTGACACGGACGCTCACCAACCAAGTATAGATATTTAGTCGATAAATTATTAGACTCGGGTCCATGAATTTCCTGGTCACCGGCGGCGCCGGCTTCATCGGCTCCCATGTTTGCGAGCGGTTGTTGGAGCGCGGGCATCGGGTCTGGTCGTTTGATGACCTGAATTCCTTCTATGACCCTGCGCTCAAGGAACGCAACCTGCGTTGGCTGCAGAGCCGGAGCGGTGAGTTCACCTCGGTGCGCGGCGATATCGCGGAACGCCGCCAACTCGATGACTTGTTGTCGGCTGTGCGTTTCGATCAGATCCTGCATCTGGCGGCGCGGGCGGGTGTGCGGGCCAGCCTGGAAGATCCCGCGCTTTATCAACGAGTGAACGTCGAGGGCACCGTCAACTTGCTCGAAGCGGCTCGCTTGAATGGCGTGAAGAAGGTCACCATGGCGTCGTCCTCCTCGGTCTACGGCATCAACGCCAAGGTCCCCTTCTCGGAGAGCGACCCGATCTTCTCGGCCATCTCGCCCTACGCGGCCAGCAAGTTGGCCTGCGAAGCCCTCGGCCATGTGTATCATCATGTCTACGGCATGGATGTGGCCATGCTCCGTTTTTTTACCGTCTATGGCCCTCGCCAACGGCCCGATCTGGCCATTCACAAATTCGCCCGCCTGATCACGGATGGAAAACCCATCCCGGTCTACGGCAATGGCTCAACCGCCCGCGATTACACGTATGTCACCGACACCATCGATGGCGTCCTGGCCTGCACCCAACAGGAGTTCGGCTACGACATCTTTAACCTGGGCGAAGCCCAGACGGTGACGTTAGCGCGGTTAATCGAATTGTTGGAAGACGCCCTTGGCCAGAAGGCGGTGCTGCATCACCTGCCGGCGCAGCCCGGTGATGTCCCCATCACGTACGCCAACATCGACAAAGCCCGGAAAAAGCTCGGCTATAACCCCCAGGTGAAGATCGAAATGGGGATCCTGAAATTCGTGGAATGGTTCAAAAGCGAGGCGGCGAGAAAAGAGTAACGGAACCACCGGAACCCGTTCGGTCCTTTGTCGGAAGCTTTGTCGGCCACCTTTGTCGACGGGATTCACCTGTCAGCTGTAGTCGGCGGTCTAGGACCGCCGACCCCTGCATATGGAGAGAGCTTCCATCTGCTTTTGCATGCGCATTGGGGCCATGAACCTAGATGCAAAAGAACCCTCACCCCCTCGGCAAGCTCGGGGCAGGCTCCCAGCCCTCTCCCATCGGACCCTGGCTACGCCGGAGGCTTCGCCGAGGCGAGTGGGAGAGGGTGGCCACACGACTGCGGGGCCGGGTGAGGGTCTGTTCATGGGGAGAGAACGAACGGCGACACGTACATGACCGCCGCTACAGCGCTGTGGACGAACGATTCGTCAACCAGCAAACCGGGTGTATTCAGGCACTGCCCCGGCACAAGGCACCTCGGAGCGCGGTCCCGCGTGTGCGGGACCGCTTCATCGTCCGCCGGCTCGAGGACCAAGGAACTCCCAACGCTTCCTCCGATCCTCAGCTGGAAGCGGCCTAAAAGGCCGCGCTCCACGGGGGCAGTATCCGAATGCGCCCCAGCGAACCTGCAAGCCCTCTTCACCATCGACACGACTCCCGGGCACTGCGTAATCTCTGCGCGCCTCCGCACGGAGGCGCTCAATGCACGACGCCGTCAAGTTGCTGCGGGACCTCATCGCGCTGCCCAGCGTGAACCCGGCTTTCCTGCCGGAACGCGACCCCCGCGGCGGTGAGCAGCGCATCGTCGACTTTCTGACCGCGACGGCGACGCGGGCGGGCCTGGACGTGGAAACGGACGAAGTGTTTCCCAACCGGTGCAATCTGATCATCCGGTTACTGCCGGCAGGGCGGATTCGCCAACGCGTTGTCCTGGCTCCGCATATGGATACGGTGGGTGTGTCGAGTGACGAACAGTTTCAACCGGTGCTGAAGCGCGGGCGGCTCCACGGACGCGGCGCCTGCGACACCAAAGGCAGTGTGGCCGCGATGACGGCCGCGCTGCTCAACCTGGCCGCTGCCGCCCGCCGTCCGTCCGGAACCGAGGTCATGCTCATCGCCTTGGTCGACGAGGAAAGCGCCCAAAGCGGGTCCCGGCATCTGGTCCGACGCGGATTCCGCGCGGAACTGGCGGTGGTGGGAGAACCGACGCGCCTGCGGGTGGTGACCGCGCACAAGGGCGATCTTTGGTTGCAATTGGAGACGCGCGGCGTGGCGGCGCATGGCTCGCGGCCAGAGTTGGGCCGGAACGCTGTTCATCTCATGGCGCGGATCGTCGATTTGCTCGAGACTCGCTACGCGCGGCAATTGCGGCGGCTCCGGCATCCCTTGCTCCGGCACGCCACGATCAACGTTGGGACCATCGCAGGCGGGCGTCAGCCCAACATCGTGCCGGATCGTTGCGTCATCCGCATCGATCGCCGGACGGTGCCAGGCGAACGGGATTCGGCGGTGAAGCAAGAGATCCTGCGGTTCATCCGGCAGCACGGTTTCACGGCCAGCCTGGTGGACACCAAGAGCGAAGGGCCGGCTCCGCCCCTGGAAACCGATCGGCGCCTGCCCTTGGTGCAGCAGTTTCTGCGTTGCGCCGGACAAAAGGATCCCGCGGGCGTGGATTTCTTCACGGACGCCGGGGTGCTGGCGGCCGGAGGAATTCCGAGTGTGGTTTTTGGGCCGGGCGACATCGCGCAAGCGCATACGGCGGACGAATGGGTCGCGGTCCGCCAAGTGGAACGAGCCACGCGATTGCTGCAGCGTTTTCTCGAGGCGCTTCCCTGATTGGATGAGCAAATCCTCGTTTTTTCGCCAAAGCGGCTGGATGGCGTTTGCCTCGGGAGTGTTCGGCTTGTTGATGACGGCCGTGCACAAGATCGCCAAGCAGATGGGGCACGAGGAGTACAGCGTGTTCGCGACCTTGCTGCTTTGGATCAGCCAGCTCTCTGTCCCGGCCTTGGGGCTGCAGTACACCTTCGTGCAGCAGACCATCACCGATCTCGATGCCGGTAAACGCGCCGCTTTGGCGGGCGCGTTGCGAACCTTGATCGCCGCCGTGGTTGCGATTTGGTTGCTGCTCGCCGGCGTTGTGTTCCTGGTTCAGGATTATCTTCTCACCAATTACAAGATCCAGAACCCGGCAGCGCTTTGGGTGGCTGTGGCGACCCTGCTCCTTTCCGTCCTGGTGCCGATGTTGTGGGGCGTGTTGCAAGGGCAACAGAATTTCCTTTGGCTGGGTTGGGCCACCATGCTCAACGGCCTGCTCCGCATGGCCGGCGCCGCCGTGGCCGTCCTGCTTCTGGGCTGGCGCGCCGCGGGGGTGATGGGCGGCGTCCTGGCCGGATTCGTCGTGGCCGCCGGCATCTCCATCTGGCAAATCCGCGACCTGTTGGGTTGTGCGCCCTCGGCATTTCAGTGGCGACCGTGGCTCAAACGCGTCGTCCCGATCACGCTCGGGATGGGGGCGCTCACTTACCTTCTGACCCAGGATGGCATCGCCGTGCAGCGTTTCTTTACGGCCGACCAAAGCGGTCAATACGCCAAAGTCGGCATCATTGGGCGAGCGCTCTATTTTTTTACGGCGCCCTTGACGTTGGTGTTGTTCCCGAAGCTGGTGCAGAGCGCAGTGCGATCTGAGAAAACCTCAGTGCTGGCGCAAGCTTTGGGGGCAACGTTCCTGATGGGCAGCAACGCGGCCTTGGTCTGCACCTTTTTCCCCAGGCTGCCGCTTTGGGTATTATACGATGCCTCGGACTACCCGATCGCGCCGTTGGTGCCGTTGTTTGGGTGGTGTGTGTTGCCGCTCACCCTCTCCACCGTGTTGGTGAACAATCTGCTGGCGCGCCAGCGCTTCGCTGTGGTGCCTTGGGTGGTGGCGGTGGCCGTGGGGTATGGCGTTTCATTGCATCTTCGACACGATTCCTTCCGGCAGGTCATCTATACACTCGGGACTTTCGGCAGCCTCTTGCTGATCGGGTGCATCTTTTTCACTTGTTGGGGCAGAGCCGGTAGTTACCAGACTGAAGGCTCCCGAGACACACGAGACACACGGTAGGCCCACTTTGCGGCGATTTTATCGTGTAAGGATTTGGCCCTGAGGGCGTCTTCTCCGTGGGCCTTCGCAGAGCCGACTTAAGCGGCACCTCGTCACCGTCGATATTATATGAGGTGTCTCTATGAAAGAGCGTTCATTCATTCGGGTGGTTCTGGCGGCCTGCTGCGCGTGGTTCTGGACTGGTGTCTCCAGCCCGGCGGCCACGCCCCTCATCACGATTACATCCCCCACCAACGGCACGGTGCTCAGTGCCCCCGCCACGTTCGACATCCGCGCTTCCGTCGCAGGTGGCGGCAATAATGTCAGCCAGGTGGAATTCCTGAACGGGACCAATTCCTTGGGGATCGATACCAATAACCCCTTTCGAATTACGGTGAACAGTTTGGGCGCCGGCACCTACGTCCTGTGGGCGGTGCTCACCGATAACGGCGGCGGAAAATCGAGCAATAGTGTCACGCTGATTGTCAACGCGCTGCCGTCGATCTCCATTACGGCGCCCGCCGATGGTTCGGGCCTTCTGGCTCCGGCCACCTTTGCCTTGAACGCAGACGCCTTCGATAGCGATGGCAGCGTGGTAAAGGTTCAGTTCTTTCGAGGCACCACGGCGATTGGGGTGGTCACGAACAGTCCCTACAGTATGACGGTGAAAAAGCTGGGTGTGGGCAGTTATGATTTCTCAGCGAAGGTCACGGACAACCTGGGCGGGACCTCCACGACCAATATCAATTTGCTGGTGAAGAATCGACCGGCGGTGACGTTTACCGCGCCGGCGGCGAATGCGCGCGTGACCGGCACGAACACGCTGGTCACCGGCACGGCAGGCGATTCCTCCGGGATTGCCGCGGTCCATTATTCGTTGAATGGCGGGCCGTTTCTTGCCGCCACCGGAACAAACAATTGGACCGCGACGCTGACGCTGCCTGCGGGCACCAATGTCTTGCGTGCGCGTAGCACCGATCTGTTTGGCAACGTGTCTTTAACCAACACGCGCAGCTGCTTCCAGGTCGTGACCAGTTCGCTCACCCTGAGTGTCAGCGGGCTGGGCAGCATCAGCGGCGCGACCAACAGCCAGATTCTTGAAGTCGCTCGCGGTTACCAGATCACGGCAACTCCCGCCGTCGGCTTTCTGTTCTCCAATTGGACGGGCAGCGTTTCGAGTCCGGCATCGGTCTTGGGATTCCTCATGCAATCCAACATGGTGCTCCAGGCCAACTTCGTTCCCAATCCGTTCCTGCGGGTGAGCGGCAGCTTTAATGGATTATTCTACGAGACGAACGAAACGCGCAGTGCAAGTTCCGGTGACTTCAAACTGAAGGTAACTCCCAGCGGCAAATATTCAGCGACACTGAGGTTGGCTGGGCGGCGTTATGGGATGGCAGGCAAACTCGATCTTGAAGGCAACGCGACCAATAATGTGCTCCGGTCCGGGACGAGCCCGCTGCGAATTGTCTGGGCCGTCGAGTTGCACGGGATCGATCAAGTGACGGGCACCGTCGACGATGGCCAATGGACGGCGCGTCTGCTCGGTGACCGGAGCGTCTTCAACGCTTTGACCAACCCGGCCGCCCTGGCCGGCCGCTACACGCTGGTGCTGCCGGGGGTGCCCAGCGCCACGAATTGTCCGACCGGAGATGGTTGGGGCACTTTTCGCGTGACCTCCGGCGGCCTTGGTTTGTTGGCCACAACCCTGGCGGATGGAACACGGCTGGCCCGCAAGGCCCCTGTCTCCAAAAACGGCGTTTGGCCTCTTTACGCCCCGTTGTATTTATCCCAAGGCTCGCTTATCGGCTGGGTGCAATTCGACACGAATGCGGTGCTCGATGATCTCAGTGGATCCGTTGATTGGATCCGGCCCGCGCAGCCGGCGGCGGTCTACTATCCCGAAGGGTTTACCAATCAGGCCATGCTGAGCGGATCGCGCTACCTTCCGCCGGTTGGCGGAACCAATCGCGTTCTCGCTCTGACGAATGGGGTCCTCGTTCTCAGTGGTGGTAATGTCACGCAGACGTATACGAACGACATTGTCTTAGGGGCCAACAACCGCGTCACCAACGTCGGTCCGTTCACTTTGAACTTGTCCCTTGCCGCAGCCACCGGCTTGTTCAAGGGCTCGTTCCTCGACACAGGCTCCGTGCATACGGTGAGTTTCTCTGGAGCGTTACTCCAGAAATCCACCAACGGCACGGGCTATTTCCTCGGCACCAATCTCTCCGGGCGCGTGTACCTCGGGCCTTAGCGATCGGGCCTGTTCACCCGCCGGCACGCAGCTGCAAAAAAGGCCACCGGGTGAAAAGCCCGGTGACCTCGATTACGGACGCAGGCGTTGGCTTACAGTTGAACGCAGCGACCCAATAGAACCGGCTCGCCAATGGGCTGGCCCTGGTCGTCAAGGAACTGCAGGCTGATCAGCGGATTGCCGCCGACGCCGCCGTTCACCGGTTGTTTGGGCAGCGTGATACTGGATCCATCCAGGATCAACGACACCTCCCGGGCATCCTCCGCTGTGTGCGTGCCTTTCACGTTGTTGCGG
>DATLUX010000614.1:0-35468 GCA_035577805.1 Verrucomicrobiia bacterium
CGTGCCCGAACTGCGGTGTGGGCAGGCGCTTGCCGCTCGAATCCGCTCTCGCCGCGGCTAGCCGGGTCGTAGCGGCTCAGGGGCTCCAATCAAGCACTTGCGGCGAATCCGCGAAGACCGGCTAGGGAAAGAGCCCGAAAGCGGTCGGTAAGGATTTTTCTTACCCCTATGCGGAGGGTTCTCAACGACGATTAGACCACCCCCCCAATATCCGTCTGCGCATTTCTGGCCGAATCTTGTTCTCGGTGAAAGCAATCACGTGCGCACAAAAGATGAGAAAGGCTGAGCAATGAACGCGAATGAACAGTTATTGGAGACGCTGGCCCATTCCGAAATGTATCAGAACTATGAACGGGCTTACACGGATGCCACTGGGCTACCGGTCACGCTCCGGCCGGTGGAGACCTGGCAATTGCCCCTGCACGGCAGGCGGGCCGAGAATTCGTTCTGCGCGATGATGAGCGAGAAGAGTCGGACGTGCGCGGCCTGCCTGCAGATGCAGGAGAAACTTGCGCAATCGGCCGCCGAGGGCCCCTGCACGATGACATGCAGTTACGGATTGTGCGAAGTCGCAGTGCCGGTCAAATTGGGCACCCACACCATCGGCTTTCTCCAAACTGGCCAGGTGTTGCGTCAGAAGCCGACCGCGACGTCCTTTGATCGCGCCGTGGCCAAGGCGAACGAGCTTGGAGTCGACATCAATTCTCCCCCGGCCAAAAAAGCTTATTTTGCCACGCCGGTGGTGTCCCAGAAGAAACTCGATTCCGTCACCATGCTATTGTCCATCTTTGCGGAGCATCTTTCGATGAAGAGCAATCAGATCGCGGTCCAGACGGCGAATGCCGAGCCTCCGATGATCAGCAAGGCCAAGCAATTCATCGCCGAACATCACGCGGAAGATCTTTCTTTGGGCCAGGTGGCCGCGGCGGTGCACACCAGCATCTTCTACTTCTGCAAGATGTTTCGAAAGATCACGGGCACCACCTTCACGGAATTCGTCTCACGCACCCGGGTGGAGAAGGCCAAAAACCTGCTGCTCAATCCCAATCTACGCATCAGCGAGATCGCTTATGAGGTCGGGTTCCAATCTCTGACCCACTTCAATCGCGTCTTTAAGAATGTGGTGGGAGAATCACCTTCCGAGTACCGGAGCCGTCTTCCCAAAGCGGGCTGAGAACCCGCCTGGCCCGCGCGTTTGGAGTGTGACCGCGCTCATACCAGCCGAGGGCGGGCCAGCCCGGAGGGCTGCCAGACGGTAGCCGGGGGTCGCAGCGTAGCGGAGACCCCCCGGAACGGTGATCGAAATCAAGTTGCACCCTGGAAGGGTGCCAGAAGACTTCGTGGGCAGGCGGGCGCTGAATAGCCGTCCTGCCAGTGAAACTGCTCCCCAGGGACTTGTGCGATCCAAGCCGACCCCTCTTTCTTGAGCTCTCGAACGAAGTCCGAAATGCGATGGACAGGCTTGAGTCCGATGAGCAGATGAACCGGATCCTCGACGCCTCCGACCTTGAGGGGCACGCCCTCCAGACCTCGGATGGTTCCACCGTGTGATCCGGTTGATTCACTCTATGGTTGACTTGCCACCCGCAAACTCAGTAAGAGCGATGAATCGTGAACTCATGACCAAAGAAGTGGTGATCTTGATTGCCGAGGACGATGCAGGTCATGCCCGGCTCATCGAAAAGAACCTTCAACGCGTTGGTTTGCACAACACTTTCCTGCGTTTCACCAATGGTCAGGCGATCCTGGATTTTCTCTTTCGCCGGAACCCCGAATCACAACGCGTCCCGGACGTTCCCTACCTGTTGCTTTTGGACATTCGCATGCCGAAAGTGGACGGAGTGGAAGTGCTGCGACAGATCAAGGCCGATACCGAGCTGCGCCGATTGCCGGTGATCGTGCTCACCACCACGGACGACCCACGCGAAGTGGCGCGCTGTCATGAACTCGGGTGCAGCAATTACCTGGTCAAACCTGTCGATTACGAAAAGTTTTCCGAAGCCATCATCCAACTGGGCCTGTTCATCAGCCTGGTGCAGGTTCCTCCGATGATCGGGCACCCCTCAAGCTGAACTGGATATGCCCGCCACGGCTGCCTCCGCGACCATCCTGGTCGTCGATGACGATCAAAGTCTGCTGCGCTTGATCGAGAGGACGCTTCGGCGCGGCGGATTTTCCACCGAGACGGTCACCTCCGGACAGGCCGCGATCGATTGGCGCATGCGTCATCACGCCGATCTGATGTTGCTGGATCTCAAGTTACAGGACATCGGAGGCAAGGAGTTGATCGATCACCTGGCCTCCATCGGCCGGTTGCTTCCCTTCATTATCATCACGGGCCAGGGCGACGAACGCGTGGCGGTGGAGATGATGAAACGAGGCGCGCTCGATTACCTGGTCAAAGACACGCAATTCGCGGAGTTGCTTCCGGCTGTCGTGCAACGCGCTCTGGCGCAGATTGAGACGGAAAAACGACTGACGGCGGCCGAGGAGGCGCTGGGAAAGAGCGAAGCATTGAAACAAGCCGTGATGCATTCGTTGACGGCGCACATCGCGGTGCTGGACGGCTCGGGAAACATTATTGCCCTCAACGAGGCCTGGAATCGCTTCGCGCACTTAAATGGAGTCACGGGCCTGGCCCAGACTGGAGTTGGCAGCAATTACCTGGAGGCCTGCCGCCGGGCGGCGGCAGGCGGTGCGGTGCAGGCCAGCCAGGCGCTGGTCGGGATCCAGGAGGTGCTGGCCGGTTCCCGGAACGAGTTCTCCTTGGAATATGACTGTCATGGCCCGGGAACGGAACGGTGGTTCGTCATGTTGGTGACGCCGCTGGGGCCGCCGGGCGGTGGGACCGTCATTTCTCATACGGACATCACCGAACGCAAGAAGTTGGAGAAATCCCTGCTTGACCTGACAGAGCGCGAGCAAAGAAAGTTTGGGCATGATTTGCACGACGGGTTGGGCCAACGGCTGACTGGGCTGGAGATGCTCAGCCACGCGCTGGCCGAGGACATTAAGTCCCAGGCGCCGCCGTTGGCCAAACGCGCGGAAAGGTTAAACCGGGAACTGCGGGAGACGGTGACCCAGGCGCGTCTGCTTTCGCACAGCCTGGCGCCTGTGCCGTTGGAAGGGGAAGGATTGATGCGGGCCTTGTTCGAGTTGGCGGCCAGCACCAGCCGAATCCCGCGTGTCAAGTGCCAGTTCCACTGTGAGCCGCCGGTGTCCATTCAAGATCCGGCGACGGCGACGCACCTCTATCGCATTGCCCAGGAGGCGGTGAACAATGCCCTCAAACACGGCCAGGCCACGAAAATCAAGATCACGTTGGCCGAACGCAACGGCACGGTGCATTTCAGCGTGGAAAACAACGGCCGCCCCATGCCAGTGTCGATCCCGGCCAATTCCGGCACGGGCCTGCATGTCATGCGCTACCGGGCTCGCATGATCGATGCGAGCTTGTCCATTGAACCGGGCCAGACTAAAGGTGTAAACGTCGTCTGCATTGTCCGAAGGAAAATATGAGCGCGGAAAAGCCAGCTGCTCGCCGAACCAAGCGTGGGACCGACCTGGAATCCAATCCCGCCAGTCGCTTGCGGGCGGCCAAGCAGCGAATCCTTCTCGTGGATGACCACCCGATGACCCGCGAAGGCCTCGCGGCGAATCTCGAGCGCCAGCCTGATTTGGAAGTTTGCGGCGAAGCCAGCAACCCGGCCGAGGCCATGGCGGCTCTGTCGAAGATCAAGCCGGACTTGATGATCACGGACATGACCATGCCGGGGCGCAGCGGCCTCGAGTTCATCAAGGACATCCACACGCTGATGCCTGAGTTACCGATCCTGGTCCTCTCCATGCACGACGAGATGCTTTACGCGGAGCGGGCGTTGCGCGCTGGCGCCCGCGCGTATCTGATGAAAGATGCCGGCTCGGCCAAGGTTCTGGAGGTGATTCGGATCGTCTTGAGCGGCCAATCCTACGTCAGCCAGCAGATGTCCGCGCGGTTGCTGGACGCCGTAACCGGGCGTCGCCCCCGCGGCTCCAACTCACCGATCGAAAAGCTTTCCGACCGCGAGTTCGAGGTCTTTCGGCTGCTGGGCCAAGGCAAGAGCAGCAAGGAAGTGGCTCAGGCACTTCATCTTAGTCCCAAGACCGTGGACGTTCACCGGGGGCGCATCAAAAAGAAGCTTCAACTCAAAGACGCCACGAGTTTGTTGCACCACGCGGTGCGCTGGGTCGAGACGCAGGTCGAGGGGCGCTAGCTAAGCTAAGCTAGAGCTGGCGCTCGTGATGTGTCCCCGCAATAGCTCCACCTGGGCGGCATGGATTTTGGGCTGAGACGAGGCGTGAGCGACGAGCCTATCCGCAGAGATCGGCGAGAAGCGAACCAGGAAGTCCGGAGCCCTACAGGGCATAGGGTAGATCCCTACTGAACATGAGAGCACAGCTCACTTCCTTGTCTGCCTGCGCCGACGAAAACTGTAAGCATGAAAGCCCAGCGTTGTTTGGACGGAACCAACTCCAGCGGGGAATGGCCGGAGACGAAGCAGGCACTGCAAGTCACCATCGCCTACAAAGATCTGGCCGCGGGCAAACGCGCCATGCACACCTTGGCTCAACTGGGACGGGGCCTGGTCGACGACATCGAGTTCCAGCCGTTCCCATGGTCATTCGAGCTGCTGCTGGATGCGAACTGGCGCGACATTGCCTTCCGACACGCCGTCCAGGCCGACATCCTTATTCTCGCCACGAGCGATTCCGCCCCTGTTCCGACAGGTGTAACTCAATGGATGGAAACCATTCTCGACCGCAAGCAAGGAACGGACTGTGCAGTGGTGGCGTTGTTCGGCACCGAATTACAGCCCGAGCCTGACGATTCTTCCAGGATCCAAGCGCTCCGTGTGGCCACGCAAAAAGCTGGGCTGCCGTTTTTTGCGCCGGTTCTCCGGCGCGAATTGAGCGATGCCTTGTTTCAGCTTCAGGATCGAGCCGAGCGGGTCACGCCGTTGCTGGACGATGTGCTGCGTCGAACTCATCCCCCGATCCACTGGGGCATCAACGAATAAGACCTCGTTCTCGCAGTTCGAACCCGGTTACACCTTCGCCACGGTAACCCATTTATCCACCCTAGAGTTTTCATGGTCATGTTTCCCTTCCGTTGGCTTGCTCGCGTCAGTCTGTCGTGATTCGGATGAGCTTGCTCTGGTCCCCGGTGTTCGCATCAATCGTCAGCACATTGCCAACACCCGGCGCGTAGAACTTGTGCTCGAGGAGGTCAGTTTCCAATGGCGTCGTCTCTTGCGATTTCAGGCAGTTGCTGAAGGAGCCGGCCGGGATGGTAACAGATTCGGTGAGACTGAGGGTTTCTGCGAAGTCTTCGGCATTGGCGAGCGAGAACTCCTGCCGATAAAAGTCGCCGACGGCCGGATGGGCTTTCATGATGATGCCGGGCTTGTCCCCGTTGACGCCCGCCATGAACGTGCCATCAATGGTGGTGATCAATCCGCCCTCCAGTTCGTGTGTATTCTCGCCGAAGTACCACACGTTCCCGTCCGTGTCTTGCGCGAACCAATCGAGCGTGTCTTCCGTCAGTTCGCCGTCGGTGAAGACGGTATCGCGCACTTCGACGCAGGTGACGCCCATAATCACTCTTGTCACGTGCGTTACGGCGAACTCGTCGTGCTCGAAACCGGCCGCGGTCTGACCCTCGTAAATAAAGGTCGTGCCCGGTTTCAACGGGAAGTACGGGTTGTCGATGTTGGTAGTGAAGTTCGCCGGATTGATCACCGGGTCATACGGTGCTGGGCCGAGCCGTCCACAGGCCACCTGCCGTGCTTCCTGCTGGTCTTTGCAGGTCTGGAGTGCCTCTTTCAACTGCGCCGACGCTTGCTTCTGGCAGTCCTCCCGCGCGGCCGCGTCAGTGAGGTTGGCGCACTTTCCCAAGGCGAGGCAATAATCGCTCTGTGCTGCTGCTTGACAGGACCGCAGGACCGCCTGGGCAGTCTGGCGGCAGACATCAACGGCTGCCGCGGTCGTTGGGCCAGTGAGGAGTTGGAGGGTGACCAGCACTCCAGCCCCCAGCAGGGCCGACGGACGCAAACGCGCCGATTTTCTTTGGCCTGGATGGTCGTTGATGCGCTGTCCTTCCGATGGCGAACGCGTTTCCATTTTCATAGTGCTTCCTTCTCAATATTCTCCGACTCGTTATTCATGTTCCCCGATGCGCAAGCGACAAGTCCAACCGCCCGCACACCGAGCTGATGGTTCCGTTCATCAATGGCCTCATTTAAGTGCCGCGCGGATGAAACAAGCGTGAGAGGGAGGTGAGAATTTCGTGAGAACGGCAGGACCTCAACGGTCTTCTCCATGAGAAAAACCCTTGGTTGAGGCTGGCGGAGCCTTTTCAGGCAGAGGTTATTACCCGATCACAATTGGTCAGCAACGAGCAATGAGCAATGAGCAATCCCAGAAGCCAGGAGCCAGGAGCCAGAAACTGGAGCTCGATCTGCTGATGGATGCGAACTGGCGCGACATTGCCTTCCGACACGCCGTGCAGGCCGGCATCCTTATTCTCGCCACGAGCGATTCCGTCCCCGTTCCGACAAGACCTCGTTCTGCCAGTTCCACCTTCGCCCCGCGCGGCCACATTAACTGTAACTGTAAGCGGCGGTTTATGACGTCCCTGCCGCCGGGTCCCAAAGAAACTAGATCGAAAGGTCGGCGGTCGCACACCGCCGCTACAGTGTGCGGCCACGCTAAGCTACAGCGCTGCCTCGATGCATCACGAAAGCTTTACTTCGATCGCTTTCGGTTTGGCCTTCTCACTTTTGGGCAAATGCACCTTGAGCAGGCCGTCCTTGAACTCCGCGTTTACCTTGGTGGCATCCGCCGAATTCGGCAGCGTGAAGCTGCGCAGGAAGTTCCCGTAAGAACGCTCGAGGCGGTGATACTTCTTGTCCTTTTCTTCCTTGTCGAGTTTTCGTTCTCCGGTGAGCGTGAGCACGCCATTCTCGACGGTCACTTTCACGTCCTCCTTCTTCACCTCCGGCAGGTCAGCTTTGACCAGCCATTCCTTTTCATCTTCGACAATGTCGACGGACGGCGTCCATTCTGTGACGGTCAATGACTCCTTCCCGCCGTTGGTCGTGTGTGAGGCGGGGAGGCCGAAGAATCGCGCGAGGCGGTTCTGAGTTTCTTCCAGTTCCTTGAATGGATCCCAACGTGTTAATGCGCTCATAAGCCTGTTTGACGCGTCTCTAGGTGCAGCGGAGGACCGAACCCGCGTCGCTCGGTTCCCGCCGGGTTGGCTAATGCCGATAGCTTTCCAACCCGTATAACCTTGAACCATGAGTGCGCGGCACGCTCGCCGTCTTTTGGTCAACAAAAACCGTCATTTGTTGGTTTGGGCGCAACTTTGAGAATCGTCCTGGATGCCGGTGGAGCGCGGCGGGGTTGGTCCGGACGGACGTTCGATGAATCGGGTTAAAAGACCTCTGCTTGCAGGCCGGTTCCTTGACGGACACGCTGAGCGATGTGGGAGAGGGTGCGTAACGGGAGATGGCCGCATTCGGCATGCGGGGTGGGCCGGGTGGCGGAGTAGATCTGCACGAGCGAGATTTGTGCTCCGGCATTTTTCAGGTCGCGGAGCCGCTGGACATAAGCTTCGATTTCTGACGGAAGCGGGGCTTGGCCACGGATGGAAGGGAAGAGGCTCTGAATCACAACCGGACGCTGCCGCGCCACGAAAAGGATATTCGCCAAGGTCTGCTCGAGGGTGAACTCGGTGCGATTGAGACCTTTCATGTAATCTTGGGTCCCGGCGTCCAATTTGGCCCAGATCTCGTCGCTGAGGGTGAAACTCTTGAGGCCTTCGACGACCTCCGGCCGGTTCAGCCCGCTGGCGTTGGTGATGAGGACCAATTTGAAAAAGGCGAGCTGATGGCGGGCGCGCAGGTGCACGACGGCCTCGACCGCTTCGACGAAGTTCGGGCAGAGCGTCGGTTCTCCGTCTCCGCTCAGGGCGACATGCCGCAGTTCCAGCAGTTCCGGGGGAACGCCGCGATAGCGCAGTTGTTGCCTCAAAGCGGTGGACTGGACCAGTTGCAAGGTGCGCTGCAATTCGGCGATCATCACGGGCACGTCCAGGCGGGATTCGCGCGACGGTTCGGCGCGGTTCACTTCACAGTAAACGCAGTCGAAGTTGCAGTGCCGATCCGGGTTCATATTCACTCCCACGGACAACCCCCGCGCACGCGGGGAGATGACCGTGTAAACGAACCGGTTGTCGAGGAAATCGCGGGCACATCCAAAGGCGGTATCCTTCCACGGACCCTCGCTGGCGGTCCCGTTTCCTCCTCCGATGGCCGTGGGCGACGTCATGAGAGCGCGAGGGCGGACGCCGGGATCAGGAAGGAAGGATTTCATGTTCGTTCTCCCGGACGACCAAAACCGGGCAGGGCGCCCGTTGCACGACGTGCTCGGCGACGCTGCCCAGCAGGACATGCTTCAGTCCGGTGCGTCCGTGCGTGGCAATCACGATCAGATCCGCCGGCAAATCTCTGGCTGTTTGGACGATCGCACGCGCCGGGTTTCCCACGCACACCTGCGTGACCGCTTTGACCTGGCTACGCACCTGTTCCGCGGCCATTCGGGCGAGTTCCTTTTCACCGCCCTCCTTCATGCACGCTTCGATCTGGGCGTAATCGATGCCGCCGTATTCGCCGGCGCCATAGGCCGGTTCCACGACATAGAGCAGTGTCAGGTCCGCCCGGTGCTCCCTGGCCAGCGCCAGCGCATAGGGCAAGGCCTTCTTCGAACACTCGGAGAAATCGATCGGCACCACGATCTGCTTGATCATGAATGGCGATTTCACGGCGCTTTGCGTCGCTGCCGCCATCAACGTGTCATCCTTGCGGTTAAGCTCGAGTGTGACTTCCCCAACTTTATTGGCTGGTTTTACTTTCATAAAGATCCTAGTCTCGGCCGTGACTCTTCAGTTTTGACGCACCACCAGGACTGGGCAGTGCGCATGGCGGACGACCCGTTCCGTCGTGCTGCCCAACAGGGCGTGCTTCAACCCGGTGTAACCGTGGGTGGAGATGATGATGAGGTCCGCTTTACGCGTTCGAGCCGCATCGGCGATCTCGTGAAAGGAACGGCCAAAACGCACCAGAACCTTCTCCACCATCCCACGAGGAACTCGAGCTGCCTTCACCGTCTGCTCCAATTGCCGCTTGGCCGCGGCCATCAGGCTTTCATCCTCCAGGGCCAACGGGAAGGACGCGGCGAAATCCGGGGTCGCGACCGGCTCGACCACATGCAGCAGCGTCAAGGTGGCCTTAAACTGGGACGCCACCCCCACCGCGTATTCGAGGGCTCGCTTGGAAGCAGGCGAGAAATCAACAGGAACAAGGATCGATTTGATCCGGACCGGACCGGAAATAGCCTTGCGTCCGGACCGGGTGATCTTGGCAGTTGTTGTTCTCATAAATGTTCATCCTGACACAGTCATCCTGGCGCAAGGATGGTGCGCTGCCTACCCGGGCATTGGGTAAAACAGGCTCTTTCTTGCCGCGCCGTCAGGGAATGAGGACAGGTTTGTCCGGGGCCGGTTCGGGCCGAAGGGGTTTGCCGGCATTCTTGCGTTGCTCGAGGCGGACAAGTCGATGACAGTCGACGCAGCTCCGTGCCAGTTCGGTGTAAGCCTCGGTGGCTGCCTCGAGGTTTTTATCGACGGCGGCCAAGTAGAGAGCAACTGCGTTCTTCTGGAAGTTGGTGGTCCGTGCCAGGTAGTCCGGTTGCTTCATCACCAGCCACTGGTTGCTTTGCGTCATTTCGCGCAAGCGAATGGCGTTCTTGGACACGAGTTCGAATCTTTCCAGCGTAAGTCCCTCTAAGGCCGCCTGTGACAAGGCCAGCTTTTGGCGCATGAAGGCCTGGGTGACCGCGCGTCTCGATTGGTTGTCCGCCGCGAGCAGGGAGGCAGCCACCATGCCAGCAGCCACTGTCCCGGCTAGTCCGGCCCGCAGAAGGATATTCGTATTCATAGCACTCTCTTTCGTGGTAGCGCCGACACTCTTCCGGCCAAGTGGGCCGGACGCGTGCGCAGACCGAACTCTGGCCATTTGACCGTCCGCTTGCCTCCCGGGATTTGCCAAAGCGTGGCTTTCTCTTGGCGGAGATGTTGCCTGTTCGGAGGGGTGGGCAGACCTTGAGACTCGACCACGGTGGGCGGAGTGGCCTGGGCTGCAAATGGCATGCGCCGGCCAAAAAAAGGTCAATGCCTGGCAAAGGCTGTGCAGCACGCAATCCCAAATCCCTCGAAGATGTTCAGTGTGAGCGGCGATGCTCTTTGATGAACGAGCCTTCCCCAACTGTGCCACCTGATCCACACGGGGTGGCTCGCGATATCAACTGGGAGGATTATCGCGACCACTTGGCGACGGCAGACCGCGAAGGGAACCGTCGCTGGTTATATCCCAAGAAACCGGCCGGCCGCTGGCATGGGCGGAGGGCCTGGTTTGCCACCGGCCTCATCGCCCTGATGTTCGCGGGTCCGTGGATTCGGATCCAGGGCAACCCGCTTTTAATGTTCAACGTGGTCGAGCGGCGTTTCTCGGTTCTCGGTCAGATCTTCTGGCCGCAGGACACGGTGATCTTCGCCGTGGCGATGCTGGTGTTCATCATGGGCATCATCATTTTCACCGCGGCGTTCGGGAGGCTTTGGTGTGGCTGGGCCTGTCCGCAGACGGTGATGATGGAAATGGTCTTCCGCAAGATTGAGTATCTGATTGAGGGGGATGCGCACGAGCAGCGGGCCCTGGACGCGGCTGGGTGGGATGCGCGGAAGATTTTGAAAAAGGGGGTCAAGCACGCGGTCTTCCTGGGCCTTTCATTCGTCGTCGGGAATACGTTGCTGGCCTACATCATTGGCAGCGAGCAGTTGCTCGCCATCCAATTCGACGATCCGCGCAGGCATCTAGTCGGGCTCAGCTTTATGGCTCTGTTCACGCTTCTGTTTTATGGGATCTTCGCGCGTTTCCGTGAACAGGCCTGCACCTTCATCTGTCCCTATGGCCGCCTGCAATCCACCATGCTCGACGAGAACTCGATGGTGGTCGCCTACGATCATCGGCGCGGAGAAAAGCGCGGCCCGTTGCGCCGCGAGCACACTCATGAGCAGCGCGTGGCGGCCGGGTTAGGCGATTGTGTGGCCTGCCGACAGTGCGTGGCGGTGTGTCCCACCGGCATCGACATCCGCAACGGCACGCAGATGGAATGCGTCAATTGCACGGCCTGCATCGACGCCTGTGACGCCATCATGGACAAAGTGGGCCGGCCACGCGGCCTCATTCGTTTTGCTTCGCTCAATCATATCGAACGGGGCGAACCCCAACGTTTTACTGCGCGCATGAAGGTTTATACCGGGGTGCTGGCGGCGCTGGTCGGCTTGTTTCTTTTCCTTGTCTTCACTCGCGCTGAAGTGGAGACCACGCTCCTGCGCGCACCCGGTGCGCTCTTCCAACAAACTCCTCAGGGTAAAATCGAAAACCTCTACACCATCAAGGTCATCAACAAGACCGCGCGCGATCTGACCGTCCAGCTGAAGCTGGAGAACGTCGCCGGCACCGTGCGATTGATGGGCGCCGGACCGTTCCGCGTGCCCAAGGCGAACCTGGCGCAAACCTCGGTTCTGATCGAGCTGGACCCAGGCGTGCTGACGGGCAACAGCACACGGCTCAAGCTCGGTGTTTATTCGAACGGCAAACTTCTGGAGACGGTCACCACCGGTTTTGTTGGTCCTCGGCAGTAGATTTTAAATGCGCTTTATGGATCCGCTCTTGGTCAAACCCCCTCGCACCTTTTGGCCCCATGCCATCCTGGCCTGGTTCGTTATCTTTGGCGCCGCTTTGGCCGCCTGGATCACCTTCGCTTTGCGTCAACGCGTGGAGTTGGTCAGCCCCGATTACTACGAAGAGGAAGTGCGCTTTCAAATGCAGCTCGACCGGCTGAACCGCACGGCCGGACTCCGGAGTGAGGTCACCATCCAATACAATGCCGCCAGCAGTCAAGTCATGCTGCGCTTGCCTGCCGGTCAGGTGGCCCGGCGCCCTCGAGGCCGAGTCCGTTTCTATCGTCCCTCGGAGGCCAGTCTTGATTTCGAGGTCGCGTTGTCCGTGGACGCCGCAGGGCTGCAGCGCATCGATGTGAGCGGGCGGCGAGCCGGCCAATGGAAGATGCGCCTGCAATGGAAGGCAGACGGTCAAGACTATTTCCTGGAAGAAACCCTGGTGTTCGCAGAGCCGGAGCGGGGAGTCAATCCCGCCGCCTCCATTCCGGCCCAGTGAGAGACCAGAGAATAGCGAACCGAGAACCGAGAACCGAGAACCGAGAACCGTATGCATTTGTGGACCGCTTTTCTGCTCGGATGTGCTGGTAGCCTGCATTGTGCCGCCATGTGTGGCCCGCTGAT
The DNA here is from genome assembly GCA_035577805.1 of Verrucomicrobiia bacterium. Taxonomy (GTDB): domain Bacteria; phylum Verrucomicrobiota; class Verrucomicrobiia; order Limisphaerales; family JADJPG01; genus DATLUX01. Next base: position 12,464 of record DATLUX010000614.1, read on the forward strand.
GGTGGCGTTGGCCAAGGCGCGGCCGCGGACGGTGCGCGCGTCGACTGGCCGTGTGGTCTATCATCTGGGGCGGATCGGGGCGTACAGCTTGCTTGGCTTGGTACTTGGGCAGGCCGGGCGCGTCATGACCCTGGCGGGCTTTCAGAACTGGCTTTCGATTGGACTAGGCATAGGCCTGTTGGCCGGTCTCGTGGTGGCTAGCAAAGTCTCTCTGGCGACCCCGGTTTGGAGGTGGGTTGCGTTGCTCAAGGGGGGCCTGGGCGGATTGCTCCGGCGCGATGCGCTGTCGGCCCAGGCGTTGATGGGCGCGCTCAATGGATTACTTCCATGCGGCTTGGTTTATGTGGCAGGCGCGGGTGCCACGGCCACCGGGCATGCGCTGAGCGGTGCGGCGTCTATGGCGATGTTCGGTCTCGGAACCCTTCCTGTTATGTTGAGTGTGCACCTGGCCGGACAACGTTTTCCACTCCCGGCGCGATTTTCACTCCCAAACGTGACGCGGGTCGCCGTGGTGCTGATGGCTGCGCTGCTGATCCTTCGTGGGCTTGAGCTCGGCATCCCGTTCCTCAGCCCCAACTTATCCGCCCTAGGCCAGGCCGGGGTTCGCTGCCATTGAAGTCTGGGGTCAGCCTTCTTAGTTTAGTTAGTTAGAGGACGAGGACGGCCCGCCTATCCTGACTGCCTGACTCGCGCTGCAACTTGAATCCCACTTTCTTGGCCACCTGCTGCATCTCCTGATTGTCGGCGAGCATGGTGGCGGTGATGCGTTCAAGTTTTTCGTCGCGACCCACCTGGACCAGGAGCCGCAACAGTTTTGTCCCCAGTCCGTGATGCTGCCATTGATCTGCCACGGTGAGGGCGAATTCGGCTTCGTTGGCGCTGTGAAGTTTGCTCAGGCGCCCAACGCCAAGGATTTCCAGTTCGCTGGTCTGTGGATGACGGCGCTCGACCACCAACGCCATTTGCCTGTCGTAATCGATAAAGCAGAGGCGGCTGAGGCGTTCGTGGGCGACACGTTGGTCAAGTTTGAGCGGAGCAAAGTATCGCAAATAGACGCTGCGCTCCGACAGCGCTCGATGAAACTTCACCATGAGCGGCTCGTCCTCGGGGCGAATCGGCCGGATGATGACCTTGGATCCATCTTTCAAGGTCCACGGGACAACATAACGAGTTGGATAGGGACGGATGGCCAGGATGGGAAGCTGATCTTCGGACGTGCCGGGCGGGTGGAGCACCACGCGCGCATCCAGGACGAGCAGTTGTTCGGCTGAAACCAGCACCGGGTTCAGGTCGATCTGGGATATCCAGCGCTGTTCCACCACCAATTGACTAAACTGAACCAGCAACTTGCTCAGGGCCTCCAGGCTGGCCGGTTTGCGGCCTCGGATACCTCGGAGCGCAGCGTAAATGCGGGTTTGTTCCATCAACCGTCGGGCCAGGGTGTCGTTTAAGGGCGGAAAGCCAAGTGCCGTATCCTTGAATACTTCAACCCACTCTCCGCCGGCCCCAAACAACAGCACGGGGCCGAATTGGGAATCCACACTGCTGCCCAGGATCAGTTCGTAGCCCTGGCGCCGCACCATGGGCTGCACGCTCACGCCGAGGAAATGTTGAGGTCCGGCGTGTGCGGTCACGTTGGTTCGAATGGCGCGCCAGGCACGCCGCACGGACGTTGGACTATCCAGATCAAGGTGAACTCCGCCCACATCGGTCTTGTGTGTGATCGTCTGCGACAGAAGCTTGACGGCAACCGGGAAACCAATCTTCTTCGCAAGTTGGATGGCCTCATCTTCATTGTGGGCGGCGTGCGTCTCGACGGTCGGGATGCCGTAGGCGGAGAGGAGTTGCTTGGACTCGACTTCGGTTAAGATCGTGCGGCGATCTTTTCGGCCGGCCAGGACAATCTGCTCGGCAGCGCTCCGGTTGAGTTCGGCCGTGACACCGGTGGTGAGGGCCGGCGTTTCATAAAGCGCTCGCAAACGATCGCTGTATTGCCACATCAAGGAGAAGGCGCGTGCGGCGCGGTCGGGGTACTTGAAGGTGGGAATGCTGGCCGCGTTGAGGAGGGTCTCACCGGCATCCACCGCCGGCCCGCCCATCCAACTTGCCAGCAGCGGTTTTTTTTCAGGATTGGCGATCGACTTTAATCGTTCCGCAGTAGCCGTTGCCTCCGTCATCGCTTGTGGCGTCAAGATCACCAGCAGGCCGTCCGTCTGGGCATCCCGGGCCACGAGTTCCAGGGCCTGGGCATATCGGCCGGCATCCGCGTCGCCCAGGATGTCGATGGGATTGCCGTGGCTCCAGTGCGGGGGCAGGAGTTGGTCCAGGCTGGCGAGAGTGTCGGCGCACGGCGTAGACATTTGGCCGCCGCTGGCGATGAGGGCATCGGTGGCCAGGGCCCCGGGGCCTCCGGCGTTGGTCACAATGGCCAGACGCGGGCCGCGCGGGCGCGGTTGTTTGGCGAGGGCCTCGGCCATATCGAAGAGTTCTTCGATCGTGTTCACGCGCAACACCCCGACCCGACGAAATGCAGCATCGAGGACCGAGTCGCTGCCCGTTAAGGCTCCGGTATGGGAGGCAGCGGCTTTGGACGCCCCTTCGGTCCGGCCGACCTTGAGAATGATAATGGGTTTGGTGAGAGCAACCTCACGGGCCGCGGAAAGAAAGCTGCGTGCGTCCCCCACGGATTCCATATAGCAAACGATGCTCCGGGTGGCCGGGTCGTCGCCTAGGTAGGTAATCAGGTCGCCCCAGCCAACATCAAGCATCGAGCCCAGCGAGACAAACGCGCTGAAGCCAACGTTTTCACGCAAACTCCAATCCAGGACGGCTGTGCAAAGCGCACCGCTTTGGCTGATAAATGCCACGTGACCAGGCTTGGCCGTCCCCTGGGCGAAGGTGGCATTGAGCCGTCGGTGGGGAACCATCACCCCGAGGCAATTGGGGCCAACCAGGCGCAACTGGCTGGTTCGCGCGGCCGCGAGCACGCGTTGCTCCAGCTCCGCTCCCGCCGCGCCGCATTCCTTGAATCCAGCCGAGAGAACAATCGCGCTGCCGACCTCCGCGCTCGCGCAGCCACGCACCACTCCGGGGACCATCTGCGCCGGCGTGACGATCACCGCGAGGTCCACCTTTTCCGGCACCGACTGGATGTCTGGATAACTCTTTGCGCCCAGAATTTCCCGGTGCTTCGGGTTAACCAGAAAGGTCGGTCCATCAAAGTCCTGTAGATTCTGGACGAGGGCGCGGCCGACACTACGCGGGCGTTCCGATGCCCCGATAATGGCCACTGACTTGGGCGAGAAAAGCGCATCGAGACGGTTGCCCTGGCGACGCCAGAGTGCATCAACCGCGCGTGTTTGGTCCTTCGGATTACCGCGGTTCATCATGACCCAGTGCCAAACCGGCCGGGCGTGTCAGACCACGCTCGCGCTCCAGTCATAGTGCCTTCAAGTGTCCGATTGAAAAGGGCGCTGCTTGCGCGACCACTTTGCCGCGCACGAGCTTGTGGCAATCCACACAACTCATGGTCATGCGTACATAAGCCAGCGTGGCGGCGTCAAGATTCTTGTCTTTGGCCGCTTTGATGAGGGCGTCCACCTGCCGGCGGAAGAGGATGCTCTGCTGATCGTAGTCCGGATTTTCGAACACGCGCCAGTCGGCCTCGCGGGTCATCGCGCTGAGGCGCGTGCCCTTGCTGATCATCAGGGCGTAGTCCTCGGTGGCAATGCCTTCCAAAACCCGCTGTGACAGGTCCAATTTGTCGCGCATGAACTCTTTGGCGGGGCTTTTGCGTTTGGATTGGGCCAAGCTCCCGGACAAGCCAACGATGATCACCACGAGAACAGCCAAGAGAAGCGTCTTCGTTTTCATGAGGGAATTCTTATAGCTGAAGCAGAGTGGAGTTTCTTCACCGGCCTTGGCAACTCTAGCCCATTTCTTGTCGCGACCCGGCGGAACGCGGGCTCACTGGTGGTGCAATTGGGGCGCTGCCTCCCGTACTTTGCGCACCCAGCGATGAAACACCTCCCGGGCAACGTCATGACATTCTTCGCGTTCGACCGACTCGCTCACCGTCTCGTCCACCGGGATCCAAGAAGCGCGGAAGTGCCGTTCCTTCACGCGCAGGTCGCTGGGACGGAGAAACGCCTCCAGTTGCACGATGAGCCGGCCCGTTCCTTCATCGAAGTTGGCCTCGGCGCTGGCGCACAATTCGCAACGGCCTTCCGGCAAATCCACCACGCCTAGCACCTCACTTGTGTTGATGTCCCGTTTCATTAGCGGTTCGTGGCGCACCGATCATTCAATTCAATCATTCAATAACGACTCGACGTGGAGGGCGAGCAGTTGTTTGCGGGTGGCTTGCAGCCGCCGGATGACAATCTGCGCCACGCGCTTCATGAGTTCATAGCCGAAATCATGATTGTTCTCAGACGTGGCCAGCAGATGGGCGCCGCTGAGGACCACCACGCTGGTCGGTTCGACGGCCACGGCCCGGAAATGCCAGACGAATGGCGCGAAGAGCCATGACCATCCCAGCACGTCGCCAGGCCCGAGCGTCTGCACCGTCGCGGTGCCGTCCGCGGCGGCCTGAGTCTCCAGGGCGATCTGGCCGCTTTCGATGAGGTAAAACTCGTTCGCCGGTTCCCCTTCCCGGAACAGGGTCTCGCCCGAGTTGAACGTACCCGCCTTGGCCCTCTCGGCCAAGAGCGCCAGGTGCTCCCGCCTCATTCCATGAAAGATTGGATGTTCGGCGATGGTTTCTTTGAGCGTTTTCATAGGTGCTTGTATGGTCCAATGCGACTGCATTCTCTTTCCGCCTACACTGTCATGGCAGACCGCAATTTCCCCTTCACACCGGTTGGCAATGTTCGGTCCTTTCTTGCCTGTGGATCGCGCGTCCGGCGCAAAAACCGGTTCGACCACAGCAAGTGCTGAAGAGCAATTGCACGGACCAGGGGCTTTGTTAGAGGCGCGATCTGGAATCCATCCGGTCGCAAGCAAAGACGCGACTATGAAAACACCAAAAATAATCCAGGTATCCCTGGCGGCTTCCAGCCTGGCCGTGGCGCTTTTCCTCGCCGCTCCCGGGACAGCCGAGGCGCAGGAGAAGGGCGCTCAGAAACTCATCCAACTCAAGCCCATCAAAACCACTCATGACATCGAGGCGCTGCAGGCCGGCGACATGGTGGTGATGTCATGCCCCAAGTGCAAAACCATCACAGCGACCTACGTCGAGACGACAAAGGGACATGTCAAAGAGGAGAAAACAAAGGCGGAGCACCTTTGCCCCGGCTGCGAGACCAAGATTGAAACCAAAGGCTCGGGTAAATCCGCTCACGAGCAGGTCACTCACGTCTGCGAGAAATGCGGCTCAAAGGATGTGACGTGTTGCGTGATGAAAAAAGGCACTGCCCCAACGAAAGGTATGGAGGAGACGAAGTGAATGGAACGCAGCGGCCTTAGGTTGGATGGCAGGCCGGTTCGAACCGAGGTCTGACTAAGGGAAGGCAGGCGTGGCCCTGGTCCTGAGGGCCGAGATGGTCAGGGCTGCTCGGCCAGGCGGTAGAGGCGTTGTGGTGGGGACGTGAGCACGGGTTCCACAAATTCCAAGACCGCGGCCGAGGTGCGTATCGTGTTGGTTTGAAGAGGCGTCCAGTTCTGCAGGTCGGGCGTCCCTTCCAGCACGTAAACGCGCCCCGGCAGGACGGAGCCCCGGATTTGGACGTGGCGGGAACCGCGGATAAGATCGGCGGCCAAACGCGGAAGCGGATCGTGGTTCAGGCGCAGCACTCCATAGCAATACTCGAACTCGTCACTATCATCGGTCGGACCACGCCGGCAAAATACGCCGCCAGCGAGGATGCGTCCGTCATCTTGAGCCAGGAGCGCTCGGCAACCCATCACCGGCGCCGCCTCCGAGCCGAAGGCGATGTCGACGCTGCCATTCGAATTGAGGCGCGCCAAAGCGTGCAGCCGGAAGCCGTCCACCAGACGGAAGTCTCCGCCAAGAACGATCCGGCCGTCCGGTTGCGACAAAAGGGCACGGATCGGACTATCAGTGCCAAGCCCGGGATTGAATGACGGATCCACCGTCCCATTCGGCAGGAGACGGGCGATATTTTTTCGAGGCACGCCGGTCACCGTTTCGAATTCGCCCGCGACGATGATTTTTCCGTCGGGTTGAATCTCAATGGCGGTGACTGCTTCATGGCTGGTGGTGCCGATCGCGGCTGCGAAAGTGGGATCCAGGCTGCCGTTGGGCAGCAGGCGAACCATGTAGATCGCAACTCCTGAGGCCGCGGAACCGAGATAACTGCCGCCGATGAGAATCCGGCCGTCGGGAGCCACCAGGAGCGCGTTGATTTGGGGACTGGCGGTCAGCCCGGTGGTGGCAAAGGTCGGGTCAACGTCTCCGTTTTTCCGCAGGCGAACTACTCCACGGCTCCTTGTGGAATACACCCCGTGGCCGGCGACCAAAACGCTGTCATCCGCCTGGACCCGGATGGTGGTGATGAGCTCGGCGTTGATGGCAGGAACAAACGTGGGATCGAGAGATCCATCGGCATGCAGGCGGGCCAACTTATGGGCCAGGGAATTGCCTTCCATGGCAAGCGGCCCTGCGCACAACACGTCGCCGGTAGATTGCAGCGCCAGAGCCGTGACGGGCTGTTCCTCCGAAGGGACGATGTTGGTGGGAGCGAGGAAACTCGGGTCCAGAGTGCCGTCGACGTTGAAACGGGCAATGCCGTGGACCGTGCCGACCGCCCGGCCGGCTAGCCAAAAGAGGTCGCCGCCGACCAGCAATTTGCCATCGGACTGGAGAGCCAACGCGGAGACGGAGCCGTTGCCGATCTCGGTCTGGGCGTAGGTCGGGTCGACCTGAGAAGGCGCGCGATCGTCGTCACGAATCGTCACAACCGCGACGGAACGCGGGCCAAGAATGGCTCCGCCGGTGGGCGTGGATAAGGTGACGGAAAAGCGTTCTTCGGTTTCGATTAGGTTGTCGTTAATCAACGGAATGGTGAGTGTCTTCTCGTTTTCATTTGGCTCGAAAACAATAATTCCGTTTGATCCAACGAAATCCAAGCCTGCCACCGCCGTGTCGTCCTTGACGGCATAATTCACGGAGACCGGCGCCCCGCTGTCGCCGCAGCGCCGCAAGTAAAGCACAGCGGACTGCGACTCGCCGGCGGAGAATTCCGACAGGAGGAAGTCAACGGTGGTCACGTTGTTGCTGGGTAACAGCCGCGCGATGTTTGCGCGCGCGATTCCATCCACGGAATTGAAGTTTCCGGCCAGGACCGTCCCCTTGGTTTCCAGTGCAACCGCGTACGCAATGGGATAGGAATCCAATCCGCCGAGGCCCTGTCCGGTATCGAAGGTTCGGTCGAGGGCACCATTTGGCAACAAGCGGGCGATGCCGTAGAGAGCGCGTCCTTCGAAGGCAAAGAAGCTGCCTCCGATCAGGATCCGGCCGTCGCTTTGCAAGGCCAGCGTTTGAACGGTGGAATAGGTATTGCCGGCGGTGCTGGCCACCGTGAACTCGGGATCCGGTGAGCCATCTGCGTTCAGGCGCAACAGCGGTCCAGTCGACCCATTGTATTGCGGGGCGCCGCCCACCAGGACTTTTCCATCGGCTTGGACCTCGAGCGCAAGGGCTAGTTGCAGACCATCTGCGGCTGGACCGCCAAACCCGGGATCCCGCGCGCCATTGGCACTTAACAGAATGACCGATCCCAAGCCGGGCCCAAAACTGCCGGCCGCGACGATCTTGTCGTCTGGACGCACGACGATCCGTTGAATGCCCGCGGCATCCGCCAGTGGTGTAAGGGTAAAGCTGTTATCCCTCGTCCCGCTCAGGTTGAAACGGCGAATGAGCGGGTGACGGTCTCCCGCAATTGGAGTGCCTCCCGCCACCAGAATCTTCCCGCTCGATTGCCGGGCCAGGCTGGCCGGCCAACTGTCGCTCGGCAAGGTGGCTGCAAACGTTTTGTCAACGGATCCATCGGAGTTCAGCCTCACGATGTTAACGTGACCGGCCAAGTTGAAGAGACCGGCCACGACTATTTTTCCGTCCGGCTCAACCAGGATCGCGTTCACGCGAGCGGCCGTGCCCAAATCGGGCACGAAACTGGTGTCGAGAGATCCATCAGGGAGCAAGCGGGCCAGATTTGGCCGGGCCACCTGGTTCCACTCGGTGAATGTGCCGCCCACCAGGATCTTGCCATCCTGTTGCACAGCCAGTGCGTAGAGGTACGGGATGGGGGGGGCCGCCCCGGCGCCCGGATCGAAACTCGCCGCCACCAGATTGGCCAGGCATTCATTGTCGATCACATAAAGATACGAAACTGGATTAAAACCGAGCACCGCATTGGGTGACGGATTGCTCAGAGCAACCGAAAAGGATTCGGTGCCCTCCGCGATCGAGTCGTCCAGCCCATTAATGGTGATGGTTTTGAATGATTCGCCCGGGTTGAAAGTGAGCGTGCCGCTTACCGGAACGTAATCCAGGCCGCCCACCGCGGTGCCGTCGTGGGTTGCGTATTGCACCGTGACGGTCTGGTCCAGCGCGCCGGAGCGGTAGACGGGCAGGGAGATGATAGTCGAACCGACCTCCTCCACCCCCGCGCCACTGATGGTGAAATCGAGCGTTGAAATGGCAGCGGAACAGGAGCTTGCGACGCCAATCACCGCAGCGGCAACCCGAGCCTGCCAGCGGCAGGCGCCAGAGCTAGTCGTGAGGCGGCGATTCATAGGTGCTTGCTTATCTAACGGTCCGAATGACGCATCTTTTCAAAAAAACTGTCTTTGGCAATCACGGTCATTCATGGCTCTTGCGGAGACTGGGAGGAGTTGGACAGTGTGATCGCCCGCACGGTGTACTTGGCCTGGTAGCGAGCCTCTTAAGATCGGGCGCGGGCCATGCAAGAAGCGAAATAGCCATTCGGCTCATCCCGGGCCACGCTTCGTCCCTTGGCTGAAGGGGTTCACCCCTGAAAGCGGCGCATTCATAGAAGCGGCGTTGTCGCCGGTAACCTGGGACCTCCAATAGGCATAAACGTCCAGCCAGACGTGTGCGGCGGATTCTGGCGCGGCTCACGGACTAATCTGCAAAGGTGCGGAAGACAAGATGTTCTAAAGCAGCGTTGGTCTGCAGAAGACGCAGAGAGAAGTTGAGGAGCGATTTATGCTTGCGCTCGCCGTTGGTGGTTTTATTCAGCTTCTGGATGGGCGGTTCGGTGGGGCGGGCGCAAACATTCGCTCGACAGATCACTCAAGAACTGGCAAGCGGCTGAGGGCGTCAGCGGGCGCATGGATGCGGATAATCAACGCAATGATTAGGATGGTGTGGACAGAAAGATTTCTGACATCGCGCGGCTGGGCATGGATAACCGACCAGCCGATTTCTCCGAGCTGAGCACCAGCCTGCACGGAACGGATGAATAGGTACTATAGCCGGTTCGCGGCAATTATCCTGGCGGCTCTATGCTATCCTGCCGCCAGAGTGCCCACGCTGACATCATCGGATGCGGCCGGTTTGGCGGCGCGCTTTCGTTTTGAAAAACTTTCTTTTCCGGAGGTCCCGGATCATCCGCCCTACAAGTTCGTCCGCCAAGTGCATCCGAGCTTGGAACGGATTGCGGCCTGGGTTTCATCGCTTGGCGCCGCCGCCACGCTGGCTGATCTGGACGGCGACGGGTTGGCCAATGATCTGATCTACGTCGATCCTCGCACGGATCTGGTGACGGTCATGCCGGTTCCGGGCACTGGCGAACGTTATAAGCCCTTCGCTCTCGACACGTCGTTTTGGTCTCACCACGGCTACCGGCCTGCCACCATTGCGCCGATGGGCACGGTGGCCCTCGACAGCAACGAAGACGGCTGGATCGATTTGTTGGTTTATTTCTGGGGACGCACCCCGGTCCTTTATTCCCGAAAACCTCCGGTGACCCCGTCGGAGAAGGGACTTGGACCGGCTGCGTTTGTTCCCGGCGAACTGGTGGATTCCGGTGAACGCTGGTATTCCAATGCCGCCACGGTGGCGGATCTGGATGGCGATGGTCACCTCGATTTGTTGATTGGAAATTATTTTCAGGATGGTGCGCGGATTCTCGACGCTCAGGCGGGCGGCACGGTGGTGATGCACGAAGGCAAAGCCAAGGCGCTCAATGGCGGTTACAAACATGTGTTTCTCTGGCAGGCCCCGGCGACCGGTCTGCCGCCAGGCACGTCCATGGGCCGTTACCAGGAAATCACAAATGTTTTTACCGAAGACGTCGCCCGCGGGTGGACTCTGGCGATTGGCGCAGCGGACCTGGATGGTGATCTTCTGCCGGAAGTTTATTTGGCGAACGACTTTGGTCCCGACCACTTGCTGCACAACCGCTCCACGCCCGGCCATGTGCAATTTGCTTTGCTGGAAGGCCGCCGCGATCTTCGCACCCCCAAATCATGCGTGCTGGGGCACGATTCGTTTAAGGGCATGGGGGTGGACTTCGGGGATGTGAATGGCGACGGGTTCCTGGATATTTTTGTCAGCAACCTGGCCACGCGATTTGGCCTCACCGAAAGCCACTTCTTATGGCTGAGCACCGGCCAAATCGGCCAAATGAAACAAGGCATCGCGCCTTACGTGCACGGCAGCGAAAAACTCGGCCTGGCGCGCAGCGGATTTGCCTGGGAAGCGCGTCTGGCTGATTTCGATAACGACGGGGTGCTGGAGGCGATCCAAGCGTGCGGCTTCATCAAGGGAGTCATTAATCGGTGGCCCGAATTGCAGGCGCTGGGCACGAGCAACGACCAGATCGTTCACAATCCACGTTTCTGGCCCAGCTTCAGGCCGGGAGCCGACTTGAGTGGACACGACTGGAACCCATTTTTCGTGCGAGGCAGCGACGGGCGCTATCACGATTTGGCACCACAGATCGGCTTGAATGAACCGATGGTGAGCCGCGGCATCGCGGTGGCCGACGTGGATGGCGATGGCCGCCTGGATTTTGTCACCGCCAATCAATGGGGTCCTTCCTATTTTTTTAAGAATGAGTCACCGAGCACCGGATCATTTCTTGGCTTGCGCCTGGTTTACACCAATGGTTCCCCGGCGATTGGTGCGGTCGCCAGGGTAACCTTGCCGAACGGCCGCCGGTTGATTGCGCAGGTCGATGGCGGCAGCGGCCACTCCGGGCGCCGCAGCCCGGAAATTCATTTCGGGTTAGGGTCCTGGGACAAGACCAACTTGGTGCCGGTGGAACTGACGTGGCGCGATCGGAATGGAACGATTCGGCGGCAGCCGCTGCCGTTGCTTCCTGGTTGGCATAGGATTGAGTTGCGGGGCAGCGAGGCCCTGGCCGTCCAAGCTCAAGCTCCTGGGGAAGTGAAGGCGCCAGGCACGGACAATCATCTTAGTCTCAGTCTGTGATCATGAGCACCAAGGTTTTCAACACGACTCTCCTGTTTTATCCCAACAAGAATCCCCGGTTGCGTCTGTTTGCGCTTTGGTACTTCACCACCTTGATGATCGTTTGGAACGTGATTGGGCATACCGTGTTGGGGTTCGAGCAATCCTGGGCCACGCCGTTGACGGCCATCGTCACCGCGGTCGCGGTCTCCATCCTTTTGGAGTGGGTCGACGCCCGCGCCACCCATCGAGATCTCCGTTTTGGCGGCAGCGTTGGGAATTTCCTGAATTTTCTGCCGGCGTGTCTGATTCCTGGGTTTGCCTGTGCGATGTTGCTTTACGCCAACGAGCGGCTTTGGCCAATGGTCTTCGCGGTGGTGTTATCCATCGGTTCGAAGATCGTGTTGCGAGCCCCGGTGGGCAACGGCCACACCCAGCACATTTTTAATCCCTCAAATCTGGGCGTGGCCGTGACCTTGATTTTGTTTCCTGATGTGGGGTTTGCTCCACCTTATCATTTCACTGAGAACATCACTGGGCTATGGGACTGGGGCGTTCCCTTGATCGTCCTCATTACTGGCATCATCATCCATGCGCTCTTCACCGGGCGCCTGCCTCTGGTGGCCGCCTGGGTCGGCGGCTTTATTTTACAAGGCCTCGTGCGCGCCAATCTTTTCGGGACGCCCTTTTTCGTGCCGCTGATGCCGATGACGAGCGCGGCCTTTATCATCTTTACGCTTTACATGATTCCCGATCCGGCCACGACGCCTCTCCAACCGTCCCGGCAGGCGTTGTTCGGTTTTTCGGTGGCGATGGTTTATGCGATTTTGCAGCTCCTGCACCTGGTCTTTGGCCTGTTCTTCGCCTTGCTGGCCGTGTGCGCGATCCGCGGATTGTCGCTTCATCTGGCCGCTTGGTGGCGCAAGGCCCAAGGGGCCGCCGAAGGCGTAAATCCCAAGCCGGAGCCGCTGGCCATCCCATCGCCCCCTCAGACCGGGTAGCAGCAACGACACGATCGGTGGTGACGTGTGAAGTTGCCTACCGCGTTTTGCAAGATCAGCGCAGAGGTTATTGCGCCCAAACTGCCCAAACTTCAGATTGTGTCTGAGCTTGGACTGATCCAATGTACGGAAGAATGAACAGGCTTTGGCTTAAGGGCGTGGTGATGGCACTGGGTGGTCTGCTAGCCGGCTGTGAAACCGTGCCTCCGGGGGCGGAGCGTGGACCGCATGGGACCTTTGCTTATGACGTGTTGATTGAAGCCACGGAACCCGGCGCGCGGATCGAGATTAATAACGAAAGTATTGCTAATACCCCGCTTCACGTGAAAGTCTACGGGGACAAGGACGGGACCTTTCACGACTTTGGTTCTTATTTTTATGTCGTCCGCGCCTGGCCGCTTGTCACCAATCAATTTGTCCAAACCCGGTTCTTCGCCACCGGCCGCGGGTTCGGGCCCGAAGATAAGATTCCCCAACGCATCTACTTCGATATGAATCACAGCGCGCCGGTTTATGGGCCGTTTGGCGTCCCGCCCTACGGGCCGCCCTATCCTTATTACTATGGGCCGTATCCCTACTACTACGGTCCGTCCTATCGTTTTTATTATGGTCCTTATTGCCGCCCGTATCACCACTGGTAACGCCAAGCGCTGTGCAACGAGGTTGGTCGTGCGTTTTGCTCGCCGCTCGACATTGGTAAGCTGACCACTTTGGGCGGTCACGGTTCCTGCAGGCGTGGTCAGCCATAATACCGGGTTAAACCAACGCCAGGCTTGCAAGCTGATCCAGACCCAGTTCAGCAGAACATCACGGCGCCGGATATGGACGAGTTCATGCAACAACACATGCTGCAGTTCAGAGTCGCTTAAGGTAACCGAGAGATGGTTCGGTAAAAGCAACCGGGGCCGAAAGATTCCAAACACCGCTGGACAAACCGTCTGGTTGGTGCGCATCAACCGCACGGAGCCTGCGACGCCCAAGGTCGACTGGGCCTTCGCCAACGCGGCGAGGATCGATGGGTCGGTGATCAACTCCGCCTTGCGCATCCGTCGCGTGAAACCCAAGTGTTGCGTCACTCGCCAGCTCAGCATCGCGAAGGCGCCAGTGATCCACAACAGCGCCAGCACCTCAAACCAGGTCCGCGAACCAGCGCTTGGCCTCACTCGGAGCCAAAGGGGGCAAGGGAATTGGGGGCAAGGGAATTAGCGAATTAACTTTGGCCTACAGGATCCGTCTGATCGAATTATCCGGGAAGGGGCATCCACTTCCTCTGTGCCCAAGACACGGATAAAGGAGATCATTTGCGATTTTGTACGCGACTAATCATTGCCAGTCGCATTGAGATTCGAACGATCGAAAAGATCGCAGCGGCTTTTTAGCGCGCCGCAGCGTTTTTCAATGCGCGGGAAAGAGTTTTCCTGTCGTTCGCAGTCCCGGGCAGTCCGTCGGAGACATTTTCCTGGTGTGGTTCACACTTTGCAAAGTGTGAACAGCAGTCAGCACGCTCTGCCCTACAGGCATGAAAAGGTTGTTATTATCCGTGTCATCCGTGTCATCCGTGTCATCCGCGGTCCTGTCCCTCTGTGGTGAATCCCAGCTGGGGCTGGTAAGATGCCGCCGGCTCATCGTGCGGGAGCGGGGGCAGGCAAGGGCAACGTTTCCCCGCCTTGGCCAGGCGAAGGCCGATAGATGCCCGGTTCCAGGTTCTTCAGTGGATCGGTTCGGACGGACGTGCGGTCGCGGATGAGAAGGACCGCGATCAGGACCAAGAGGATGACCCCGATCACCGCCACCGCAATTTTCCAGTTCAGGCGGGACAGTTGGAGCATGACAAAGTCCACCGGTCCGCGCGGGGATTTGGTGAGCGGCGGCGGGTCACGAAACCGGTCGGAGCGTCCGAGTTCGCTTTCCAGGTCGGCCAGGAGTTGGGGGACATCCAGCTTGAGCATGGAGCCGTAGGTGCGGACGAAGCCGCGGATGTAAACGGGCGCGGAAAAGATCTCGAAATTTCCGGATTCGAGCGCGCGGACGTGATCGGTCTTGATCTTGGTGATCTCGGCGACCTGATAGATGTCGATCCGTTGTTGCTCGCGCGCGCGCCGGAGTTGTTCGGAGACAGTGGGCATGCGCCAATGGCGACGAAAGTTTGGTGGGTCGGGCGCGGATTTCGCCTTAACGCGGTGCGGTCGGCGGGCTGTATTTGTAGGGCTGGACGTCAGGAACGACTTTGACGTCGGTGGTGAACTTGAAGGGCGCCGGCCCGTTGCCGGGAAACGTGAGTTCAACGAAGAAGGCCGTCCAACCGCTGGCTGGTTTTTCGACCTGCGCGACATATGCGCCGCTGCCTGACTCGGTCAGGTCGGTGCCTTTCCAGGCGTCATGGATGGTGCCGAGCCGAAAGTCGCGGGCTTTTTCGTTGGTGGCCTGCCAGAGTTTGACGGCGGTGGGTTTATCCTGGGCCTGGACGCGAATGGCGCCTTCGCTCACGGTCCAGGAGAATTGAGGCAGTTTGTCCTGGTGCAGCACGGCCGAGTAACAGGCCAGCAGGGTGGTCCAGGCATCGCTCCCGCGCAACGAATGCTCGGCATTGGGGACATAGCGGAGGTACTTCACTCCGTTCAGTTCCTTGAAATAGAACTGCGAAGAATCGGGCACGAAGAATTGGTCGCCGCTGGCATTGATGATGAACTTGGGCAAAGTGAGCCGTTCACGGTATTCGAAAGGTTCTTCGATCTTCATCAACGCCTTATATTCGGGAGTGCCATTCCAGTCCATGATCCGGGCGCGTGTATAATCTCCCACCGCGGGTGCATAGAACCCATAAACCTCATAGTGATGGATGAATGAGGGAACGATGTTCAGAAGGTCAATGACGAAGGGTGCGATGGCGATGACCCGCTCATCGACGGCCGCAGTCGTCCAGGTGGTCCAGCCGCGTTTTGAGCCGCCCGCGACAAAAAACTGGTTCACTTTCAGTCGGCCGCCCGCTTCGCTGGCGCAGAAGGCGGTGATGGTATCCATGGCGCGGACGGCCGCTTTGGTCATGGGCAGGCGAGCCGGCCATTTCGCGTCGCCGGTTCGGAGGAACTTGTCCCAGGTGTAGGCGATGAGGGCATCTTCGCTGCGGCCTTTAGTTTCACCGGCGAAAACCAGAGGTTGGTTCGGCACGTTCTTGAGTTCAGCGACCACAGTTTCGGTGTTGGTGGCCAGCAACACCAGGTTGGCTTCCGGTTGGGATGGCGGGTTGGTGCGGTTCGCCCCGCCACCGATGAAGAGCAGACCGGTGCCGGGGCGGACGCGGTTGGGTTTGACGATGGTCAACCAATGCTGCCACTGCGGGCGATCGACTTCGTTGGTGGTCAACCAAGCCTGGGAAATCATGTCGAGGTGGTAGGCGGTGTAGCCTTTGCCTTCCACACTAGTTGCCACGCGGAAAGAATAATTGGTGTCGGGAGCCTTCACATATCGATCGAGGGCGGTCTGCGGGCTGGCCTCGGTTCGATTAGCGGCGGAAGCGGTTGCCACCGCGATTTGGAGGGCGGCCAGCATCCAGACGGCGGAAAGACGAGTGCGATTGGACATACGAAAGCCTATTCAGAGCAGGATCAAAAGGTGACCGCGACAAAAAAAATGCCGGGCGTTGACGGGTTAACGCATGCGGCTGTGGCAATTGCCTGGGGTAGCCAGCAAGAGAGCCGACCCGGAAGGTGGCGAAACGAGATGAAAGCGGGAGCACGGTTTCTGCGGGCGCCCGGGCGCATTATTTTTGCGGGAGTTGTAAGTTGTTCTGAGAAAATGGAATGGGCCGATGGATTTCCAAAGCCAGGGACGTTTTGATCGGGTCTTGGCTTGACCCTTGGGAGGCGGTTTTCTATAAGAAACTGGTGTTCAACGGATGCAGTAAACTCATAACTTCCATGGTGCTATGGCCGACAAGCTGCGTTGTGCGGTGATCGGGGCCGGGAGTATTGGAGTTGATCATCTCCATAGTCTCGCGACCTGTCATCGAGCGGCCGTAGTCGCCGTGGCGGAGGTAAATCCACAACGTGCGCGCGAAGCTTCCGCGCGCTACAACATTCCGCGCAGCTACGCTGACTTCCACGAACTGCTGGAGCAGCCCGACATCGATGCGGTGACCATCGCTTTGCCCAATCATCTTCATGCATCGGTGGCGCTGGAGGCTTTAAAGGCGCGCAAACATGTCCTGCTGGAAAAGCCGCTGGCGATGAATGCCAAAGAGGCGGCCAAGGTCATCGAAACCGCCCGGAACATGAAGCGGACGATCATGGTCGCCCAGAACCTCCGCTTTCAGCGCCAGACGCAACTCGCCCGCGGCATCCTGGACCGGGGCGATCTCGGCGAAGTTTATCATGCGCGTTGCTTCTGGCTCCGTCGGGCGGGTATTCCCCGGATCGGTTCGTGGTTCACGCAAAAGAAACTTTCCGGAGGCGGATGCCTGGCGGATCTGGGGGTGCATCTGCTGGATGCTTGCTTTCATCTGCTCAAAGAATTTGAGGTCAACACGGTCTCTGCCCACACCTACTCGAAGTTTGGCCCGCGCGGGCTGGGTGAGATGGATTGGGGACGAAGCGAGATCGATCCGAAACGGCCCTTTGACGTGGAGGACTACGCGACCGCGTTGATTCGGATGAAAAGCGGGCGCACCATCACCATGGAGGTGGGGTGGGCTTGTTTCCAGGACGGCGAATCCCGGGAATACGGCATCGACCTGCTGGGGATTAACGCCGGGCTGAGTCTTTATCCTCTGAAGCTTTCCCGCAACACTCTGGATGGTCACGAGGTCATCCAGTTCAATTCCACCAAGGTTCCGTATCCTGAGGATCGCTTGCATCATTTCGTGCAGGGCATTTTGGAGGGCAAAAAGCTGCTGGTTTTGCCTGAGGAATCATTAAAGGTGCAACAAGTGTTGGATGCCCTCTATGCCTCGGCGACTTCCGGGCGGGAAGTGAAGTTGCCGTGACCGTGCGTTCCCTCGCTTATTGGATGGCGGCGCCGGTGGCCGGCCTGTTGGTGATCCTTTTTGCCCTCCCGTTCATCCCTTTTATTCTGTTGTGGGGGGTCTGGGACGCCTGTCGGCTGTTAAATGGCCCGCCCCGGGCCAAGACCGAACCCAGCTGACGCGGGCTCTTCTCCGGACATCCGCGGCGTGCCTCCATTCCATTCGCTCCCGCAGATCGCATGGCAAGAATCCTGATCGAACGCGACGGCCAAGCTCCGATTGTGTATGATCTCAATTGGGGTTTGACTCGCGTGGGGCGCGGCCCGGATAACGATGTGGTCCTTTCCGATCCCTCGGTTTCCTATCATCACTGCGAATTCGAGTTGGGGTTGGATTTCCTGAAAGTGAAGGACTGTGGGTCGACCAACGGAACCTATGTTGGCGGGCGCAAGGTCGAAGAAGAATCGGTGAGTTCAGGGACCCAGCTGCGCCTGGGGCAGGCCATGGTTCGGGTGGATTGGTTTGGGGACACCGCGGTGGTGGTGCCGAAGATCGAAGTGCCACGTCCTCCCGAATCGGTGCCGCTGGGCGATGGCGTGATGAGCTGTAGGAATCACCACGAAATTCGTGCTCTTTGGCACTGCCTGGCGTGTCAACAATACTTCTGTCTGCGCTGTATCCGCGGTGTGAATCTGGTTGGACGCCCGGTGCACAAGCTCTGTCCGTTATGCAGCGGCCACGTGGAGCTGGCGCCCTGGGCCATGCCCGAACAGAAAAAGAAGTCGCTCTGGGGGTTGGTCAAAAAAGCCCTCAGCCGCACCGACCGGATTGGATAAACGGATAAACGCGCTATTCGCTCAAGTGCGCGCGCCCCGTTTGATTGGTGCCGAAGAAGAATCCGGAAGCAAACCGCGCCTTTTGGTGGACGGCGCCTCGAAAAGCTGTGCTCCGCGCTGCTCCAGGGCCGGTGACGGCACCGGTGAGAAGGCCGCTGGTTTTCTGGATCGAAACAACCAGCTTGTTCGTGCTGAGGTTGGTCACGATTCCCAATGCGCTAAGTGTGATCGCGTTCTCGTATGCCTCCGCCAGGTTGCCGCCCGCAAACGCCAGGCGGCCGCTCGTCACGTTCAGCACCCGGTCCATTTCATTGGTCGGCGCGACGTAACGGGAGCCGGTCAACATTGGCTGGATGGCGAATCCGGCTGGATAATATTTGGCGCTGGCGCTGGCGGGCTTAATCCAAGTGAGGGGGCCGCTGAGGTCAGACACGTCCGGCAGATCGGCAAAGAGCATCCAGCCCAAGATCGAACCCTGGCTTCCGTAAAGGGAAACATACAATGGCCAGTAGCCGTCCTTGGAGAGCGGGGCCTTGGCACTGAGTTTGGTTCCGTCGGCCAGGGTTGCGCTTAGTTTCGCGGTGCCGTCGGCGCCGATCTGGAGAGTGCCGTATCCGTCGCCGCCCGGCTGCGTATCGGTATGCGACACGTCACCCGGGATGATCACCGTATAACGCCCGGCCTGCGGGGCCGAGTTGCTCCGGGTGTCGAAGGCGGCGCGATAAGCGGTGACCGCGGCCTGCCAGTCGCCATGGTCGGCCGAGCCAGTGATGGCCTCTGTGCCTCCGAGCAAGTCCAGGCTCAGCATCACGATCACGTTCGTCCCATCGCGGAGCGGCAGGGAATTCGTGGCTTTGCCATCCAGACCGAAGCGTCCGCTGAATGAGGAACGGCTGCTGCCCACGCTGAGCTTGGCGCTGAAGGTGCCCGGCGCGCCGACCGTGACATTGATCGAGCCGGAACTTTCGTGACGAGGGGTGGTCGATTCGTAGAGGAGGCCGGCATACGTCCCGGCGACAACAGTAAAGCTTTGCGTGATGGCAAAGGTCTTATCGCCGACACGGATGCTGCCGCTACGAGTGGCGACGTCGCCAAGCGGATCGTAAGTGTAGGTGACAGTGCCGTTGCCGTTGCCACTGGCTCCACTGGAGATGCCGATCCAGGCGACCGTACTTTCGGCGGTCCAGTCGCATCCCGTGGGGGCGATCACGTCGAAGCTGGCGAGGCCACCGACCTGATCATGGGTGCGTCCGCCCGGGCTGAGCTCGTAAGTGCAGGAGTCGTTGTCCAGGATCGTCAGTGTGGTGTTGGGCTGGCCGCCAAGGGTTGCGCCCTCAGAAGGGTTGCGTAACTCGAGCACGACGGTTTCGTTGCCTTCGTGGGCGGTGTCGTTGAGGATCGGCACGTAGAAATAGCGGGATTTGACACCGGGGCCGAAGGTGAGTGTGCCGTTGGTGGGGATGTAATCCTCCATGGCGGTGGCATTCCCACCGCCGCTGTCGACGGTCGCGAAGTCTACTCTGACGGTTCCGCTGGCACCGCCGAGCCTGGTCACGATGATCTTGGCCAGGGGCGTTGATTCTTTGACCGTGAAAGCCAGCGAACTGAATTGGAGACTGCTCGTCTGGCTAAGCCCGGACCAAGTCGACGCGGCAAGCGCGAGCGTGGCGGCGAGACAGAGCCGAATTCTCATGGAGCCGGATTCAGGTGCACCTGAGTGGTTCGGTTGCTTCCGGCCAGGAAACCTGCCCCGCGGGTTTGTTTCAGCAACAAAGCTCCCTTGAAGGGAAGTGAGCGAGTGCTTCCGGGCGGAGTCACGGTGCCGCTCAGCAACCCGCTGGCTTTGGAGATGGTCAGGGTGAGTTTGTTGGTGCTGTTATTGATGAACTTATTATCATCACCCAGCGTAACGTCATTCGCGAAATTGCCGGCCTGATTCCCATTGGTAAATCCCACGGTGGCATTGGTCATGGCCACGACTCGCCCGGTAGCCGGCGGGGCGTAACGTGAACCCTGTAGCGACATCTCGTTGGTGAAACCGCGTCCGTAAAACTTCGCCGTCACCTGCGTCTGCTTGAACCAATTGATCAAGCCGCTGACGTCGGTTGTGGGCTGGTTGGTATCGAAGGCAGTCCAGCTGATGAGGGCGCCCAAGCCCTTATAAAGCGCGAGATACAGAGGCATGGTGCCGTTCTTGGACAGGGTGGTTTTGAAAGTCAAAGGCGTGCTGTCGGCCAGGACCCCTTTGAGGGTGGCCCCGCCTTTGGTGTCGACCTTGACGGTGCCGTAGCTCTCGCCTTCGGGGCCGGGCACGCCGTTGGTGTCGACCGGGAGGACAAACGTATAATTGCCGGCCCATGGCGCCGGGTTGGTGGCGGCATTAAAAACGATGCGATCCAGATGCAGCTGACTTCTCCAAAGGCGATTGGTGACTTCGCCCGTAATCTGGTCGCCGCCTGCCAGGTCGACGTGCATGATCAGACGGGTACTGTCGAAGATCGAGTCGGAGAGCAGGACGGTGTTGGTCTCGCCCCCATCGACTCCGAAGGATCCGGAGAGACGGAAAGTGCGGCCATTCATGAGCAGTTTGCCGGAATAGGCGCCGAGGTCACCGAGCGTTAGGGTGAGGAATCCCGAGCTCTGCTGCTGGGCCTGATTGGTCTCGTAGAACAGCCCGTTGTAAACGCCTTTGGCATACGGGAACAGATTACTGGTGAAGATGGCGGTGAAGCCCGAGTTGGTCTCCATGTTGAACTTCAGAGTCGTGCTGACCTCACTAAAGGAGCCTGTCCAGATGCCGAACAGGTTGCCCGGATCTGGCTGGGCGGTGAGCGTGTAAGGGCGGGTGAGTTCCAGCAATTGGCCGTTGGTGGCCCCGGTGATCCGGCCGGGGCCGAGCGTCATCAGTGTCAAAGGCACGCGCACGCTATGAAAGAATGTGCGGGACATGTGGCTGCGGTTGCCGGACAGGTCGGTGGCTTCGACATCGATCGTGTTGGTGCCCGGCGGGGTATTGGTGAGGGTCAACGACCACGTGTTCGATCCCTGGGCGATGACGGGACCGTTGGTATTGAGATAGACCCGGACGCTGGCTACGCCAAGGGCATCGGTGGCCGTGCCTGCCACGAGCACATTGCTGTTGGTAACCGTGGTGGTGGTTGGTGACGTGATGGCTAGCTTCGGCGCGACCAAATCGGGACCGAAGGTTTGCAGGATCTGCACGGTCAGCAGATCGGAATAGATGGGGCAATATTGTCCCCGATAAGCCACGGGCACATCTTGCACGGCGTCCGGACCAAAACTGATGGCGTTGGTTGCTTCGTAGATAGGCGCGCAATTGGCGATGTGGAACCCATCGGCCAGGTCCAGGACCCGGTTGTATAAGTCATAGCTGTTAAATGAATTCAAGAGGCTCTGGCCGGTTTTAATCTGCCCGAAAACGGTGAAGCCGCCATCATGCAAATCGAGGTTCGAGTTTGGGTCTGTGCCGATGGCGTTGTTGGTGAGATTGAAGAACCAGGAAGAATTCGCTGAGTTGGGGGCGCCGTTGATTCTGGCCATAGCGATGGTGCCAAACACGTTGCTCCGCCGTGTGCCGACGGAGAATTCATTGGTGATGTCAGAAAAAGTGGGAATGCGGGTCACCAACTCGAAAGGCGCGCTGCTATAGGGGTTTGCGATGGTGAACTCGCCCCCTTGCAAGACAAAGTCCGGGATCACACGGGTCACCATCGTGTTGTCGTAAGCGCCGCTTTGCACATACGCCAGGAAGTTCGATACCGTTATAGGCTTGTCCTGATCGAACAGTTCAACGTCCACATCCCCAAGCCGCGCTCCCCCGTAGGCAAAGCGGAAACGGACCATGCTGTTAGTGGCCTGTGCCGACAACCTTTCGACCGAAATCAGGCCGGTCAGGACAACAAAAATGGCGAGGACAGTATTCTTCATCACTCGGGATTAGCTTAGAACTGGGGAGATATTAACACTCCAGGCCCAAACCTCAACGGGGAAGTCTGGCGGGAGCCCGCAAATTCACCCAGATTCCGTAGCAGCCGACGTAAGGAGGCTCTGATCCGCCTCTTGCGCGTCCGTTTGACAAGTGAGCCTCCTGACGTCGGCTACTACCAATGCCACATGCAAGACGGTGGCTGGCCGAAAATGCGCTATGGGGTTCAGGGTTCTTCCAGGGTAACCTGACTGGTCCGATTGGTGCCCAGCAGGAAGCCGGCTCCGCGGTTCTGCTTTTGCAGCAGCGCACCCTTAAAGGAACGGGCTGCGCGCCCCCCGGGCGGCGTGACCGAGCCGGTAAACAGGCCGCTGGTCTTTTGGATCTTCACCGTGAGCGCATTGGTGCTGTTGTTGGTGACGCGTTGGTCAGGCCCGAGGGTCACGTCATTGGCAAAGTCAGCGGCCAGGTTGCCGTTGGTGAAGCCGATCATCGCGTTGGTCAGGTTCAGCACGCGGTTTGTGGTTGGCGCCGTGAACCGCGAGCCCACCACCATCACTTCGTTGGTGAAACCGCCCGGATAAATCTTGGACGCGGGCTGAGTCTTCTTGAACCAGCTGAGAAGGCCGCTCACATCCGTGTCCGGCAGATTCGTGTCGAACATGAGCCAACTGACCACGGTGCCCAGCCCTTTAGAGAGCGAGCCGTAAACCGGGAGGGCCCCGTTCTTCGAGACGGCGGTCTTCAGCGTTAGGCTGGTGTTATCGGCCAAGCTGGCTTTCATGGTGACCCCGCCTTTCGCGTCGACTTTTAAGGTCCCTGAACTCACTCCCTCTGCGCCCGGGACCGCGTTGGTGTCGG
>DATLUX010000615.1:0-49761 GCA_035577805.1 Verrucomicrobiia bacterium
GGCGGGGAAGTAAAAGCGGAAAGCGGAGTGCGGTTCAGAGTTCACGGTTCAGGGTTCAGGGTTCAGGGTGCACGGTTCAGGGTTCAGGGTTCACGGTTCAGGGTTCACGGTTCACGGTTCAGGGTTCACGGTTCACGGTTCGGGGTTCAGGGTTCAGGGTTCAGGGTTCAGGGTTCACGGTTCGGGGTTGCCGGTAGCCGGTTCGGGGCTGAAAGGATGCGGTAGGGCTGCAGAGCGGCTCCGCCGCTCTCACACCCCAGAGCTTGTTCGACGGCCCCTTTTTTTGATCCAGACGCGCCACAAAAACCGAGCAACCCTGAACCCTGAACCGGGAACCGGGAACCGGGAACCCCGAACCGTTTCTTTTGCATCTTGACTCCATTTTTTGGCGTCTTTATCCTCCGCAAAGAACGTACAGTCTGCTGAGCCACCAGCGCGAGCAAGTCGGATAACCTCCGACTTTTTTGTTCGTTCGGTGCCGTGGACTCAAGTGCCTATGAACGCTGACTTTTTGGCCGTACTGGAATTCTGGGAACGGGAGAAGGGCATCAGCAAAGATGTCCTGGTGGCGGCCGTACAGGAGGCGTTGGTCTCGGCAGCCAAGAAAGCCGTGGGCCCGGCTCGAGAATTGCGTTGCTCGATTGATCCTAAGAGCGGCGATATCAGGGCCTTCGCCAAATTGGTAGTCTCGGAGAAGGTGCTATCCAAGCATGATCAGATCTCCGTGTTCGATGCGCGTCGAATCAAGCCCGATGCCGTGCTCGGAGAGGAACTGGAGATCGAAGTGACCCCGACGGGCTTTGGCCGAATCGCCTCCCAGTACGCCAAGCAAGCCTTGATGCAGCACATCCGCCGGGCCGAGAAACAGCTGATCTTCACCGAGTTCAAAGATCGCGTCGGCGACATCATCAGCGGTGTCGTGCGCCGCTTTGAACGTTCGGACGTCCACGTTGACCTCGGCAAGTACGAAGCCTTGCTCCCTAACAGGGAACGTGTTCCAACCGAAGAATACCAAATCGGCGAACGGATCCGTTGCTACGTCAAGGCCGTTGAAAACGGCCCGCATGGACCTGAAATCATCCTTTCCCGCGCTGACCCTCAGTTCGTGATCAAATTGTTCCAACTGGAAGTCTCCGAAATCAACGATGGCACCATCGAGATCAAGGGGATCGCCCGCGAGCCGGGCTTCCGCACGAAACTCGCTGTTTACACCCGGGACGAAAAAGTCGACCCAGTGGGCGCGTGTGTTGGCCTGCGTGGACAGCGGGTCAAGAACATCGTGCGCGAACTCAATAACGAAAAGGTCGATATCATCCGCTGGGATCCGAACATCCGCAATTTCATCACCAACGCTCTCAACCCGGCCAAACTCAAGACCTTCGAGATCGACGAAACCAAGCGCCGGGTCAAAATCATCGTCAGCGAAGACCAGTTGTCGCTGGCTATCGGCAAGCGCGGCCAAAACGCGCGGCTGACCTCCAAACTCACAGGATGGCAGGTAGATATCGAAGCTGAACACGTCCAAACCCTGGGCTTCGACGAACAGATCGCCCAGTTCGTCCACGCCCTTGCTAGCATCCCCGATATCAGCGAGGAACACGCCCATGCCCTCGTTCACCACGGCTTGACCAGCCTCGAAGCCCTGCTCCAAGCCGAGGTCAGTGATCTGGCCGAAATGCCGGAAATTGGTGACAAAGCCGCCGCTATCATGGAAGCTGCTAAAGCCGAGGCTGCACGGCGCCAGTTTACTGTGGGGCCTGATTCGGTATGAACAAAGTTATCGGAAACATAAACGGTCAGACAAACAGGACCGCACTCGGTCGTGATCTCAGCGTCGTCCGGCCATGAAGACGACGCCTTGCAGTTGGCTGGAAACAGACTCATATGCCCGTCCGCATTTACGACATCGCGAAAAAGCTCGGAATCGAGAACAAAGAAGTTCTGGTCAAAGCCAAAGAACTGGGCATTACCGCCGCGCGAGTTCCTTCCAGCTCCCTCGATAAAATCACCGCCGAATACCTCGAAAGTCATCTCCGCCCAGCCGCGCCCGTTGCCGCAGAACCACCCTCTCCTCCGCCTGCGCCTGAACCCGTCCTGATCGTTTCCGCTCCGCCAGAGCCCGCCGTCGAAACCCTGCCCCCGCCAACAGCACCTGAACCCGCCGCTCACGAAGTGTTAGCGATTTCCCAATCTCCCGTTCAACCCGAGGCTCCGCCCGAACTGGCCGCGGCCGCGGCCCCGGCCGCTCCGGAGTCCCCCGTTGAACTACCGCCGCCCGCCTCGCCTCCGCCCCCGCCCCAGCCGCCGCCCGGCCCGCGCATCGGCGAGTTGGTTGGCCGCATCCAATTGCCGTCGCGCCCCGCCCCGCGCGCACCCGACAAAGGTGGCCTGGGAAAACCGCCTGCTCGCGGGATCACACCCGCGCCTGGCCGCCCGGAGCCAACGCGAGGACGCATGGATCCGCGGACCTTACGACCGACCCCGACAGCACCGGGTCGTCCTGGTCTGCCGGCAGGCCGTCCGACCGGCCCGCCCCCGGGTGCGCCGAGCAAGCCCAGTCCGGTTGGGCCCGCGTATGTCGCCCCGGAAAACGCCACGATGATCTCGCTCAAACCACCGATCATCGTGCGCGACCTGGCCGAACAACTTAAGAAGAAACCGTTCCAGCTCATCGCTGATCTCATGGAGTTTCGCGTGATGGCCAATGTGAATCAGGCCATCGACGAATCCATCGCCAGCCGTCTCTGCGCCAAATACGGGTTCCGCTTCGAAGTGGAAAAACGCGAACGCGGCGGCGGGTTGGTTCACGCTCCGAAGAAAGCGGTGGAAACCGACGTCGACGACAAACCCGAGGAACTCAAGCCCCGGGCGCCGGTCGTGACGATCATGGGCCACGTCGATCACGGCAAGACCACGCTGCTCGACGCCGTTCGCCAGACCAATGTGGCGGCCGGCGAAGCCGGCGGAATTACCCAACATATCGGCGCGTATACCATCTCTTTCCCGCACCCGGAGCGGAAGAACGAGCTGCAACAGATCACTTTCCTCGACACGCCCGGCCATGCCGCATTCAGCGCCATGCGGGCCCGCGGTGCCAACGTGACGGACATCGTCGTGCTGGTCGTCGCGGCCAACGACGGCGTGATGCCGCAAACCTTGGAAGCGCTCAGCCATGCCCAGGCCGCGAAGGTCCCGCTCATCGTCGCCGTCAACAAGATCGATCATCCCAACGCCAACGCGATGAAGGTGCGCCAGCAACTCCAGGAAAAAGGCGTCGTGCCCGACGATTGGGGCGGCGACACACCTTTCGTGGAGGTTTCCGCGCTCACCAAGAATGGCGTGCCGCATCTGCTCGAGATCCTCCTCTTGCGCGCCGAACTGATGGAGCTCAAGGCCAATCCCACCCGGCGGGCCAAAGGCAACATTATCGAGTCCGGCCTCGACCCCGGCGGGCCGACCGCCACCGTGCTGGTGCGCAAAGGTACGCTCAAGGTCGGTGATGTGCTCATCTGCGGGCAGTATTGGGGCAAAGTCCGCGCGCTGATTAACGAAGAAGGTAAACGCCTCAAGGAAGCCGGGCCCTCCGTGGCCGTCAAGGTGCTCGGGCTGAACGGCGTGCCGGAGGCGGGTTTGGAGTTCACCGTCATGGAGAACGATCGGGCCGCCCGCGAGCTCGCTGAAAACCGCGTCGAAGAAGCCAAACAACTGAGCAAGGAAGCCCGGACCAAGATCACGCTGGAAAACCTTTTCGACACGCTCGCCGATGTTTCCGCCAAAGTCCTCAAGCTCGTCGTCAAAGCCGACACCCAAGGCTCCGTCGAAGCCATCGTCGAAGCGATCAAAAAAATCGAATCCGACAAGGTTTCACTCGAAGTCATCCACAGCGCCGTCGGCACGATCACCGAATCCGACGTGCTCCTGGCCTCGGCGTCCAAAGGGATTATCCTCGGGTTCCACACCCGCATCGACAACGGCGTCTCGGATATCGCCAAACGCGAGGGGGTGCAGATCAAGCTTTACTCCATCATTTATGAGTTGGTGGACGAAGTGAAGGAAGCGATGGCCGGGTTGCTCGAACCGATCCTGAAGGAGACGGTGGTGGGCGCCGCCGACGTGAAAAAGATTTTCGAACTGTCCAAGGGCGGCAACGTCGCCGGCTGCATCGTCGGGCACGGGCGCCTGATCAAGGGCAAGGTCCGGGTCATGCGCCGCAAGAGCCTGCTCTACGAAGGACACGTCCTTTCCCTCCGCCGGTTCCAGGACGAAGTCAACGAAGTCCGGGCCGGCATGGATTGCGGTATTCGCATCGATGGCTTTAACGAGTTTCAGGTCGGCGACGTGATCGAGGCGTACACCGCCGAGAAAGTTGCCGCCAAACTGTGACCTTTCCAGCGGTTCCACGCCCATGTCTTCCCATCGTAAAGAACGCGTACGCGAGTTGCTTAAGCGCGCCATCGGCGAAGCGGTCCGGCGCGAGATCCCGGTCGGCAGCGCCGGCCTCGTCTCGGTCAATGATGTGGAGCTGGGCCGCGACCTGCGCATCGCCAAAGTTTACGTGAGCGTGCTGGGCAATGCCGAACAGCAGAAAACCGCCCTCTTTGCCCTCCAGCGGAACCGCGCCCGGCTTCAGGATTTAGTGGCCAAATCCGTCATCCTCAAATACACCCCCCAACTTCGTTTCGTCGTGGATGATTCCATCCAACGCGGGGATCGCGTGCTCAAGCTGATCGAAGAACTGGAACAGGCTTCGCCGCAGCAATGAAGTCGCCGCGCATCGTCAGGAAAATCATCGAAGCCATCCGCGACAGCGAAAGCGTCTGCGTGGCCGGACACATCCGCCCGGACGGCGATTGCATCGGCTCGCAGCTCGGGCTGGCGCTGGCCTTGCGCAATGAAGGCAAGAAAGTGGTCTGCTGGAACGAAGATCCGGTCCCGGCCAAACTGGCCTTCCTCGATACTCAAAAGCTCTTTGAACTGCCGGTCCCCGGGCGATCGTTTGATTGCGTCATCGCCACCGATTGCGCCAGTTTTGAGCGCCTGGGCACCGTCCGCCAATGCATCACTGACCGAAAGGTGTTCATCAACATCGATCATCACGCCAGCAACACGCGCTACGCGGATCTCAATTGGGTCTCCAGTCGCGAGCCATCCAGCGGCGAGCTCATCTATCGGCTGCTCAAGGACGCCAAGTGGCCCATCACCCGGCCGATCGCGGACTGTCTGTTCACGGCCGTGTCCACCGATACAGGTTCCTTCCAGTATCCATCCACCACTCCGGGCACCTTTAACGTGGCCAGCCGCCTGGTCGAACGCGGCGCGGATCTCGCCCGCATTTCCCAGGAAGTTTACGAATCCTATCCGTTGGCTCGCGTCAACTTGCTGCGCCATGTCTACAATAAATTCCATCTCACTCACGACAAGCGCACTGCTTATTTCTGGTTGAAAAAACGCGATTACCTGCGCACCGGCGCGTTGCCCGACGATTCCGAGGGGCTCATCGATCATATCCGGGCCATCCAGGGCGTCGTCGTCGCGTGCCTCTTTGAGGAAGTCCAGCCCGGCTTGACCCGGATCAGTCTCCGTTCCAAAAGTCCGGAGGTCGACGTCAATGCCATCGCCGGCCAGTTCGGCGGAGGCGGCCATCCAGCCGCCGCCGGGGCCCGCATCCAAGGCAAGCCCATTGCCACCCAGCGCCGCGTTTTGAATGCGGTCCGTAAAGCCCTCAATTCCACCCATTGATCATGACCGCCTTCGATGCCCTCGACGGCGCGGTGTTGATCGATAAACCCGCCGGCCCCACCTCGCACGACATCGTCGATTTGATCCGCGCCCAGTTCCGGATCAAAAAGGTCGGCCACTGCGGCACCCTCGATCCCAACGCCACAGGCCTGCTCATCCTCCTCCTCGGACGCGCCACCAAACTGTCCGAGAAACTCATGGCCGATGACAAAACCTACTCCGGCTGGATCCGGTTCGGCACCGCCACCAACAGCTACGACGCGGACGGCGAGATCACCGAAACCCATCCGCTCCCGCCCCTGACCCTCGAGCAACTCAATGAATTGGCCGCCACCTTTGTCGGCGATCAAATGCAAACCCCGCCCATGGTCTCGGCGGTCAAAATCGACGGCGTGCCCCTCTACAAACTCGCCCGGCAAGGCCTGGAAGTGGAACGCAAACCGCGGCTCATTCACATCTATAGCTTTCGTTTCCTCGATTTCCAAGCGCCCGACGCCCGTTTCCGCGTCGCCTGCACCAAGGGAACCTACGTGCGCACGCTCGCTCACGAGCTTGGCCTCAAAGTCGGCTGCGGCGCCCATCTCGCCACCCTCCGCCGAGTCTCTTCCGGCAAGTTCGCCGCCGACGACGCCATTCCCCTGGAAGACCTGCTCAAGTTCAACGAAACTCAGCTGGCTCAACGTGTCATTCCTTTCCTGAAATTGACTGAGGTAGGCTGAGGTTCGGGGTTCCCGGTTCCCGGTTCGGGGTTCCCGGTTCCCGGTTCAGGGTTCCCGGTTCGGGGTTCAGGGTTCCCGGTTCAGGGTTCGGGGTTCGGGGTTCGGGGTTCGCCGAATGCAGCCCGAAGGGCTGTCCCCATCGTAGCCGAGGGCAACGCCCTCGGTGGTCGTAGAATTGAAGTCTCGCCCTGAAAGGGCATCCCAGCCGTTGGTGCCACGACTACGGTCCTTCCACGACGAATGGATAAGCACTTCCCGAATTGCCCGCTTCAGGCGGAGACCGGACGAGTTCCCCGCGGGAACCGAACACAAAGCATCCCAGGCAGAGACTAAGGAACCAGGAACCAGGAACCAGGAACCAGGAACCGGGAACCAGGAACCAGGAACCGGGAACCAGGAACCAGGAACCCTGAACCGCTACAATCAAACCTCCTTTCCCGCTTCCTTCCGCTCGCTTACCCTGGTGTGCGCCATGGGTATGCCGGCATCGCGCACGTTTCGTTGTCTGGGTCTGGGCGAGGTTCTGTGGGATCTGCTGCCGGGCGGTAAACAATTGGGCGGCGCGCCCGCTAACTTCGCGTATCACGCTCACGCCTTGGGCGCGCAAAGTTGGGTGATCTCCCGGGTGGGAGCGGACGCGTCCGGACGCGAAATCCTGGAACGACTTCGCCAGTTGGGGCTCGAAGCGGCCGGCGTTTCTGTCGATCCCGTCGCGCCCACGGGCACAGTGAGCGTTGCGCTCGACGCGGAAGGGCATGCTTCCTACACGATCCATGAAAATGTGGCCTGGGATTTCCTCGAGATCACCGCGTCCATTCAGAACGCCGTGGCGCAAGCCGATGCGATTTGTTTCGGCAGTTTGGCGCAGCGGCATCCGGTCGCCCGTTCGAGTATCCGCCGCATCCTGGAGACCGCGCCAGCCGGAGCGCTGCGGATTTTTGACATCAACTTGCGGCAACATTTTCATTCCCCCGCCTTGGTCGAGGAATCGTTGCGCTTGACCAATGTCTTGAAGTTGAACGAGCACGAATTGCCGCAGGTCGCGCAATGGCTGAACTTGGCCGGGTCAGCGACTGAACAACTCAAACAGTTGGCGGCCCGTTATTCACTCAAAGCCGTGGCGCTCACGCAGGGAAGCCAGGGCAGCATGCTTTGGGTGGACGGAACGATCGTGCAACGGCCAGCCGCCAAGATCCAAGTCGTGGACACAGTCGGTGCTGGCGACAGTTATACCGCCGCACTGGCTATCGGGTTGCTGGCCGGACACGCCCTCGAGCGCATCATCGAACGCGCACATCAAGTCGCCGAAAACGTGTGCTCCCAGCCCGGCGCCACCCCGCCATACCCTGGCTGGTTGCTCGTTGCTGGTTATTAGTGGCTAGTGTGCTGTATTGGGTCCTTCCCGTGTTCAGAGAAGAACCATCGCCGAAAACGCTCAAAGAAGTCCTCCGCGCCACCCGCCGCCGGCAGCTCCCGAAGATCCGCGAAGGCCGTGCGGGGAGCGGAAATAATGTTGCGCTGAACATCCAGACGCAAACCACCTAGCGCCTCTGCCAGATCAGGCAACCAAACCGGAACCGGCACAGGCGCCACCGGCACAGCCCAGACGCGCGCCGTGCCATCTTCCGACGCGGTAACGAGCTGTTCCCACTTGGGGCTGAACCTGGCGCTCAAAACCTTGCCATGGTGCCGCAGGGGCTCCGTCAAGGGCCGCCCGCTGGCCGCGTCCCAAATTCGCGCCGAACCGTCGGACGACGCCGTCACCACGCGTTGGCCGTCCGGACTAAACTGCGCCATCACCACTCGATCCTCATGCGCCATCGCTTCCGAGACGGCGGCGCCGGTGCGAACGTCCCACACGCGGGCCGTTCGATCCCAGGAGGCGGTGACCAACCGGCTGCCGTCCGGACTAAACGCCACTGCGTTCACGAGGCGCGTATGCGACAGGGGCCGAACCACGGATTCTCCGGTCTGCACGTTCCACAAGCGCGCCGTATTGTCCGCCGAAGCCGTGGCCAGGAGGCGGCCATCCGGACTGAATTGCGCGTCCTCCACCTGGGCGGCATGCAACAATTTTGGGGTCACCCGTTCGCCGGTGCGAGCATGCCAGATTTGGGCCGTATGATCATGCGAGGCGGTCGCCACGAGCTCACCGTCCGGACTGAAACACGCCTCGACAATCACGCCGTCATGTTTCAAGGGCGGAGTCAGCGGCTGGCCGGTGGCGGCGTCCCAGACCCGTGCGGTGTGGTCGAGCGACGCGGTCACGATTCGCCGGCCTGCGCCATCGAATCGCGCAGCGCGCACGTCGGCCTGATGTTTGATCGTGCTGAGCAACGTTCCGGTAGATACCTCCCAGACCCGCGCTCGTTTGTCGGCCGCAGCGACCACCAACCGCGTGCCATCCGGACTAAACTCAACTCGATATAGCCGCCCCCCGTTCAACAGGGGCGGGCCAACGGATTGCCCGTCGGCATCCCACACGCGCGCGGTGCCGTCCGCCCCAGCCGTCGCCACCTTGCGTCCGTCGCGACCGAAGACTGCGTCATGCACGGCCCCGCCATGTTTCAGCACGATCACCCGCGCTGAGCTCGGACGCACGTCCCAGACCTGCGCGGTCCCGTCCGCGGCCCCCGTGACGACCCGTTGTCCGTCCGGACTGAAGTCCACGCTCATGACGCGTTCGCTGTGCCGCAGCAGCCCACCCACTGGTTGCCCGGTCGCCACATCCCAAAGATGGGCCGCGTTATCCCACGAAGCCGCCACCAGGAATTTGCTGTCGGGACTAAACTGCGCATCTGTGACGGCGTCGTAGTGACGCAGCGGCAGCCCAGCCGGACGAGCTGTGCGCGCGTCCCACAGTTGGGCGGTTTGATCCGAAGACACCGTGACGATCCATTTCCCATCCGGACTGAACTTGGCGGCCCAGATGCGTTCCCGATGTTGCATTGGCTCTCCGATCGGCACGCCTTGGATCGGATCGCACAAGCGCGCTGCCTGATCGCTGTGCACTGTGAGCAGGCGGGCACCATCCGGACTGAAGGTCGCAGACATCAAGGCCGGCGCGGCTTTGGCGCCGGTCAAACCGCCGGGCCGTTCGGCGCTGTCCGGGCCGGCGCCGGTCAAATCCCATAACCGCACCTCGCCGCGGACGGACGCAGTAAAGGCGAAGTTGCCTGGCGGTCTGAAGCCTGCATCGACGACCGGCGGCCCGGGGACGATCCATTCCTTAATCGGTTGACCCGTGGCGGCATCCCACAGCTTCGCCTTGTTCTCGCTAACCATTAGGATCCAGTTGCCATCCGGACTGAAACAGCCGCAGCGCGGGTTTGCGCTCAAAGCCAGGAAAGGCGTGATCGGCCGACCCGTGACGCCGTCCCAGACCCGCGCCGTGCGATCGGCCGCGTAGGTCAGAACTCGCCGACCATCCGGACTGAATCGGGCGCCTTGAATGGATGCGGCGTGTTCCATTCCTGTCCCCAGGACACTGCCTGAGGCCGCATCACACAATCGCGCGGTTGATTCATTGCGCTCGGTCCAGGCGTTTTCGCGCAAGACCAGTAATCGCTCGCCATCACGACTGAACTCGACGTGAACAACCCGTCCCATCTGGCCAATGGACCGCCCGATCGGCACTGGAAAATCCCGATGCAACAGCGCGGACATCAGCCGTTGCGTCGCGAGATGATTCGATGGATCGCGCCGCAACATGGCCGCCAGATAGGCCAGCCCGCTCGAGGCGTCACCCGCATGAAATCGTTCCTCGGCCAGTTGTAATTCAAGCCGGTTGACGCTCACCGCCAGCTGTTGGTTGACCAGCCCGAGGTCACGATTCGCCTGGAGCGCGCTCTGTCGTTCGAATTGTTCGGCCCGCCGGGCCATGGCGATGCGGCGAGCGGCCAGCAACAAAACAACCGTCACGGCGATCAACAGCGACACCGCCAGCCCAAGCGATGCGGCGAGCAACGGCTCGCGCCGGCACCAACGCCAGAACCGTTCGCCCGCGTGAACCGGACGCGCGCGAATCGGTTCGCCGGCTTGCCAGCGCTCCAAATCCTCGGCCAACGCCAGCGCCGATGAGTAGCGTCGGGCCGGCTCCTTCTCCAGACATTTCAAGCAGATGACTTCCAAGTCGCCATCAACGCGGCCGAACTCGCGACCGAGTTCCAGCCGTGGCTGGCCAGCGGGCGGCGTCCGTTCCCGACGCACCAGGGAAGGACGCGGAGGATCTTCTTCGATGATTTTGCGGAGCAAGGCCGGCACATTATCCGCCACGAACGGCGGGCGCTCGGCCAGTAACTCGAACAGGATCGCCCCCAGACTATATACATCGGCTGCGGTCGTCGCCTCCCCCGCCCGCCCGGATGCCAATTCCGGGGCCATATAAGACGGCGTGCCCAGCACCGCGGTCGTCTGAGTCAGCGAACCATCGTCCTCAGCCAGCTTGGCCAGGCCAAAATCGGTCAGATGCGGTTGCCCGTCGGCGTCAATCAAGACGTTGGTGGGCTTGAGATCACGATGCAGCACGCCGCGTTCGTGGGCGTAATGGACGGCGCGAGCGGTTTTGGCCAGCAACCCGGCGGCAGCGAATTGCCGGGCCCGGGCCTGGGTCGGCATGGAGAATCGACCTGGCTCAGATGCCTTCTGCCGATCACCGCGGGTCTGCTGAAGGCGCCACTCCGCGCACGTGCCGCCCTCGATCAGTTTCATCGCATAGAAATAGTGGCCTTGGTGTTCGCCCACTTCATAAAGCGGGACGATGTTGGGATGATTCAACCGCGCCGCCGCCTCGGCTTCGATGCGGAACCGTTGCACCTGTTCGGGCGTAGCCAAAGCGCCCGCCGTGATCATCTTCAACGCCACCGGCCGGTTCAGGCTGACCTGTCGAGCGCGGTAAACAATGCCCATACCCCCGCGCGCAAGTTCCTCCACGATCTCGTAATCGCCGAAGAACCGTTGCGCCACCGGCTCCGTCCGCGCGCCAGCGGAAGGTGTGGGCAAAGACGAGACCGAGGGCGCGGGACCGGGTGAGGGCGACGGCGCGGCCGATGGCAAATCAGCGTCACCGAACACGGACAGGGCCAGGCCAGCCAGACAACGTGGACAGTTGCCGCCCAGAGAGCCGGGCGGGATCGGTTCGCCGCAATGTCGGCAATTTGGCGAGTCGCTCTTCATCCAGCACCCCTCGGCGCAGCACCTCAGCGCAACGCCGCAAATAAATGGCGCAATTCGTCTTCGATGTCCTCCGGCCGCTGCACGAGTTTCGCGATCTCGTCGCGGACATATTCGCCATAACCGCGTCGGAGCCGGTGCAGGGCGACGCGGAGCGCGCCTTCGTTCAGTTGCAGGCGTGCCGCCAGCTCCGGGTACGACAAATCTTCATCTTCACCTGAAAGGAACGGCTTAAGCCCCTCGAACAACATCGTCTTTCCAGCCGCGACATATTCGGCGCCCAGCGCGGCCATCGCCTGCTCCAGGACCGTGAGCGCCCAGCGCCGTTCGTAAATGCGTTCCGCCGTCCAGGTATCGGGCGGCTCAAGTTGATAACGTTCTTCCGGGTCGCACCCGTCCCAAGCCACGATCGTGACGCCGCCTCCGCGCTTCAAACGATGCGCCCGCGTCCATTCCTTGGCCAAAAAATGCTCCAGCGACGCCAGCAGAAAGGAACGGAACTTGCCCTTGCGCCGATCGATCGAGCCCAGGTAATGCCGGGCCAGGAAACGGGCGAAAAATTCCTGCGTGAGATCCTGCGCATCGGCCACGTCATATCCCTTCCGCCGTACATAGGAGTAAAGCGGATACCAATACGCCCGGCATAACTCGGCCAATGCTTCGGCCGATTCCGGCGTCGATTGCTGCGCCGCCGCCAGCACCACGCTCCAATGCGTGGTCGTAAACATCCCGCCCGGCCCACCAGGCGATGGATTAAGATCCGGAACGGCCATAGCAGCGCTGCCATCCAAACCGATCCCAGGCCAAAGCACGAGAAGGAAAACTTTGTCGACCGCCCCGCAGCTTCCCAGGTTACGGCCTCGACCAAAGTCGATCGACCAAGACAGCTCAAGATACGCGCGCGTCGAACTGTAGCGGCGGTCTATGACCGCCCGCTTTTCTGAGTCCTTTTGCGCAATGCAGCCGTCGCAGGCGCAGCGAGCAATTGTCGCAACTGGCAGCAACGTCCATTCTCACCCCTCACCCCGGCCCTCTCCCCGTTGAGGGGAGAGGGAGTAACTCGTTCCGGAACTTCGTGTCATGCGCGGAATTTTCTGGGAAACTGCGGCCACGTGACGACGGCATCGACGAAGAGCGCTTTTCCCGCCGGGTTGAACAACGCCTATTCCTTTGCGCTGTTCAATGCTCTTTCCTTTCAGGTCGTGCTGAGCAGCCCGATGGTGCTTTACGCAAAAACACTCCATGCCAACGCGACGGTGCTCGGCCTCCTCACCGGCATGATGCCGTTGCTGGTCATCTTTCAGATCCCCGCCGCCGCCTACATCGAAGCCGTCGGCTACAAACGGTTCGTCTTCGCCGGCTGGGGCACCCGCGTGTCGCTCATCTTTGTCATGGCCCTGGTGCCATTGACGGGAAACTTTCTGAATGTCGGCTCGCAACTCGCCCTCATTCTGGCTTTGTTGTTCGGATTTGATCTTTCCCGCGGGATTTCCAGTTGCGCCTGGTTACCCTGGATTTCGTCCCTGGTCCCTGCCGAGGTTCGTGGACGTTACCTGGCCCGGGAAGCCGCCTGTGTGAGCCTCGGAAGCTCGCTGAGCTTTTGGCTGGCCGCCCTGTGCCTGGGCGCCAGACCGGCTCCGTGGCAATTTGCGTTGCTGTTTGCCTTCAGCGCCGCCATGGGCGCGGTGAGCCTCGTATTCCTCAAACGAATCCCGGACCGGCCGCCTGATCCCGACCCGTCAGACCCAACCAAACCAGGCGCCCTCACGGATGCCGTCGGCTCCCGACGCGACGAACCAACCACCGCAGACCCGTCCGGCCGCACGGTTGCGACGCTCCATCCGGAGACGCTCACCGCGGCGACGGCACGTGCGCCGGTTTCCGGCTCCAAAGAACCGGTTCCTTGGGGAGCGATGCTGCGTTACGCGCCCTTCCAAAAGTTGCTGTGCATGATCGTGGCCTGGTCGGTGGCCTACGGCGGGATCACGGCATTTACGGTGGTTTATTTGAAGAGCGCAGCCGGCATGGCGGAAAACCAAATCCTTTGCGCCACGGCCATCTCGTATCTGGGCGGGCTGGCCAGCTTATGGTTCCTGGGAACGCGTCTGGACGGACTAGGCAGCAAGCCGGTGCTGACGTTTTCCTTCGCGGTCTGGATCGTGATCCTGATCGGCTGGGCCGGCCTGGCCGGCGGCTCATTTTCGCCGCGCTTCGCGCTGGTCACCGGGCTCCAACTGTTGATGGGCTTGTTTGGAGCCATGGTCACAACGTCCAACACGCGTCTGGCCATGGTTCTCATCCCGGTCATGGGCCGCACCCATTTCTTTGCGCTCTACTCCGTGATCGGCAGCGTGACTCTCGGCATCTCACCCATTGGCTGGGGCCTGCTCCTGGATGCGCTCGGCGATTTCCACGTGGCCGCGTTCGGCCTGGAATGGAATCGGTTCACGATTTTTTTCACGTCGGTCGCCGTGGCCATGGCGGTGGCCACGATTCTGGCGCGGCGCCTCGAGGAACCGCAAGCGGCCGGGCTGGATCATCTGTTGCGCGAGATTCTGATCCAATCACCGCAGCGGGTGCTGGTGCGTCTGTGGCCGCGAGGTTGAGGGCCGCTCACAGGACCGCGACCTTTAGGTCGCTTGCGTGGAGGATCGGAGACAGCGTCGGGCAGTTCCTACGCTCGGTGCCCCGGAACCCCATGAAGCGGCTAAAGCTGAAGGCCGCGCCCCCGTTGAGAGGCCAGAATGAGCCTCCTCACGTCGGCTGCTACCAGATGGGAGAACAGAACGGGAACGGGCTCCCTCGCCGTAGCCATTCGTCATTCGTCACTCCGCATTCCGCATTCCGCATTCCGCATTCCGCACTCGAGCCTCCTCACGTCCGCTGCTACGGGCGAGAGGCTCAGATCTTCACCTTGAACTGTTCGTCTCTTTTCAGCGACTGCGCAAAACCCGCCATGAGTTGAGGAATCTGCTCGAGGTCCTTCAAGCTCACCACTTCCACTGGCGAATGCATATAACGGTTCGCCAAACTGATGAGGCCCGATGGAATTCCGCCGCGCGTCCAGAAGATCACATCCGTGTCGGTGCCGCTGCTGGAGGAAATGGCCTCGTGTTGCAGGGAGATGTCCAACTTGTCCGCGATCTGTTCCAAGCGCCGCAGGACCTCAGGATGATTGGGACCGCCGTGCGTGATGGCCGGACCGCGTCCCACCTTGATGTCTCCGTGCTGAGCCTGGTTGACGGTCGGATAATCCGTCGCGTGCGTGACATCGACCACCAGGGCAATGCCGGGGTTCAGGGCATAAGCGATTTGACGCGCGCCCAGGCACCCAACTTCCTCCTGAACGTTCGATACCGCGCAGATCTCCGCCTTTAATTTCCGCCGGCGCGAATGAAGCAGACGCAAGGCCTCGGCCACGGCGAAGGTGCCGATGCGATTGTCGAATGCCCGCGCGATCGCCAAATCGCCTCGAAGCATCTCAAACTCGTCCGCCAGGGTGATGGGATCCCCGACCCGAATCACTCTCTCCGCTTCCTTGCGGCTGGACACGCCGATGTCGATGAACAGTTCGTGGATCTTCGGCGGCTTCGGGTCTCCATCCAGTTTCGTCAAATGCGGCGCCACGTTTCCCACGACGCCCCGCACCGCACCTTTGCGGCCATGGATATTGACCCGTTGCGCCCGGGTGATGGCTGCGTCCACTCCTCCCATCCGCCGCACATGCACGAAGCCTTGTTCGGTGATCAGGTTCACCGTCATGGCGATTTCGTCGGCATGCGCGGCCAGCATCAGGCGCGGCGACCCGCCCCGATTCAACCACGCGACTGCGTTGCCGTAGGCGTCGGTCTCGGTTTGTTCCGCATAACGCTTGACGTAATCAAGCCACACACGCTGCCCGCGTGTTTCAAACCCGGCGGGACTGGGAGTATTGATGAGTTCACGCAGGAAAGCCAGCGATTGGTCGCGCATGGCCGGGACGATAGGCAACCCGGACGAGGTTGGAAAGCGGATTGCTCATGGAGTAAGAGCAAGAGCAGGAGCAGGAATCTGGCTTCGTTTTACACCGTTCTTACTCTTACTCCTTACTCTTACTCCTTACTCTTACTCTTACTCCTTACTCCTTACTCTTACTCTTACTCCTTACTCCTTACTCTTACTCTTACTCTTACTCCTTACTCTTACTCTTTAATTTCCATCCATGTTCCGGCGTGGTTACAAGTCGGCCGCAATCTTCCGCTGCTTCAACAAAGGTTTGCGGGCCGATGCCAACGGAGGGCATAGTCGCAGCCATGGCGTTCAGGCGCGGCTTCACGCTTTCTCCCGTTTTGATGCGCGCGCTCGGACTTGTCCTGGCGGCTCGGTCCATGCAGGCGCAACCCGTCGACTTCTCGGTTCACGCAAACGTTCCCGGCGGCAACATCCTCGTCGAACGGATCGAGGGAGATTCCGTGTTCTTGCGCCAGGATTGGCGGACTTCTTCTTCCTCGAGCGTTTACTGGTTGTTTGCCGTGTCCGGAGCGGCGGCGCGAACCCTCGAGTTCCGTTTCACGGCCGGGCCTGTCTTCGGCATACGCGGACCGGCGGTGAGTTGTGATGCTGGCCAAAGCTGGGCCTGGCTTGGCACCAACGTTTGCCTGGGCGAAACCTTTCGCTATACGTTTGGGCAAACGGACCACGAAATTCGATTTGGTGTGGCCATCCCTTATGTGGAGCAGGACCTGGAACGGTTTCTATCCCATTATGCCACCAACGCGGCCTTGAAAGTCGGGAGCCTGGGGCATACCCCCGAAGGCCACGTCGCAGAATGGTTGCGAGCCGGCCGTCTTGATGGTCAAGCGCCGCATCGTATCCTCATCACTTGCCGGCATCACGCCGACGAGACCATGGCCAACTTCGTCGCCGAAGGCTTGCTCCAGGAAGTGCTCAACCCGGCCGGGGCAGGTCCGTGGTTCAGCGAAAATGCTGAAGTCTGCGTGGCCCCGTTTATCGACAAGGACGGCGTGGAAGCGGGCGATCCAGGTCATCGCCCTGTTGCCCAGGACCCGTGGTTTGATTACGGCGACGAAAGCCATTACACGTCCGTGCTCGCGTTGCGCGCGCGATTTGATCCACGGATCGGTCTGCCCGTGCGAATCGCCCTCGACTTCCAATGCCCAGGTCTGCATGAGGACAAAATCCGCCTCATCCCGAGCCCCGGTTCGCCATTCGCCACCAATTTCGATCGGTTCAGCCAGGCGCTCGAACAAGAACAGCAACGCCAGGGATCCTTGATCTATCACGCGTCGGATAACCTGCCCTTCGGATATCGCTCGAACCAAACCAACGCCGACGAGTCCCAGCCGAGCTTCATGCATTGGGCCCAAACCTTGCAAGGCATCGAACTCATCGCCGCCGTTCAGCTGCCTTATGCTGCCGTGGGGACACAGGAAGTAACGCCCGACTCGGCCCGCGCCTTCGGCCAAGGGTTGGCGCTGGCCATTCGCGCCCAGTTCACCGCCGCGCAAGAGGCCACCGTCCGAGCCCGTCCAGGGCGCCCAGGCCGGCGCCAGTCTTACTTCGACGCCGCCGGACGAAAACCGCGCACCAACAACCCGGCCACGCCCTCGTTGGTGCCGGCCGCACCCGTCCCGAAACGCGCCACCAACTCCTGGAACCGCGTGCTCGGAGACAACGCACTCGCCGGTCAACCGTGGGTGCGGCACGTCATCGACAACACATCGGTGGGCGCGGACGGCGTCAAGCTCGCTGATGTCGATGGAGACGGTCGGCCCGATATCATCACCGGCTGGGAAGAAGGCGGGGAAGTCCGGCTTTATTTTCATCCGGGCGACAGCCAATGCCGCGAGCCCTGGCCGCGGGCCGTCTTGGGCTCGGTGCGCTCACCGGAAGACGCGGTCTTGGTCGACTTGGACGGAGACGGTCACCTGGATGCGTTGAGCGCCACCCAAGGCAACGAACGCACCATCTACGTGCACTGGGCGTCTCCCGAACTGAATCCGCGGCAGGAGTCCGGCTGGGAAACCCATCCCATCCCGGCCACTCGCGACCAACAGATGTGGATGTTTCTGCTCCCGCTTCAATTGGATGGTCAGCATGGCCCAGACGTGGTGACCGGCTCCAAGGGCGACCACGGAGCGATCGGCTGGCTGCAGGGACCAGCCGACGCGCGCGATCTTCCAGCCTGGAAATGGCATTTGCTGCGGCCGGCCGGCTGGGTCATGTCCCTGCGCGCGCTCGACCTGGACGGCGACGGCGACAAGGACATCCTCTTCAGCGACCGCAAAGGCCCTGCGTCAGGCGTTGGTTGGCTCGAAAACCCGGGGCCCGCCGCCGTCGCGCGGCATGAGCCCTGGCCGGAACATTGGCTCGGAGCGCGCGGCCTGGAGGTGATGTTCCTCGACGTCGGCGATCTTGCCGGCGACGGGTCGTTGACCATTGCGGCGGCCGTCAAGCCCGCCGAGATCCTCTTGCTGCGACGCCGCGACAAAAACGATTGGGCCGAAGATTGGATTCATCTGGAAACAAACTGCGGCCATGCCAAGGGGGTAAAGATGGCTGACTTCGATCGCGACGGCCGAATGGATCTGGCTTTCTCATGCGAAGGCGCCACTGGACCGCTGCGCGGCGTCATCTGGCTGCGTCGGGAAGAAAACGGGTGGCGTCCCTACGATTTGAGCGGCCCGGCCGGCACAAAGTTCGATCTGATCGAGACCCTCGACATCGACGGCGACGGCGATCTGGACGTTCTAACCACCGAAGAGACGGAGAACCTGGGCGTGGTTTGGTACGAGAATCCCACTGTTCGCGCCGCTC
Source organism: Verrucomicrobiia bacterium (assembly GCA_035577805.1). GTDB lineage: Bacteria > Verrucomicrobiota > Verrucomicrobiia > Limisphaerales > JADJPG01 > DATLUX01. Next base: position 18,447 of record DATLUX010000615.1, read on the forward strand.
CTTGACAAGCCCCAGAGTCGGCCCGGCGCACCGGCAGCATCGACACTCGCGGGCGTGTTTGCTACCAACGTGCGTGCGCAACGACTGCCTTCAGAATATCCGCCGTCTGGTGGTGAAATTGGGGACCGGCGTCCTGACCGACACCCGAAAGCAGCCTGATCTCGCCCAAATCCGCCAACTGGTGGCGCAAGTCGCCGGACAACGGCAAGCTGGCCGGGAGGTGGTATTGGTCACTTCCGGCGCGGTCGGTGCCGGGATGGGTGTGCTGGGTTACGAGCAGCGCCCCGCCAAGCTGGACGCCTTGCAAGCTTGCGCCGCCGTAGGGCAATCCCGCCTCATGGCCACCTACGAAACCTTGTTCGCCCGCTATGGACTGCACGTCGGCCAGGTATTGCTCACCCATTCGGACCTCGAAGATCACGAGCGCCACTTAAACGCCCGCAACACGCTGCTCACCCTGCTGCGCCGGGGTGTGGTCCCCGTGATTAACGAAAATGATACGGTCTCCGTAACCGAGTTGAAGTTCGGAGACAATGACCGGCTGTCGGCGCTGGTGGCGGCGCTTTTGCCGGCTGATCTGCTGGTGATTCTGACCACCGTCGAAGGGGTGATCGAAAATTTCGGCGGCGAAAAAGCCCGTGTCTTATCGGTGGTGGAAGCGATCGACGGTGCTTTGGAGGGCATGGTGGGCGGCACCCGCAGCGCCACGGCCGTCGGCGGAATGGCCACCAAGATTCAGGCCGCCAAGATCGTCGTGCGCGCGGGCATCCCGTTGGTCATTGCCTCCGGCCTGCACAAAAATGCCCTGCGCCGCATCGTGCAAGGCGAAGACGAAGGAACTTTGTTTGTGCCGCATGCCCAGCGCTTGAAGGGACGCAAACGTTGGATCGCGTTCTTCCATCATCCGCGCGGCACGTTGCGCGTAGACGAAGGAGCCAAACAAGCCCTGCGCGAAGGTGGCAAAAGCTTGTTGCGCCCGGGCGTTCGGGATTGCGAAGGGGACTTCGACGCGGGAGAGGTGGTGCGCGTTTGCGACCTGCACGGCAACGAATTTGCCCGCGGCATTGCCCGCTTCCCGGCGTGCGAAATCCGCGTCGGCAAGCTGGACCGGTCCGAAGTGGTTCATCGCGATGACTTGGTCATCCTTTAACAAGGCCACATGACGTGCAGAGCTACCCATGAACCTGACCCTCACCCGGCCTGCGGCCACCCTCTCCCATCCGACCCTGGCTACGCCGGAGGCTTCGCCGAGGCGAGTGGGAGAGGGGCTGGGGGTGAGGGTTCATCCATGATCAAGGCAGCGCAGGCCGAAAATAGGCGGAAGCCGGTGGGCGAAAGAGAAAATAGGCCACGACCGCGAGGAGGACACTGTGCGTGATCAACGCGGACGCCGAATGAAACGCGCTCAGAATGACGTGATACGCGAGCCAAACGAGCAACAGCAAGCGCGCCCAATTTCTTCCTAAAAGCACGAAGATTCCACCGAGAATGGCGAGTAACCGGACGAGGCAAACCAAGGCTATATCGTACTGAAAGGGATTCAGGGTCTTGAACTGCGTAGCGTGGTAAGCGAGTCCGACCAAGCCGGCGACCATGAAGAGACAGCCGATCGCCGTGACTGAATGCGGGCGTTGGTTCAGGCTGCGCATGGGTAGCTTCCATCTGCTATGCATGCGCATTGGGGCGATGAACTTACACGCAAAAGAACCCTCACCCCCTCGGCAAGCTCGGGGCAGGCTCCCAGCCCCTCCCATCGGATGCATCGGACGGGAGAGGGTGGCCCCGCGACTGCGGGGCCGAGTGAGGGTCTGTTCATGGGGTTAGACAGTCTCACTTGGGCGCCTCATGATCCGACCGATCCTCGCCGTCCTCGTGCCGTGTCCTGTCCAGGGCATTTGGAATCGGAGGCAACTGGCCCGGCTTCATCCCAGCCTGCCTGGCCAGGATGCGCCGCCACGAGACCAACGGAATCAGCCAAAGAAGGTTCAGCCAACCAACATAGTGCGAGAGCGTTTCCATTCGGCTGAAGAAAGGACTGGCTTTCATGAACTCGGACGCGAATTGGCCTTTGACGTGGGCGGCGTGAGCGACGCCCCCAAGCGCAACCTCGCGGGCAATGGCCAAGCCGCCCATGGCCGCATTCCACGCCAGCGCGCAACCGCCAAAAGCCTGCCAACCCACGGCGAATCCACCAAACACCCAGCCGCCAAAAGCAAATCCGCCGAGCGCGAACAACCCGACAGCCGCGCCGCCCCAAGGCATCAGGCCAATGGCGATTCCACCGACGCTGAAAGGGGCGATGGCCAAACCACCAAACGCGAAGAGCAGACCAAAGGCCGAGTCACCCGCAGCAATCCACGCCTTGACCGGTCCCCGTCCAGAGGGCGAAGCCGCAGGGCTAAAACGGAAGTGGACAAGCGGTAAACCAAGCCATTCCAGTTTGGAACGATATTCCCAACCCCGATTAGTCACGTGGTCTTGACCCGGCGCAGTGTGTTCCCTGTGAAATTCCCGGAACATCCGGTTTGCCCATGCGCCCATCCAGGCCGCCGCGATAATGTAACCTGTGACCAACGCGATCAACGCACCGGCAAAGAGCGGCGGGTGCGTGCGCACGAGTCTGCCGCCGAAAATGATCAGCGCCACCAGAAGGACGCAAAACCCCAGCATGATGACCAGCAGCCGGCGATAATAATTGCGAATCGTGCAGCGCTGGTGCTCGGTCTGCGCCGCGGCCAGAAAAGCCCTGTATTGCAGCCATGGCCCGAGGAAGCCAAGCACAGGACCAATGATGGCATTAAACAAACCAACCAGCGCCGCGCCTTTTGCCATCGTCACGCCTTTGACCGCCGCGGCGCCCACCGTGGCGGCCTTCGCCGAAGTGGTCAGAAGCGGCAACGTGGCGAGGACCGCAAGGGTAAACGGCTTGCCGGGATTGGTCCGTTCCAGCGCGCCTTCGACGAACGCCAACACTTCTTCGTGCAAGAGCCTGCGCCCACGCACGAGCCGTTGCTTGACCGCGTCTTCAGACAACTCCAATTCCCCCGCTACCGCTTCGATGGACCGCTGCTCGCGGTAGAACAAAATAAGCGGTTCCCGATAAATTTCCGGGATTCGCTGCAACGAACGCCAGAGAATCGATTCTTCCTCCCGCTGCGCGGCCGCCTCGGAGGGCAGCACATCGCTGGTGAGGGAGTCAGGCACCGCGTCCAGAGCCTCAGCCTGGTGCGCCGGTTCGCGTCCTTCCCGTTGCAAGTGTTTGTGAACCCGGTTTCGAACAATGCCGCAAAGCCAGGCGCGCAACTTGGCGGGCTCGCGCAAGAGCCGAAGATGTTTCCATGCCGTAATAAACGTCTCCTGCGCAACATCCTCGCTCTGGCCCAGATTGCCAATCCGGCTATACGCCAGCGAGCAGATCAACGTCTGATACCGCGACACGATCCGGCCAAAAGCCTCGCGATCGCCGGCCAGACTGCGCGAAACGAGTTCGGTATCGCTGTGCTCCGATCCGGTCGCAATTCTGTGAGTCATCATACTGCCTGACCTGTCCCCAAAACCGTCCATTCGGTGACAAAAAATCGTCGGCCGAACCCATGACTGGGGTTCTCACATCTTAGGCCGCGGAGCGCAAAGAGCGTAGGAAAAAGTGCTTATGCTAGGGGCGTTCCAAACCGATGACTTACTGGGGGGTGTCGGCTCACCGCCACCTGGCCAAAGGGGCCAGGGCGGGGAGTTGAGAGGGCGTCGAGACATTTATGCGGAAGGCTAACATCAATGTGGTATGGCTGGAGACATAACGAGAGCCATTGGGGCTTGCTATGTCCTTCATCACCCAATTCTTCATCAAGCCCAGCAAACCGGTCCTCCGCCAGGTACCGTCTGGGAGTTTCACGCTCAACCGCAATGGAGCGATCATGACCTGCACGCTGCCCCTGACGTTTTCGCCTGCGCACGCAGAGGCAATCGGCCGCCAAGTCCTGTTGGCATTCCGTCTCGCGGAGTTTGCGGAGATGCGCCTTACCGAACTCACCATCGCTTATCCCAACCTCAAAATAGTGGCCCGCGAGATGCGCGGAGGAGTCCTGGTATTTCTTCAGTCCTGATCACGACACGACACCAATCATGGTAACCCACCTTAAGCCCGACGAAGAAGCCTAGCATGGATCGTTCTGTCCCACCAACGCCACCAGGGCCAAACCCAGCGGGGCCGGAAGACCGTCACACGGAGACGGGCGAGTTGCCTCCCGAGCCCCGGAAGCAGCGCCTGCTGCTGGTGGAAGACGACTCGGCAACGCGATTGACCCTGTTGCAGAAATTTCGCCAAGCAGGTCTGGACGTCGACGTGGCCGTGAATGGAGCTCTGGCCGTTGATAAGGTCCGCCGCAGTTGTCCCGACGCCATTTTTATGGATCTGCTGCTTCCCCAAGTCGGGGGGGTAGAAGTGATCAAGGAAATCCGCAAGTACACCCAGTTTGGTAACCGGCCGATTTTTGTGTGCACGAGCGCAGCCCGCATGGATGCATGGAGTGGGCGGGCGCTCAAAGCGGGCGCCACCAAGGTTTTTGACCGAGGCGCAACGCCGGTTGACGTCATTATCGCCGAGGTGGCTGCCACGTTGCGTTCCGAGCCAACTCACGAAGCGGCGGCGTCTAGCGGTCCCGGCCCAGCCGTTTCTGTCCAAGCCCCTGAGCCGGCAGCAGAGAATCCCCCCACCCTTCCTTCTTACAATCTTATGAAGCGCGTACTAAAATCATTTGGCCTCGGCAAAACGGCCAACGCATCGGCCACGCCTGCTCCGCCCATTCCGCCGGTCGAACCGAACCCGACGCCGGTCGCCTTGGCCGGCGCGGCCGCGGCTCCATCTGAACCACCACCCTTGCCGGGCTCCCAAGCCTTTACTGCCCAAGATGCCGAAATCCCGGAACAGCGACCGGGCACGGCCGTGGTCACGTTGGACGAGACGAATCAGATCATTTCCGCGGACGACGCGTGCAGCCTCATGTTCGGTTGGGCCAGTGGGGAATTGGCTGGGCAGAGTTTGCGGGTTTTGCTGCAGGAAGGAACCGATCAACTGGTCGCCAGATTTCTCCAAGAACAACCCCAGGCTGGTCGGAATCAAGGAAGCGGCGTTGTCCATGTCAATGCGCGCCGCAAAGATGGCACTCAGTTCCCGGCGTCAGTGACCACGTTAACTTGGAGTTCGGACACCGCCCACATCAAGAAGGATCAGGGAGGCCGTTTTTGTTGGACCGCAGTATTTCGCGCCCTGCAATCCGTGGGAGCAGCCTCGCCTGACGCCGCCATTGCAGTGGGAGCGGGCCTCGCGTTCGAGTCTACGCCAGAGCGAGTCGAACCGCCCGGGCCGACGCCCGGTTTGCCGGCCGAGGCGTCTCCAACTCAGGCGGAGTCGGCCGGGCGTGCGGCGGAAGCCGCGTGGCACGAGCTCAATCTGGTCCGCGAAGTGTTGAATCAGGAGCGTGCGCAACGCCTGAGCATGCAACAACAGTTGCAGGATCTAACCGTCGTCAAAGCCAGATTAGAACAACAACTGGCCGAGCAGAACTACGGCTCAGTGGACTTGCGGAAGACGGCCGACGGCCTGGGCCAACAACTGGCCGAAGCCAACGACTCCGCCAGAATGGCTGCCTCCGCCTTGCAAGAACAAGTGGCCCAAGCCCGCCGAGTTGAAGACGAATTAGCCGCCGTGCGCCAGGATCGCGACGAACTCCAGCTCAAGCTCGGCACTCAAGAAGAAGCGGTCACCGCCCTGCGCCAGCGCAGCGTGGAGTTGGAAAAGGAATTGCAAGCAGCCGCCGGCGACTTGCAAGCCGCCCGCGCCACGGCCGAGCAAAAGCAAGCCGAAGGCGGGAAGTTGACCGCCAAACTGCATGCGCAGGAATCCGATTTACAGCTCCAATTGAACGAGGCCAAGGCCGCGGTGGAACGGGCCGAAACCAGTCTCCGGGCGGAAACCGAGCGCAACCAAGCCTTCGAAGCGCGGCTCCGGCTCTTCGGCGACACCCTGCGCACTGAACAGAAGGATCGAAGCAAACGATTCGAAGAGGAAATGCTGCAGCTTCGCCGGCAACGCGACGAGTTGCAGGGCACGCTGACGGCAGAGCAACAGGCGGCCGCCAACGCCCAGCAGCGTGCTGATGAACTCGAAAATCGGCTCGCCGAAAATGTCGCCACCCTGGCGCTCGCCCAGAACGAGCGCGATAAACAGCACTCGGAACGGCAACAGTCTGAAGCCGAGTTGCGAGTCCAGCTGGCGATGGCCGAGACATTGGCCAAAAAGCTGCAGGACGCCTGCGCCCAAGCCGAAGAACACAGCCGGCGGCTTGAGGGAGAACTAGGCGACCTGCGCCAGCAGCGAGATGATCTGAGCGCCAGGTTGTCGACCGAACAACGCGCTGCGGCCGAGTCCCGGCAGCGTGTGGACGAGTTGGAAAGCCGGTTGCGCGACAATGCAGCCGAGCTGGAACGCATCAAAGGGCAGCTGCAAGCGACCGGGCGGCACGACGCCTTCGAGATCGAACTCGCCAGCCTCCGGCAGGTCCGCGACGCGCTCTGCAGCAAACTGGCGGCGGAGCAATGGACCGGCAATGAGTCCAAACGCCGCAGCGCGGAGTTGGAAGGCCAGCTGTCCACCAACGCGGCCGAACTGGACCGGGTGAAGGCAGATCTGGACAAGCTCACCGGTGACCAGGCGCAGATGATTTCGGACCTGCAAGCGCAACTGCAGACCACCACCGCCACCACCGCCCAGCTCCAGGCCGCGCTGCAGGACCAGACCGGCCGCTGCCAGCAATTGGAAGGAGAACTCACCACCCTCCAATATGAGCACCAGGACTTGAGCAGCAACCTGACCTCAGAACGGGAAGCAGCCGAGGTGTTCAAACAACGGAGCGGAGAACTCGAGAGCCGTTTGTCGGAAAGTGCCACCGAGCTGCGACGCCTCAAGGCCGAGCGAGACCAACAAACTGCCAATCAAGCCTCCCTGGAAGCCCAGCTCCAGGAGCAATTGCAGGCCGCCCGCGCCGCCGCCGAACAGGCGGAAGCCGCGCGCCGAGAGGAAGCCGTCCATCACCGCGAATTTCAGGAACGCCTGCGCGATTTCGCCAAGCAACTGCAGAAGGAGGAGGCCAAACACGTCCAGAAATCGCAGAAAGAAATCGCCGAACTTCGGCAGCAACAGGACCGCCTGCAGCAGCAACTGGCTGAGGCCAAGAAAGCCGCGGCCACCGCCGAACAAGTCCAGCGCCAAACCCTGGGCGATCTTGAGAAGGCCAAGACCAGCCTGAAGGAACTCAATCAAAAACGCAGCGGCGCCGATTCGGAGCTGCGCACCCAACTCAGCGCCGCGCGCGCGGCCGCCCAAAAGCTGGAAGCAAACCTCAAGCAAGCCAATGAGCAGTCGACCCGTTATGAACAGGAACTGGCCAACTACCGCCAGGAACGCCACGAGATCTACGAGAAATTCGGCGCTGAACATCAGACCGGGATCAAGGCCAAGCGCCGCGTCCGGCAACTCGAGAAAGAGTTGAGTGACGCCACCCGTTCCCTCGCCGGCGTCAAAGAGCAATTGGAAAAGGCCGCGGCCGAGCGGGCCCACGTGGAGTCCACGCTGCGCGCCGAGCTCACCGCAGCCCAAACCGGCGCCCGCAAAGCGGAAAGTGCCGGCCAGACTCAGAGCGCGCAGACCGAGCGTCTCAAGAGCGAGCTGGAGAAACTCCGCGCCAAGCACGACGAGCTTAGCGCCAAGCAATCCGCCAAACGCGATTCCGATCAGGAAACCAACCGGAAGATTGAGGAACTCGAACAGCGCCTGCGCGAAAGCGCCGCGGAATTGGGACGTGCCCAGGCCGCCCTCGCCCACCAGGCTGCGCAACCTGCGCCTGCAGCCGCGTCCGCCGGCTCGGCGGCCCAGTCCGAAGAGGTTCGCCAGGAATTATGCCGCCTGCGTGAGACCGAAGCAGCCCAAACCGCCGAGCTTTCTGTGATGGAACGCCGCGTGCGCGAGACCGTCGCGTCGCTGGCTCGCGTGACGGCCGCGTTGGAGAAGGAACGCGGGGAACGCCGGCGGGTCGAACAACGTTCCACTGCGCTGACGGCTCAGTTGCAGGAGTTGCACCAGAACCTCAAACAACACCTCGAATCGGAAAGCAGCACTCAAGAGCGAATCACGCACCTCGAACAACAACTCCTCGAGCGCGAGGACACCGCCAACCGCGTCCAGTCCGAATTGCAGAAGGAAACCGCCGGCCGCCAGTTGGCTGAGGAACAACTGCGCACCACGGGCGATCTGCAGGCGCATCTGCGCAATTGTCTGGCTTCCTTCGAACAGGCCAAAACCGGCTTCCGCCGGATGCAGGAAGAACTTAACACGCGGTTGCAAGCCAGCCAGGCCTCCCTCAATGAGTCGGAGGTTAGAGTCCAGAAAGAGATCACTGAACGGCAGCGCGCCGAAGAAGCCTTGGCCGCCGCCCAACGCGCTTTCCAGGAACAATCCCAGACCGCTGGCCTCGAACTGACCAAGTTGCAATCCGAAATGCAAATGCACGAGTTCGAAAAACAACAGCTCCAAGCCGAAAGCGTCCAGTCCCGCTACGCTTCGGTCGACTCCGCCCGCGTCGGCAGCGTCATGGTCAACAACCTTCGCCGTCAAATCCGGCAACCGGTCGAGGATGTCCTTCAATCTACCCGCCGCTTACTGGAAGGCGGCTTGGAAGCAGAACAAAAGAAGCTGGCCGAGTCCGTGCTGGAAAACGCTTTGTTGCTTCAATCCGGTTTGCAGGAGGTGGCCGCCGACGCCGGAGCCCAACCGAGTCCCCAGGCTGCCCGGGCCCCGGGCGTGGCCTACGACCTGTCCGCCGACCAGCTGAAACCATGAACGCGCTGCCTGCAGACCTGCGACGATCGCGTAAACCACTTCACTGGTAACGCGCCTGTAGAAGGTGCGATCGGTCTTGGTTAGTGCACTTTGCACTCGCCGTGCATAAAATCATTGCACCCTGCAACCCGCCGTCAGCCAGTGCTTAGAAAACCAGTTGGCACGCAAGCAGCTAAAGCCTGCAGGCTTCGATCCGAGAAGAGCCGGAAATGGCCGTCTATACGTTTAAAGACATACGCCCAAATGCATTTTATCCTTCCCGCCCGCTCGCGGCCTAGCCAACCCAACCGCAGCAGGTGCCGGAGCACCCCGCCCAGCACCTGCGCGGTCTGCACACCAGCCTAAAGAAATGAGCGGCTTCGTTTCGTGATTCGCGGTCGCGAATCCCAATTGCCAATCAACGCTGGTGGCGAATGTTCGCTCCCTCATAATTCGTCATGTGGCCTGGGAATGAGCTGGCAGGTGGCGACGCCTGGCAGGACGCGCGCAGTGCGTTGCTGCAGCGTGTCATTGTCGAGCTCCACTGTTGCTCGGCGGAGTATCTGGAAACAGTCCGAGTGAGGGAGGTTTTCCTGGGCCGGATTCTTTGGGAAGGTAAGGTGGCGATCTTCAAGGTGAACGGCCATGCGCGTGCCCAAAGGTGCTACGCCTGGGTGGGTGTCAGAAGACGCCGGGAAGTTCGGTTCTTTGCCGTGTTGGAAACGGGCGTGGTCAGGAGTCCGTTGGATGCGGTGAAGTTCGCCCATGTGGCCGCTAACGCCACATTGATTGACGAATTCAGTAAGCCGGCCCAGCGCGAAGAGAGACCGGTGGACTCGGGCTACCGGGTAGGCGGATGATCCAGTATGGAGCCGATGTCCATCACGTACATTTGGCGTCCCAGACTTTCATGAGTGGCATCAATGCAGACTTTTCTCCCGTCCCGGCTAAAGCGCGGATGCAAATCGACGCGGTATTCGCCCGTGAAATTGGGGGCGTCCTCCGCCGTCGATTTCAACCTGGCCAGAGGAATGAATAGTTTCGTTGGGCGATGATAGAGAAAGAGATATTGGTAGCCGGCGATGACATAGGTGTCGGAAATAATCCAGTCGCTGCCCGGACCGGGAAGCAGACTGTCATGGCCATCAAACTGGGAAGGCCAAAGCAGCTCCTTGGCTGCGCCGGTCCCGTCGTCACGGAACAGGAAATAGCCACCCAGCGCGGTTTTGCTGTCGGGTGGCGTATGCCGCCCATAATCCATGATGTGACGATCATCGAGCCATGCGTGATGGCTCGGGTTGTAGTAGAGATAGCGGACATCGGTGCCCTGGGGCGTCATCGAGTAGGCCTGGAAGAGCTTGTTGGCTGGGTCCTTGATAAAGGCGACAAAGCGGGTGCCAGACGGGTTCCAGCCTTCGCGGAAGAAATAAAGGTGGCCTGACGCGGGATGGCCTTTCGGGTAGGCGATGGTGGCCATCTTCTCCAAGGAGATGATTAGCTCGGCTTTCCCACTCTCCATATCCATCTTCCAGATGCCCGTTGCGCTCGGAGCAAACTCGCGCTCGTAAACGTCCTCGATCCCCACATATTCGGTGCCTTTGAAAAGGTTCATGCGCTCGAAATCGTGGGTGAGCGCGGTGGCGCCATCCGGCGACAGATCGTAAATCGGCCGCGGCAGCGTCCGCCTTTGGCCAGTGCGAAAATGGTAGGTGCGGCAGACGAATTTCTTGCCGTCGTCGGAGCGGTCGTTCCAGATGATCTCTTCCGAATCTGGACGCCATTGAAGGCGGTTGCCTTGCTGCCAATTCCAGGCGGTGGTTTCGCCGATTTTGGTCCATTTAAATCCAGCCTCGAGATCGATGTAGCCAACGTCACCACGGTCGTCCGGCTTAACATCCCGACTTTGACAATAGACTCTCAGTCCGAGCAGGTAGCGTCCGGTCGGGTCGAACTGAAGAACTTGATAAAAGAAAAACCCGGTATACATCCGGCGCGCGGCGGTGCCCGGATCCGAAACACGAATCAAAGCCGGATAGCGCGTCTGGCGCGTCGCGAGGACCTGCTCGAAATTCGTACAGCTGGTGTAAGGGAGTTGGTCCTGTCCAGGGGCGAGGCCAGCCATCCCCATCAAAAGAAGGATTGTTCCGCGCAAAGGATGTTGCATAACTGCAGGTGAATGGAGAGAAATGAGAGAAATAGATGATTGCAATGCACCATCAAGTTGAATGAGTGAACCCGGTGCACGTGCTTTTGGCACGCGGCCGGTCCGCGCGCAACATCATTTCTTGTTTGATCAGGTCGCGAGAGCCGAAGCTTGATCAAGCCCGTGCTTAATGCCCGAGGGTCTACTGGATGGCCTCTGCGATGCCGAGATTCGCGATCTGTTTGCCTACCTGCGCCAATCCCAGCCGATCACAAATTGAATCAACCCATGAAAAACCTGATGCCCGCCATGTTAACCGCCGCCCTTTCCGCCAGTTCCCCGGCCGCCGAGATTCGGCTGGGCCTGATTGGACTGGACACCTCGCACGCCCCCGCATTCACCGAACTGCTGAACAACCCAGCCGCCAAGGATCATGTTGCGGGAGCCAAGGTCGTGGCAGCCTTCAAAGGTGGCAGCCCGGACATTCCTTCGAGCATCGGGCGGGTGGAGGAATACACGGCGGAGCTGCGCGACAAATACGGAGTGAAAATCCATGACACCATCGAGCAGGTCTGTGCGGAGGTGGATGGAGTACTGATCGAGAGCGTGGATGGCCGGCCGCATCTGGCCCAAGCCAAACTCGTGATCGCGGCCGGGAAACCACTCTACATTGACAAGCCGTTGGGCGGCACGCTGCGGGATGCGCTGGAAATCCTTCGCCTCGCGGAAGCGGCGCAGGTCCCGTTGTTCACGTCGTCATCGCTTCGATTTGCGAAGGGCACCCAGGCCGTTCGGGCCGGCAGCCTTGGTCGCGTGCAAAGGGCCGAGACCACCAGTCCGGCGCATCTGGAGCCGCATCATCCGGATCTCTATTGGTATGGCGTTCACGGATGCGAGTCGCTCTTTACCGTTATGGGCACCGGTTGTGAACGGGTCGAACGCCGCACCACCTCCGAGGGCCTCATCGAGGTCGCCGGCCAATGGCAAGGCGGGCGCACCGGCATCTTCCGTGAGAGCAAGGCTTACAGTGGGATGGCCCGGGGCGAGAAAGGCGAGGCGCCCGTTGGCGCCTTTGATGGCTATGGGCCGCTGGTCGTTGAGATCGTGAAATTCTTTCAAACGCGCCGCTCGCCCGTGCCCACGGCGGAAACCATCGAATTGTTCGCTTTCATGGAGGCAGCTGATGAAAGCAAACGTCGTGACGGCAAAGCCGTGACGTTGGCGGAAGTGCTGCAGAAGGCAAAATCAGATCCCACGCACACCAAGTAGGCCGCCCGTCACCAAGCCGTGCAAGGGACCGGGCATTTTCAACCCACGTTGGGGAGACGTAATCAGCAGGGAGATTATGGACATCATGACACTAATGATTATTGTCACGACGGCTGCGCTGGTTCTTTTCGGCGCTTGCTGGCACGAGTATGACTGAGACACTCGGATTTTTGGTGCGGCATGGTCCGACCGTTTTGTTCGCGGCGGTATTTATCGAACAAATGGGAATTCCCCTGCCGGCGGCGCCGTGGTTGGTGGCGGCGGGGGCTTTGGCTGCCGGCGGCAAGCTCCATTGGGCTGGTGCATTGGCCGCGGCCGGTTTCGGCTCGGTCCTGGCCGATTTGATTTGGTTTTACCTGGGGCGGTATGTGGGTCACCGCGCGCTGACTTTGCTATGCCGGATCTCGTTGGAACCGGATTCGTGTGTGCGCCGGACCCAGGATGTTTTCACGCGCTATGGCATGAGGGGGATTGTGGTGGCGAAATTCATTCCCGGCTTGAGCACCCTGGCGCCGCCCCTGGCGGGCAGTTCGGGCGTAGGAGTCGTTCGATTTTTTTTCTTCGACGGGTTAAGTTCGTTCCTTTACGCGGGGTGCTTCCTTTTGATCGGCGTCCTATTCAGCCACCAACTGGAGCAGGTCATCGCGGCGCTCGCCAGCCTGGGCGGCAGCGCGCTCGTGGTCGTGGCCGCGCTGGTTGCGCTTTACCTCGGATACAAGTATTACCAGCGGCGGCGGCTTTTCAACGAGCTACGAATGGCGCGCATCACGGTGGATGAACTGCATCAGAAGCTGGAGGCTGGAGAGAACCTCGTCATTCTGGACCTGCGCCCCCATAGCGAATTGGAACAAAACCCGTCACGGATTCGAGGCGCCCGCCATATGACAATGGAGGAAGTGGAGTTGCGCCAGCACGAGATTCCACGTGACCGCGACATCATTCTGTATTGTTCCTGCCCAAACGAGGTGAGCAGCGCGCGCATGGCCTTATTGCTTCATCGCAAAGGAATCCTGCGCGTGCGCCCATTGCTGGGAGGCTTTGACGCCTGGCAAGAGAAGAATTATCCGACGGAAGCTCACGTGGTGGCCGTAGAGACTCTGACCAACGCCGGCTCCGGTTAACCCGGGAGTAGATCGTTGTGCCGTCTTGAGTGGTGATGGTGTTCATAGGCAGATTTCTGCCGCTTCATACGTCGCGCACGCAGAAACTGAAAGGATCAAGCGCGAACACCGCAAAGTTCCGCGATGGCATTCCATCTTGCACCGGACCAGGGGGGCTCGCGGCTACTTTCGCACCCCTTCGACAAGGGCGCGCGCGACGACGTAGCCGCCGACTTTAGGCAGCACATCCAATCTCGGCACCGGTTCAAAGCCCGGCCGCACCAACAGCGCGGCATAGCTCGAGCCGGTATGGGTCCAACTCGTCCAGGTGTTGTCCGGACGAATCAGGTGCGACGCGTACGCGGTTGGCTGGATGTACCAGATTTCGCTGGCACGGGCATAGAGGACAACGCTGTAGCCGGGCGCGAGGGTGCCGCTGACTTTTCCTGTAATCTCGGCGCGCGTATCGGGTCCGCCCCTGGGTTCGTAAGGCGGGATATTGTCGATCTCGATTTTTAGATCAGCGGGGATCGTGGCCTGCGCCGCCAGCTGCGCCTGCAATTCATCCAGCCTCACATCGATGGTGCTTTGAGCGAGGATTTTTCCGTTGCCCCAGACCTCGACGGAAACGCGGTCGCGGGTCGCGCCGTCGGCGAACTTGAACACCGTGGCCGGACTATCCGACTCCTGCGGGTTGCATCCGCCGGCGACGGAAAACCATTTATAATGCAGGCCTGCTTGCGGGCCGGCCACCTGAGCGGTGATTTCAAGGTGTAACACGCCCTGAGTGGATGGAGGACGTGCGTGCAGTTGGACTCTGACGGCGTCGCGTCCGCCGCAACCGACGAACGCGCCGGCCAGCGTCACGGCGGCGAGCAACTGCAACAGGGGCGTGGAATCCGGCATGGTCATCCTCCCTGCTATACGGGGAAATGCGCTTAAGTTGAAAGAGCTATTCACGGCCAATATGGGTTAGGTAAGCGATGGAGTAGCGACCGACACGTTCGCCAGGAAGATACTCGCGGTTCAGAAAGCGACGTCGGCGTTCGATCCAAATGGTGCCGTTTTCATCATTGGCGGCGGCCCTCCCGACCAACCGATGCAGGTGAATCTCCGCGCGCACCGAGGGTATGACTCCGCCATATCGCCTGACCTCCGCGCGGCGATTCGACCAGTAGCTCGATTCCAGGACGGCGCTGAAGTATTCCGGATGGTCCGTGTCAAGACTCACCCAAAGATCATAAGGCGACGGGGAGCCCGGCTCCACGGCGACGGGCGCCGGATGCGGCCGCAGGATGCTTCGCAAATCGGGCAAGGCCATAACCATGATCATGCTCGTGATCAGTGCGACAATACTTGCCCCCACCTGCCATTTGTCCGCGAGCTTGCCGAACGCCATCAACGATGCCGCCACATGGCGACAGGCATGATTCCGCAAAGCGCGTTTCTCCGCGGCGAACCCGAAGCGCGTCCCGCTGACGAATGGTGTGATCGGCGCGTCCAGCCCGGCCGTGGATGCGATCGCGTCAGCGATCCGTTCAACGGCCGGTTGCCCGCCGTCCCGTTGATGCGGGGTCAGAACGTCTTGGATGCCGGGGTGATTCAGACAGGCGCGAAGTTTTGCTTCGAGCACGACCGGCTTGAGATACCCAGCCGCGGTGACCACTCCGGTGGCTGCCCACGTCTCTGCCTCCGATCGCAGCCCGTGAATAACCCGCTGCCACAACCAAGAGGGACGCGTCGAACGCGGCGCCCGTCCCAGCGCGAGAAGTGTGTTGAGACAAAAAGGCAGTCCGGCTGACTCGCCTTGGAGCGTCAACCCACCGGGCATGCGCATTCGCACCTGGCTGCGTTCAAGCAACCGACTCCAGCTGATCCCTTGGCGCCAAGCTCGCACTCCCTGCCAGGCCGCCACCGTCACCGCCAACAGCACCAACCCGCTCCACAAGGCCAGCATCGTCGCGCTCCAGGGAATCAGCCATTCACCCGGCTCCGGTCCTAGCACAAGAAACAAAATCGATCCAATGACGGCCAGCCAAGCCAGACCCAAGCCGAGGCGAAGCCGGCGCGAGTAGGGGCGATGCCCGCCAACCGCCCAAAGCGCGAGGAAAATCAAAAGCCCCTTTCCGCGCAGCAAACTTCGAGCGGCGCACCGGACGGTTTCAAGCTCGTTCGAGCCGGCCTGGAAGCCGTCGGGAACAATCTCGGAGGCGCCATCGGCCGGCAGGAGCAACGCCTGGACAGGGCGAACATCCGCTGCGTTGCCGGCGCTTTCCGCTTCCAGGACGATCGCGGAAATTCCTGTCAAACCATAACTCGTTCGATAGCTCTCGAGGGCCTGCCATTTGTCGAACGGGGGCACGGAGGCGAGTTGGCCAAGGACGAAGCGTGAAACCATGTCCGGCGTGGGCCAATCATTTTCCCGTGCCCAACAACGGATCATCCACGCGATGAACTTTCGTTGCGTTGACTCGGTCTTTCCCGCCTCCTCAATGGCCTGGAGGTCGCTGGCGGAAGCTTCGTGGCTAAACCATTCGTCCCAATGGCTGCCGATGCCGTGCAGTGGTTTGCGCAGCAACGAACCTCTCCGGAAGCCTTCCTTGCTCCAGTGCCAGAAAGTCCAAAACCAGACGAAGTGCATGAGGCTCTTCTCTGCCGAAGAGGACGGCCTACCTGCTGTTCATTCGGTTCGAAGAATCAAACGGAACGGCATTCGATCCGTCACACGCAGCTGTTCCCAGGCGCGCGAGAGTTGTTCGGAGATCACGGCATCAAGACGATATTCGTTGTCCACTGACAACGACGCTTGGGCCGTCGCAATCGGGCTTTGCGACTTCTCGCAGACGAAGGTCACATCCAGCGACTTTTGCTCCGACCCGAACGGTTTTTCGCTCTGAAACCGGAACCGCAACCGTCCATCACGAACATCGAGATAAAGCACCCGGACGGATGTTTCCACGGTCTCGACGGGCCGGACCAGGAGCGCAGGAACCGGATGGCCAACTCGCGCCGGCTGCGGCTCCGCCATCGCGTGCCCAAAAGCGATCTGTATCTTGCCCAGACGCTCGACCAGCGATTGAAACTGTTCCGGCCAGCTCTCCCACCACGGCCGCGACAAGGCGAGCAGACGCGCGGCGCGCGGCGCGGGCGGGGCATCGGCTTCGGCTTGCGCCAGACGCCAGCGCAAAAGCTGTTCGATGGAAGTTTCGGTATTCATGGTGCGGCCGTATTGGTGGGGATCCCAGCGGCGGAATCCTGAATATGAGCCTTCATTTGGCGGAGCGCCCGGCGCACCCAGCCACTGGCGGTTTGTTCGGTGCGACCGTAGCGACGGGCGATCTCCGCCGCCGATTCGCCCCCGAGATAGCGTGCGACGAGCACATCCCGCAGCAGCGGCGAAAGCCGTTCCAAGGCCGCGTCAATGTCCAACTTAAGACGTGATTGTTCCTCTTTCTGGATTGAATTGAAATCCGGCAAGACGTCCACGAGCGCCAGCGTCTCGCCATCCTCGCCTGGCCGCGTCGCGTCCAGCGACATCAGCCATTGCTCGGCCATCGGCCCGGCCCGCCGGGCTGAACGATTCGAGTCGCGCCATAAATTGGTGGCTATGGTCATCAAGTAAGCCGGGAAATTTCCCTCAGGCTTGAGCCCATGCCGCGCGCGCAGAACGCGGCACCACGTTTCCTGTGCAAGATCACTGGCCTTTTGGTGATCCAGGACCAGGAGCTGGCACCGGGCGAAAAGAGAGTTCCAATAGCGTGCCACCAGCGTATCCAACGCTCTTTCATCGGGTGGATCCCAGCGTATGGCCGAAATTAGCCTCGCATCAGACCAGGAGTCCATGTCCCCAGGCTGCGCGAATTCCTCCACGGATGCAAGGACGCCATTGGCCGCGTCGACCCCCAGCCGCCAAGTCGCCCGGAACCTCCCACCGCCTCGCCACCCGCCGCCTTTGCCTTCGGTTGGCCTGGTCTCACGCAGATGGCAGGCGGCCAGATGGGGCGCCGGCAGGACCCCGGGCGTCCTACTCCGGCCCGCGAGCGCCATGCCCGCGGTGTCGTGAGAAATCAACAACCCCTTCGCCCGAGGCGCGTCTCTCATGCTTCGGCCCATTGCTGTGTCGTCACCAGATCTACTTACGCCGCAAGACGGAAACTTGAAAATGACTTTGTATGGTTGCTCTTGCCTGGCGCCTGCTTCCTCGGTACCAACGCATGTCCCTATGAAAAGAGCCAAAAGAGCCTCTGCCCTGGGTGTTCTCATGGTGAGTTTGGCGGCTTCCTGTCAGGGTTTCGAGGAGGCGGCGCACTCGCACGTGGTGATCCGTGCGCAACCGCTGCATGGCGGGCGCATCAATCCGCGCTTGTTCGGGAACTTCATCGAGCTATTAGACGATGTGGTGCCAGGCCTTTGGGCCGAGATGTTGAACGACCGCTCCTTCGAAGGCGTCCAGCGAACAATCGACCCGGTTTATTACGATGGTTCGCCAAACTTTTGCGACCGGACGTGGGACGTTAATCCGACCTGGAATTACGACGCAAACGAACCGTTCAACGGAACACGCCAGGCCAGGCTCTTACCCACCCGCCTCCAGCCCGCCGCCCTCACTCAATCAGGCATCTCGGTCAAAGGAGGCACAACCTATCTCTGCACCGGCTGGATGCGCGCCGATTCCGCCCATCTCCGCGCAGCAGTCAGCTTCAAAGCGCTTTTGCCCAATGGCGCCTGGATGACCCTCGCCAGCGCGAAACTCCCGGCCCCTGCGCTGCAGTGGCGAAGATTCTCGGTGGCATTGACCGCGGCCGGCCAAACGGATCGCGCTGTCTTTGAATTGCGCGTGGAGGGAGCAGGCCGCCTGTGGGTCGACAAAGTGTCTGCGATGCCGGCCGACAACTTGAAAGGCTGGCGGCGCGATGTGGTGGCCGCGATCCGGGAACTGCAACCGACTCTCATCCGTTGGGGCGGCTCGGTTTGCGACCCTGGTGAATATCGGTGGAAAAATGGCATCGGCGACCGGGATGGGCGGCGACCGTTCATCAACAAGAACTGGGGCCGTCTGGATCCCAACGACGTGGGCATCGATGAGTTTTGCCAGTTATGCGAACTGACCGGCACCGAGCCGCTGATCTGCCTCAGTTTTTCCGACGGGCCGCAAAGCGCGGCCGATTTGGTGGAGTATTGCAACGGCAACCCACAGACCAGCTGGGGAGGCAAACGCGCGGCCAACGGGCATCCTGCGGCTTACCGGGTTCGTTACTGGCAGATCGGAAATGAAATCAACGGTGATGATCGCAATTATCTCGACCAGTTCGCCACGTTCGTTGCCTTGATGAAAAGGGCCGACCCAAACCTGCTGCTCCTGTCATCGTTTCCGTCGCCGAAACTGCTCGAGCGGCACGGCCGGGACATTGCCTACGTGGGCCCGCACCATTACACGAGGGATCTTGCAGGGTGCGAGCGAGATTTCCGTCGCATGGCGGAGTTGCTTCAAGGCACGCCTGGTTGTGGGCACATCAAGGTGGCCGTCACGGAGTGGAACGAGAGCGGGGGCGATTGGGGGCTGGGCCGGGGACGCCAGATGACGTTGGGGAACGCGTTGCACAATGCGCGTTATCTGAATCTCTTGCTGCGTCATGCGGACCAAGTCGAAATCGCCTGTCGCTCCAGCATGGCCAACAGCTTCTGCGGGGGCCTCCTTCAGACGTCGCCCTCCGGTTTGCTCAAACGCCCCGGTTACTATGCGCTGCAACTCTTCGCCCGGCACGCCAAGCCGGTTCCCTTGCAGGTCGATCAGCCTGGGGCTGGTCCGGATGTCACGGCCTGCAGTTCCGAAGACAAACGCTTCGTCACGGTCTTCGCCGTGAATTCCCTGATGCAGCCGGTGGATTGGACCTTTGATTTCGCGGGCTTCAACGGCACTGCTCGAATCAGCGCTGCCGAAACGTTGCGCGACACGCTCAACGCGCATCAGCTGGATGCGATGAATCATTGGGAAACGCCCGAGCGCATTCGCATTATCAGCCTGCCGGCAGCCGACCACCAGGTCACCTTGCCGCCGCTGTCCGTCACGGCCATCGAATGGCAATTGCAGTAGGCCAAACCCGCCGCCTGCCGAAATTGGGCCAGCTCATGGTCGCAAAACTCTTGCTTCGTTCAATCCGACGGATTGAACTGTTGGCCATGAACTCCTACCGGCTCCTCACCAACCTAGCCCCATCTGCCGCGTTGTGCGCGATCTCAGCCTTCGCCGATGAGCCCAAACTCCCGGGCGTCGGCAACGCCATGCAAAGGATGATCGCCAAAGAGGAAATCGCGGGCGCCGTCACGGTCGTGGTCACGAAGGACAAGATCCTTCACCTGGAAAGCACGGGCTTCGCCGAACTGGCTGCGAAAAAGCCGATGAGGCCCGACACACTTTTCTGGATCGCCTCCATGACCAAGCCGGTCACAGGTGTTGCCATTCTCATGCTCCAGGACGAAGGCAAGCTGAGCGCGGCCGATCCGGTTGAGAAATTTTTGCCTGAGTTTGCCAATTTGAAAACCCCTTCCGGCAAGCCGGCCCATCTCACCATCACACAGATCCTGACGCACACTTCCGGACTGGGCGAAGCCCCGGCGGCGGAGGCGCAAAAGGCCCGGACCCTGGCCGATCTGGTCCCGCTTTGGCTGGCGGCCCCGATGCAATACGAGCCCGGCGAAAAGTGGCGCTATACCCAAAGCGGGATCAACGCAGCCGCGCGCATCGTGGAAGTGGTGAGTGGCCTGAGCTTTGATGCGTTTCTCCAGAAGCGGCTGTTCGACCCGCTGGGCATGGTTAGCACCACCTTTTACCTGACCGACCAACACCGCGCGCACCTGGTTACCGCCTACGCGAAGAACAAGGACACCGGCGCGCTTGAACCGGTGCCGCCTCGTCCCGAGTTTGGGCCGCGCGATCGGCCACCCCAAGGCAACGGAGGGCTCTACTCGACGGCGCTCGACTATGCGCGCTTTTGCCAGATGCTCCTCAACGGCGGGAGCCTCGGTGGCCGCCGCTATCTCAGCGCCTCCGCCATGAAGTTTCTCACGACACCGCAAACCGGAGACCTGCCCACCGGCTTTTTCCAGGACAACGCCGGCGGCAACCGCGGCCAGAACTACGGGTGGGGGTTGGGCAGTTGCATCCTGCGCACGCCTCATGAGGGCGTGGCCGCGATGCTTTCACCCGGCACCTACGGGCATGGCGGCGCCTGGGGCACACAAGCCTGGGTTGATCCGGTTCGAGGAGTTGCCTACCTCCTGATGGTCCAACGATCGAATTTCCCGAACAGCGACGCGAGCGAAGTGCGTCGCACATTCCAGCAAGCAGCGGCGGACGCGCTCACCAAAGAATGACGCTGCATCAAAGTGCCGCCAACCACAAGCGGCGGCGGAACCGTTGAAGGAACCCTGGATTAGGTCTTGCCTCCGGCTCAGCCGCAGCGAGACACTCGCGTCATGCAACCGCGCCCTTCGAACTGCCCGCGCCTCGGATCCGAACTTGCCGGCTGCCTCGGCGCTCGAAGAGCAAGCGTCCTTGGCCTTGTGTTTGGCATTCTGAGCTCGGTCCTGCTGGCGGCGGAATCACCCCGGGTCACCCTTACCCGCACGCCCGACGGCGGCATCCAGCCGCAAACCGCCGTCGACAGCAAAGGCGTGGTTCACATGATTTATTACAAGGGGGAGGGTGGCGCAGGTGACATTTTTTATGTGCGCCAAGCGCCAGGTGAAACAACCTTCTCCACCCCCATCCAAGTCAACAGCCAACCTCAAAGCGCCATCGCGGCCGGCAGCATCCGTGGCGCACATTTGGCGGTCGGGAAGCAGGGTCGAGTGCATGTGGCGTGGGATGGCATGGGCAAAGGCGCCATCCAGGCAACCAGTGGTGGCAGGAAGGTCACGCCGTTCCTTTATACCCGCATGAACGATGCGGGCACCGGCTTTGAGCCCGAACGCAATCTCATCACTTACGCGTACGGCTTGGATGGCGGCGGCTCCGTGGCGGCGGACTTGCAAGGAAACGTCTACGCCTTCTGGCATGCACCCAAACCAGGCAACACCAACGGCGAAGCTGGCCGCGCCTTGTTCGTCGCGCGCTCCACCGATGACGGCAAGACCTTTGGCCGCGAAAAGCTGTGCCTGGACCAGCCCACCGGCGCCTGCGGCTGTTGCGGGATGAAAGCCTTCGCCAACGGTCAGGGTCGTTTGTTTGCATTTTATCGCGCCGCTTCCGAGAAAGTAAATCGGGAGGAGCTTTTGCTCGTTTCGCGCAATGGCGGCACTGACTTCGAGGTGGCCTTCAGCCATCCTTGGAAAACAGCAGCCTGCCCGATGAGCAGCGCGTTTCTCTCGGAGAGCAAAGCGGGCGTGTTGGCAGCCTGGGAAACTGGAGGCAAAATCTATTTCGCGCCCATGGATCCAACGACATTGAAGATCTCAGAACCTGTCTCTCCCCTGGGTGGCACCAAAGGAAAGCATCCGGTGGCCGTCGGCAACGCCCAAGGCGAAGTGCTCCTGGCTTGGACCGAAGGAACCGGCTGGCAAAAAGGCGGCGCGGTGGCCTGGCAACTCTACGACCAAGCCGGCCGACCCACCGCTGAAAAAGGGCGAGCCGATGGTGTGCCCGTCTGGGGTCTGGTCAGCGCGTTTGTCAAACCGGACGGCAGCTTTGTGGTGGTTTATTAGTCGAGGCCTATCTCTGTCCGCTCAGCGACCGCAGCGAGTTCCGCGCCCATCCGCAGTAAAAAATTAGAGGAGCCCGGCGGGCCGGGTGCAAGGTCACCGCGAGGTTTCCAACGTCCCCGTAGTCTACTCCGCAGTCTCACTATGCAGAATGTAACAATGCATAGGTGCCGATTGGCGTTCTGCAATTAGTCCTCTGCGGCGATGGCTGAGCACCGCGCACATTCCTTCGAATTCGGGCCTAATTTGTGAGCGGTTTTTTTTCCGTTGCTGGCACGTTGTCAGCTGGGGACCTGGCTGCGGCGTTGCGCCCGCATTCTTACGATATGATTTCCAAGCCGAACCAGATCAGACCGCAGGTAACGAGACCTCCAATGCAACCAACCCCTCTAAATCCGCCACCTGGTCAGCGCTGCCCAGGCCCCGTTTCACTCCAGGGGTCCACAGAGATTGCACCAAGGAGCAAGGCCCTGGATCCGAAGCCCGGCGTAACCCGATTCACGGATCCCTGGAAGATCGCCGCGTTACTGAAACGGTCTGCCGAGGCGGCCCGCCAACGGAGCGCTGAGCGTTTGTCTCCCTCGACGCATTCGATGTTCATCGGCATCGACGGGCCGGCCCACGCCTCCACCGGCACGCGCCGGCTCATTTTCGAACGAGCCATGGCTGAGTTGCGCGCGAACACCTAGCCGGGCTAGGATTCGTGGATCACTTGGGATGGACCGGGGGTCACGAGCCCTTTGCGGCGGGCGTCTCCACACTTGGTCCAGGCTCAAGGGCTGGGAAATGGTTATACTCGAGCCAGTCCCGCAGGCAGCAAATCATCGCGATCAACGCTGCCATCGTGGATGGTTTGACCAAGTAGGAATTGGCGCCCAAATCAAAGGCTTGTTTCACATCATCCGCCCGGGCGGAGGCAGTCAACACAATCACCGAAAGCCTTTTGAGGCCAGGCTGAGTCCGCACCCAGGACAAAACGCGAAAGCCGTTCACTTTCGGCATGTTCAGATCCAAAAGCATCAACGTAGGCAACGGGAATTTAGCCCGATCGACGAAGGCGCCCTCGCCGCTGAGATAAGCGATGGCCTGTTCTCCATTATTAACCGTTTGCAAGGAGGCTTTGAAATGTGCGGCGCGATACGCGTGCCGCATGAGCGACAGATCGTCCTCGCTATCGTCCACCAACAGAATTGTTTGGTTCTCGTCCATAAATCCCAGTGTGACGGTTCGCAGAGCGATCTCCCATCCGCTGCCCCGTCCTGCGGCTCAGGCTTTCTTCAATTCAATCCAGAATCGGCTGCCCTGTCCGGGTCTGGATTGCACGCCCACCCGCCCGTTCATACGTTCGGTTCCTTTCTGGACAATGGCAAGTCCGATGCCGGTTCCAGAATACTTCTCGCCTTCCAAGCGCGTGAACAGCCGAAAGATTTGTTCTTGATGCTCGGGGGCGATGCCGATGCCGTTATCTTCCACCCATATTCGCACCCAATCCTCCGAGCAATCCGGGTCGCTGGGTCCGCGTTCTTTCCGGAGCGAGGGTGGCGGATTGGTGGCGGCGCAGACTTCGGCCCGCAGCCGGACGACAGGTTGCACGCCTGGCGCCACGAATTTCAAGGCATTGCTCAACAGGTTGTAAAGCACCTGCCCCAAGGTGGGGGGATGAGCCAGCACAGAGGGCCACGGGCCTGAGCCATCCACTTGGGCGCGCTTTTCATGGATTTCATTTTCCAGCAGCGACAGCGCCCCTTGCACCGCGCGGCTCAGATCGGCAGGGGCCAGGGCAATCCGTTGCTGGTTTAACTGACTAAAAGCCAGCAGGTCAGTCAGCAGTTGGTCCATGAATTGGGCTGAACGATTGATGCGATTCGCGTAATTCCGGCCTTGTTCCCCCAGCGCTGCGCCGGCCTCTTCCAGCAACATCGCGGAGAAACCCTCCATCGACCGCAGGGGCCCCCGTAAATCATGGGCGATCGAATATACGAAAGCCTCCAATTGCTCGTTGCTGGCGCGCAAGTCGGCCGTCCGCTCCAGGACTGTCTTTTCCAGATTGGCGGCGTGCCGCAGCAGTTGCGCCTGCGCCTCGCGCACCATCCTTTCCGCTCGCTTGCGTTCCGTGATGTCGCGCGCGATCTTCGAGGCCCCCACCACCTCGCCCTTCTCATTCCGAAGCGGTGAGACCGTCAGGGAGATGTCCAACAGGCTGCCGTCCTTGTGCCGACGAACGGTTTCGTAATGCTCGACAAGTTCGCCGTGGCGGATGTGCTCGATAATGCCCGGTTCTTCCCCAAGACGCTCCGGCGGGATCACAAGGCTGATGTGCTGCCCCACGGCCTCCTGGACGGTATACCCAAAAAGACGCTCGGCACCCCGGTTCCAGCTGACGATGATTCCGTTCAGATCCTTGCTGATGATCGCATCATCGGAGTATTCGACAATGGCGGCCAGCCGGCGCGTGACATCTTCGCCCTGTTTACGTTCGATCCCGAAGGCGGCCTGATTGGCGATGGCTTGGGCTAATTGAAGTTCGTCAGGTGAAAAAGTGTGGGGGCTGTTGTAGGAAACCATGAGCTTGCCCAGCAACCTGCCGTGGGACAGCAAGGGCAGGAAGGCCAGGGCCCGGATACCTTCATGGTCAATCGCGTCCCGCAGTGGCTCCGGCAGGGGCGTGGAGGCCACGTTCTCTACGCAGACCAGACGCGGACTCTCCTGGCCGGGTTTCCAGGGGGAATGGCCTTCAGCAGCCTGGCGATAGACGTCCGAAAGGCCGCGCCAAGCCTTGAATTGCATCACCTCATGCTCATTGACCAGGAGCAATGCAGCACGATCGCAGGGCAAGCTACTCAGAACGGAGTCCAACGCGCTGTCAAAAACCTCGGTCAAGGATGCCGCTCGGGTGAGGGCGTCAGTCAGTTGATAGAGAGCCTGTTGATGGCGAGCGCGTTCCTGGAGCGCCCGTTGATCGCGTTGCTGTTCCTCCACGGGTTACAAAAGTTCTCAGCCCAGAATCGGGCTGATGACCTCGCCGGCCACGTCGGTCAACCGATAACGTCGCCCGTCGTGCAGGTAGGTGAGTTTGGTGTGGTCCATGCCCAGCAGATGAAGCATGGTCGCATGGAGATCATGCACGCTGGCTCGATCTTTCACGGCCTTATAACCGATCTCATCGGTCTCGCCGTAACTGGTGCCGCCCTTGATCCCGGCGCCGGCCAGCCAAGCCATAAAACCATTGGGATTATGGTCTCGACCGCCATTGCCCTGGGAGACGGGCATGCGGCCAAATTCCCCGCCCCAGATCACGAGCGTGCTGTCCATTAAGCCGAGCCGTTTGAGATCCGTGAGCAAGCCGTGGATGGGCTGATCGGTTGACGCGCAATGGTGGGAATGGTTGCCATTGAGATCGGAATGGGCATCCCACTCGCCGTCGCTGTAGACCTGGACGAAGCGCACTCCGCGTTCGATCAAGCGCCGGGCCAGGAGACATTTGGTCCCGATGTTTTTGGAGATCTCCCGATCCAGACCGTAGAGCTCGAGCGTCTCCTTGCTTTCGCCCGAAAAGTCGGCGAGATCGCTGGCTTCCATCTGCATCCGGTAGGCGAGTTCAAAACTCTGGATGCGCGCGAGCAGGTCGGGCTCGCCTTCGTGTTGCCGAAGATGATCGCCATTGATCTGTTTGAGGAAATCAAGCTGCGCTCGTTGGTCGCTGCGAGTGACATGACTGGGCCGGGTCAGGTTGAGGATGGGCGCGCCCGAAGAACGGAAGAGCGTGCCCTGATAGCTGGTGGGCAAAAAGCCCGCGCTCCAGTTTAGGGGGCCGCCTTTTACGCCCTGGCTGTTGCCCAGCACGACATAGCCGGGAAGATTTTGACTCTCGCTGCCCAGGCCGTAGGTGATCCAGGAGCCGGCGCTGGGGAATCCGGGGCGGGCAATGCCGGTATTGATCTGGTAGAGGGCCGGCACGTGATCGTTGGATTCGCTGTAGAGCGACTTGATGAACGCAAAGTCGTCCACGTGCTGGGCGACGTTCGGGTACTTCTCGCAAACCCACGCGCCTGACTGGCCGTATTGCTTGAAGCGGAACGGTGATTTCATCAGCGGGCCGGGGTTCCCGTTGAACACATCGATGGCGATGCGCTGCCCGTCGCGTTTCGTGAGTTCAGACTTTGGATCGAACAAATCCACCGAACTGGGCGCCCCCTCCATAAACAACCAAATCACGGCTTTGGCCTTGGGCGGGTAGTGCGGCTCACGTGGCGTCATGGGATTCAACCCCCGGCCCGTCTCGGTGGCGGCAGCCAGCAAGTTCTCGGTTTTCAACAGACCCGCCAAACCCAGCAGGCCAAAGCCCGCGCCGGCTTTCTGCAAAAACTCACGCCGATTGACTGCGCTCTGGTAACGCCCGCAATGTTGAGTAGGTACGCTCATTGGCTCTGCGGTTCAGTCCACGTAAAGGAATTCGTTCAAGGCAAACAGCGTCTGGCAGAGGTCCGTCAGCGCCAAACGCAGAGTTTCAGGCTGGGACCGATGCGGCTCGCGTGCCGCACGCTGCTCGAGCTGCGCCTGGATGAAGGTGATGGCCGATTCCACTTCACTCGCGGACGGTTCACGACCCAGCGCCAACTGCCAGGCGTAGCGAATCTGCGCTTCGGACTCCGTTTTCCGGATCACGCGTTCGGCAAAATCGGACGCGCGGGCGCGAACAAACCGATCGTTCATCAGCGCGAGAGCCTGCGGTGCCACCGTGGTGCTCTCACGACGCCCGCAACTGGCCTGCGCGTCCGGTCCGTCAAAAACCTGCATGAGGGGAGATTGCACCACCCGCTTATGAAACATATAAACGGACCGGCGGCGGGTGGCCGGAGTATCCTTCAAATCCTTCGGGTACGGATCAGTCATGTTGCGAGCCTGGATGGCCTCGGGAGCGATGGGTCCTTTCACAGCCGGACCGAACATCTCAAGGTTCAACGTCCCGCTCACCGCCAGCATCGAATCGCGCAGAATCTCCGCCTCCAGACGCAGCGCGCGACGGTGCCAAAGCAGTCGGTTCTCCGAATCTGCCCTGGCCTTGGCCGGATCAAATGCGGTGTCCTGAAGATACGTCGCGCTGGTCATGATGAGCCGATGCAGCGGCTTCAGGGTCCAGCCGTCCTGCACTAATTCCCAGGCCAGGTACTCCAATAACTCCGGATGCGTGGGTGGGTCGGAGCGCACACCGAAATCGTTGACCGTGCGCACCAAGCCTTGCCCAAAATGATGCTGCCAAACCCGGTTGACCATGACTCGAGCGACCAATGCTCCGGCGCCCTGCTCGACGTCCGTCATCCATTCCGCCATGGCTCGCCGTTGTTGCGATGAATCCGTGCGGCGACTCCCGGCTCGGGCCACCGCCCAATAATCCGCCGGCGTCTTGTTCCGGGTGAGCACACTCAAGAACCCGAGCTCCACCGGTTCGCTCTGGGCGCGAAAATCCCCGCGGGCCAGCAGGAAGGTCTGGCGCGGCTTGGGACTGTAGTCAGCGAAGGCGAGCGCGGCGGGCAACGGCTTCGGTTTGCGCCTTTCCAGCGTCTGCACGGCATCGTTAAGCGCGTCCCATTCGTGCCGTTCTGGATCGGACAAAAACGGGCGAAGATCCTTGTCCTCGATTTTGAGTTCCTTGGCGAATTTCTTCGCGAGTTCCCGGGCCTGCGCGTTGTTGGGCTCCTCCTGAAGCAGTGCCTTATCGGCTTGGCTCACTTGGAGCGCGTTGACCTTGGCGGCTCGGGCGGCGGGTTCATGTTGTTGCCGCGCCTGTTTCAGCCAGTCATGGAGGCGCCGTTTAGCGGCGTCGGCTTCGCCCTTCCAGATCGCGTCCGCCTCCGTCCGGCGGCGCACCTCTGCGAGCGGGGCGAGCGGCACGTCCGCGCGATCCCCACTGTTAAAGGCGCACAGCATCCGATAATAATCCCGGCGCGGGACTGGATCATACTTGTGGTCGTGACAACGCGCGCACGCGAGCGTCAAGCCCAATAGAGCCGTGCCGGTCGTGGCAATCATATCGTCCAGCTCATTGAAACGGGTCCGCATCCGCTCTTCCTCCATCAGGTTATCTGCCAGAACCGCATGGGTCCCGGCGACGATGAAGCCGGTGGCGGCGATGGCCTGCGAGTTGTCGGGCTCCAACTCGTCACCAGCCAGTTGCCAGCGGACGAAGGTGTCCAACGGCAGGTCGTGGTTCAGGCTGCGGATGACAAAATCACGGTAATGATAAGCGGTGGGCCGATCCGCGTCGCTCTCCTGGCCATCGCTATCCGCATAACGCACCACATCCAGCCAGTGACGCGCCCAACGTTCCCCGTAGTGTGGATCGGCCAGCAGTTGATCGACCAAAGACGCCACGGCCGCGTGCGGGTCGCCCGCAAACGCGCGGATGAACGATTCAATCTGGTCCGGGGCAGGGGGCAGGCCGATCAGATCAAAGTAAATCCGGCGCACCAGCTTTCGCGGATCGGCGCTCGGGGACAGAGCCATTCCTTTCTCACGGAGTTTGGCCGCGACAAAGCGGTCCACAGGGTTCCGGATCCATTCGGGATCGCCAGCGGGAGTCTTCAGTGTGGGCCAGGCCGGCAGGCGCAGCGGCAAATAGGACCAGTGTTTGCGGTCTTCATCCGTTACGACCCGCTCCGCCCGCGCCACTCGGCTGGTCGATTGGCCTTGAGGCTGGCTTTCGCGGGCAAAATCAGGGGCCGCCTGGCCGGGCACCTCGGCAAGGCCGGCGGCCAGAACTATGCCCGCAGCCAGAGCAAGCCGCATGTTCATCGGCTTCATGAGCTGCAATTCGAAGGCACACCGGCCAGCACGTGCGGCGAGGGCATATCAACAAGCCGCCACTTTACGTCAGGGTGCGGCTTGCCGGCAAAGCCGAAGTTTATGTTGTCTGGGCGCCCGGCTCCTGTTATAAGTGACAAATCATCCATCGTTCTCTTAATGGACGCGTATATCATTATCATTAGTACCTCTGTCGCGCGATGAAGCGGCCAGCGATCTTTTCTGCAGGCCCGGGATGCCGGGCCCTCAAGGATGGCAGGCCGCCGAATAGCGACAGAAGCGACCCAGGAGGACGAAGGTGACAGACATATCTGGCGACAGAAGCCCCCACCATACGTTGACCCCATCCGTTCCCATGCATACCAAAGCAAAGTTCGGTTCGTTAGCGACCGCGTTGGTCCTGGCCACGTTTAACGTGGCAACCGCAGCGGAGCTCATTCCATTTGGCGGCTCTTGGGCCTACTTCCTTGGCACGCAAGAAGCCTCTAGTCCCGTTGGGGCGTGGCGGTTGGTTGGTTTTGATGACTCCAGCTGGGCGCGCGGCAAGGCGCCGATTGGTTATGCCAACCCGGCCAATGACCCGCTCGGATGGGAAGCTTCCATCGCCACCACACTGCCCAGCAGCGCCAATGGCAATTATCTGAGCGTATTCTTCCGCTCGACCTTCACCATCGACAACAAGGCGGACATCAGTCAACTGAGTCTGCACCTCCATGTGGATGATGGCTGCATTGCCTGGGTCAACGGGGTGGAAGTCGGTCGTTTTGGTGTTCCAGAAGGTTTGCTGGCCTACAATACCTCCGCCCCCGAGCCCACCGCGGAAGACCAGGAGCTTTCGGTAAGTGTCAACCCGAACGTCCTCGCCACCGGCCCCAATGTGATCGCCATTCAGGTGTTCCAAGCGGGCATTGCCAACAACGATTTTCTCATGGACGCCTCGGTCTCGAGTTTGCTCGATGCGGATCCACCCATTGTGACGGTGACGACGCCGGTGGTCGGCAGCACCGTGCGCGACCTGAAGTTTATCAGCGTAGTATTCAGCGAGCCTGTGACCAACGTGGATATCGCTGACCTTCTGATTAACGACGTGCCGGCCACGAATTTTGTGGCGCTCTCGCCCGTGGAATACCAATTCCGGTTTCCGCAACCGCCGACGGGAGCCGTCTCGGTGGCCTGGGCCAGTGGCCACCAAATCACCGACCTTGCCTCGACGCCGCACCCGTTTGCAGGTGGCAGCTGGAATTACACCCTGGACCCGAATGCCGGGCCCAAGACCGTGGTGATCTCAGAGTTCCTGGCCAATAACGAGCACGGTCTGGAAGACGAAGACGGCACGCGGTCAGACTGGATCGAACTTTATAATCCCGGTCCTCTCGATGTGGACCTCGATGGCTGGTATCTCAGCAATACGCCGACCAATCTGACGGTCTGGCGTTTCCCGGCGGTGACCTTAGGGGCCACCAAATACCTGCTGGTGTGGGCTTCGGAGAAGAACCGGACCAATGCCCTGGCCCCGCTTCACACGAATTTCAAGCTGGCAAAAGATCAGGGCAGCTACGTGGGCTTGGTCGACCCGACGCTGACGGTGATCTCGTATTTTACGTATCCAGCGCAGGTTCCGGACATTTCCTACGGACGGGATGCGTCGGATCCCAGCGTGGTGGGTCCGTTCCTGACTGCCACGCCCGGGGTGCAAAACCCGGTCACAGGCCTCGGATTTGCGGGAGACCCGTCGTTCTCGCTGGAGAGCGGGGTTTATGTTTATACCAACGCCCCGTTCCAACTGGCCATGACCGGCCCGCCCGGGGCAACCATTCGCTACACGACGAACGGGACCTTGCCGACTGCGGCGTCTCCTATCTATACCGGGCCAATCGCCTTCTCGATCAACATGACGATCAAGGCGCGCGTGTTCCAACCGGGCTTGTTCCCCGGCCGGGTTATCTCGCGCAACTTCATTCTGCTGGACTCCACCACGCGCGAGTTCAGTTCGAATTTGCCGGTATTGATCTTGAGCTCGGAAGGGCGGCCTATCACTTCGGATCTCGCGGGGGGCGCCACCAATCGCACCAAGGGAACTTTTGCTGTCTATGACACGTTTCGGGGCCGCGCCTCTTTCGCGCGCCAACCGGACTTGGTAGTCAACGCGCAATTTGAAGGGTTCGGGCAGACGTCGGCTGGCTGGCCCAAGCGGCCCTATAACGTTGAGATCAACGACGACGTTTATAACGATCTGGCTGTGTCAGTCCTCGGTATGCCGGCGGAAGCCGACTGGAAGCTGCGCAATCCCTGGACAGACAAATGCATGATGAATGATTTCCTGGCCTTCGAACTGTTCGAACAGATGGGGCACTACTCGGAGCGCCGCCAGTTGGTGGAGGTGTTCAAGGACGAAACCGGCGGGCGCGTGACTTATCCCGCGGACTATTA
>DATLUX010000616.1:0-5668 GCA_035577805.1 Verrucomicrobiia bacterium
TGACGCTGGCAGTCTCGCCTTTGCCTTCACGCTGGAGCCGTTCGACTTCAGTACGCCGCTTCACGGCGGGGTGTACCGCTGGTCGGGCGTGAACCAAACCCTCAGCCCGGTGATGATTCCCAACGTCACGCCGGACCCCAGCGGGGGCGTGTTTGTGGGAGCGGACTTCGACGTGAGCCTGAATAATCAGGGTGCGCTGGTCTTTACCGGCTACGTCACCAACACCCCGGTCGGCTTGGGCCGCGGGGCGTTTCTCCAGGATAAATTCGGACACATCACCAGCATCATGCGGCCGGGCGACGCGGCCCCGGAGGGCGGCACCTTCATCCGGGCCATCAACCCGTGCATTAGTGACGCCGGCGATATCACATTCACGGGCAAAACCCTGGATATCCCGCACTCTTTCCAGGGCTATCTCCGCAGCTTTGCCACGGGCGCTACCTCGATGATTCCCCAGCCCGCCGGCGTGATCGGCGCCAACGCCTGGGCGATCAATAACCACGGGGTCGTCCTGATCGGCGGAGTTTATCCCGCCGGTGCCGGCTTTGGCAACGTTTACCTGAGCGACGGCGTCACCACAACTCTCGTGGCGGCAGTGGGCAGTCCAGCGCCCGGGGGTGGCAATTTCAGCTTCATCACCGCCGCCAACGTCTCCGGTGCAAACGCCGCCATGAACAACAGGGGGAATGTCGCGTTCGACGCCGCCACCGACGCCGGCGACGAGGCAGTGTACTTTTATTCCGGTGCCACGAAAAAGCTTGTCCGACTCGCCGGCATTGGCACGGTGATTCCGGGAATCGGCACGATCACCAGCCTTGAACAGGGCGAGCTGATCTGCTGCCCGCCGGCGCCGATTACCGGGGCGCCCATCAGCGGCATCGCGGTGAATGATCTCAATCAGGTCGCGTTCGCGGCGACGGTCTTCAATGGGACGGCCCTTCGTGGCGTGCTCCTGCTGGCCACCCCGCGGAGTTTCTGAGGAAGCGAGCGGGCCGAATCCGAAGGGGCGGGAATCGCCTTCCACCCCTTCCTTTTCTCAAAATAGTTTGCCGGTTTGTCGGCCAAATCTCGCCTGATCCACGTCCAGACGGAACCTTTTCAATCGCCCGCTTCGATGATTTCATACGCCTGGCCCCAGCAATTCGAGCTGCCGATCAATCCCGGGACGGACGCCGCCGTTCCCACCGTCTTCGGCAATCAGTACGTGGTGAGCCATTCCATCACCGCCTCCCCGCGCTACTTCCGGCTGGTGCATTAACCTCGCTTTCGATTCATGAGGACGACCTCGAGAGGTTCGCCCTCGTGGCACGCGGGAAGGCACGCCTTCCCAACTGAACCGCTCTTGCTCGGGTGCCATCGAGCACTCGCCCCTTTCCACCGGCTCGGTGGCATGCTGTTCTCACCTCTTTCTTCCATTTTCCCTGTGACCTTCTCCGAGCAAAGGGACAGTAAGCCCATGAACCGAACCACAACCATCCTGTTTCAGAGCCATGACTACACGAACTTATCTCGCGCCCCTCCTCTGCGGCCTGCTGTGGGCCGGCCTGTGCCTGATGGCACCCGCCAGTCCACCGGCGATGTTGAACACGACCCAGCCGGCGAATCCCACCCGTGCGGACACTGCCGGTTTCCACGCGCCGCCCAAGGACCCCATCCCATGGACGCAGTTGGGCGCGAGGGCAAGTGCGGAGTATCGGGGCGAGGGGTTGACCGTCAGTTCCGTCGCCGATGGCGCGCGGCTCCACTGCGCCTTCCAACGGCTGCAGGGCGACGCCACTCGCGAAGGGCTGTGGCTGACGTCGCTCACCGAAGACGCGAAGCAAGATCGTTTTTGTGTGGTGGCCACGGCGATCGGAAGGCGATCGCCTGCCGAAGTCGCGGGTGCGGAGCACGCGCCAGCCGGCCTGATTGCACTGGCCGCCGCCGGCGCCGTGGCAGTGGAGAGCAACGCCGTGCGTTTCATCCGGCCCCGGCTGGTCGAGGAATACAGCGTAAGCGTGGATGGCGTGCGACAGGACTTCATCATCGAGCAGCCGCCGGGGAAGAAAGCGCCCGCGAGCGACGAGGCACGAACAGGGGAGTTGACCGTCCGACTGGCCGTGAGCGGTGCGCGCGTGGAAGCGCTTCCAGCGGGCGCACAACTCGTGCTGGAGAACTCCGGGCGCCGGGTGGCTTACACGCGGTTGCACGTCACCGATGCCACGGGCCGGGAACTCGCCGCTCGAGTGCAGGTACCGCCGGGCGGCGGGTTGGGGAAAGAGATGCTCGTGTTGGTGGACGATGCTCGGGCCGCCTATCCGGTGCGCATCGATCCGACATTCAGCGACGCCAACTGGAGCAGCATGAACCCCAGCATTCCTGGGGTCGCCAGCGGAGAGGTGTCTGCACTGGCTGTTGACGGTGCGGGCAACCTCTACGTCGGAGGGGACCAACTTATGCTCGTGGCCGGGGATGTGGCCGTCAATGGCATCGCGATGTGGAACGGGAGCCGTTGGTCGGCTCTGGGTTCCGGCGTGAACCCGGGCGCGGATGTCCGGGCCCTGGCCGTGTCTGGCACCGACCTCTATGTCGGTGGGTCGTTCACGAATGCAGGCGGACGCGAGGCTCTTCGGATCGCCAAATGGGATGGCAGGCAATGGTCGGCTTTGGGTTCTGGCATGGACTTTCCTGTGCTGGCGCTGGCGGTGGAAGGCAACAGGGTCTACGCGGCGGGAACGTTCTCGAGTGCGGGCGGCACGCCGGCGGACTATGTCGCCGTCTGGGACGGCTCCACTTGGTCGGCGCTCGGCTCTGGCATGGATCATCTAGTGCGTGCCCTGGCGGTGTCCGACGGCATCCTTTACGCAGGAGGCGACTTCACCACCGCGGGCGGGATTGCCGCCACGAACGTTGCCAAGTGGGATGGGCAATCGTGGTCAGCGCTCGGCTCGGGGATCGGAGGCGGCTTCTTCGGCGGCGTTTACAAAGGGGTCAATGTGCTGCTGGTTTCCGGGGGTGTTCTCTACGTGGGTGGGGGCTTTACGAACGCGGCTGGCATGCCCGCCAACGGCATCGCGGCGTGGGACGGAAGCAACTGGTCTGTCTTGGGGTCGGGAATGGATCGTCCCGTGTACGCGTTGTCAATGTTCAACGGCCAGCTCTATGCGGCGGGCTTCTTCACGCGCGCAGGAGGCGCGGCTGCAGCTGGCATCGCCAAGTGGGACGGGACCGCCTGGTCGACGCCTGGATCGGGCTTCCAGCTCTTTTTGGGGAATAGTGTGGATGGGGGCGAAGGCTACGCTCTTGTGGTCGCGGGCGGCAGGCTCTACGCAGGTGGACTATTCGACAAAGCCGGCGGCGTCGCGGCCCTCAACGTGGCCGGCTGGGATGGCCAGTCGTGGTCGGCCTTGGCTGCAGCAGCGACAGGCATCAGCGGCTATGTCAACGCGCTGGCCGTATCCGGCACCAACGTCTTCGCGGGAGGCGCCTTCTCCTCCGTGGGCACCAACACCACGCCGGGCATCGGGGTCATCAAGTGGGATGGTTCGCAGTGGTCGGTCTTGGGTTCCGGCATGGACAGCGAAGTCTTCGCCCTGACTGCGGCGGGGACGAATCTGTATGCGGGCGGAAACTTCACCAAGGTGGGTGGCATCTCGGCCAGGCATGTCGCCCGCTGGGACGGCAACACCTGGTCGCCGCTGGGGCCGGGGTTGGACCGCGGCGTGAGCGCACTGTTGAATGTCGGGACAACTCTTTACGCGGGAGGCGGCTTCACCATGGCCGGCACCCTTCCGGTCAACTACATCGCGAAGTGGAATGGCAGCAGTTGGTCGCCGTTGGGCTCCGGGATGGATAATACCGTTTGGACACTAGTGCCCTCAGGCACCACGGTGTACGCGGGCGGCTACTTCCTCACGGCCGGAGGGCTTACGGTCAACCACGTCGCCAGATGGAACGGCAGTAGTTGGGCGGCCTTGGGGACCGGGGTGGACGGGCGTGTCAACGCCCTGGCTGTGTCCGGCGCCACCGTTTACGCCGGAGGCGGCTTCTTCCACGCGGGCGGCGTCCCCGCCACCAACGTGGCCAAATGGACGGGAACCAGCTGGACAGCGCTCGGCAGCGGAATACCTCAGATGGAAGTGGATGCGCTGGCCTTGTCTGGGACCAACCTCTACGTCGGCGGGATGTTTGGAATGGCTGGCGGTGTTCCGGTCAACGGCATCGCCAGGTGGGACGGGGCCTCGTGGTCGGCGCTGGGTTCAGGCGTCGGTGGCAGCGGCTACATCTACACCCCCACTACGGTTCTCGCCATGTCGGGCAGCGATCTCTATGTCGGCGGGCCCTTCAGCATCGCCGGCGGAAAACCGTCTCCGTACCTCGCGCGCGTTTACCTGAATCTGCTCCCCGCGCTCACGGTGAAACCTTCCGACGCCACGCCGGGCCAGATCACTGTCTCCTGGCCCTCGGCCGACACGGCCGGCTTCATTTTGGAACAAGGTGTATCGCTGGCACCCTCATCCGTCTGGGCCACGAGCGGCGGCAGTGTGGCTGACGACGGCCTCACCAAATCCGTCACGCTCCCGGCGACGGACGGCCCGCAGATCTTTCGGCTCCGCCGTCCGTGAGCGGAGGAGTCCCGCCGTGCGTTCCACAGCCGCAATCGCTCGCTCCAGCATCGCCATGGATTGGAGGAAGCCTCCGCGGAAACTGGAAGCGCTCAACGATCCGAATCACCCATCCCTCAAAGAACCCATGACGGAGGTAGCTTGCACGACATCGTTCAAGGCAACAACGAATTAGTCCTCATCGAACAGCCGAGTCAAGGAGCCAAGCCAACGCCTCCTTCTCAGAATCGAAAACATTTCCAACCAGCCCTCGATTCGTTGCGACCGTAACTTCAAACTTGTCGGGGTCCATCATTTCAGGTCGCACCACCATGGCCACCCTCACCGCGGAACGGGCCGCTACGGCGAATGCCTGTGCAAATTGGTACCGCTCCAAAGTGTCTGGACTCGCGTGGCCGGTCCAGCCCGTCGTATCAATCAGCAAGTTGCGGATCCCCTGTTCCCGGGTAAAAGTGATGACCTCGATGACCTTGCTTGCCGCCTCTGCCAACGAGCCGTGACCCGACAGCCGATAACAGCTGTAACCCTCCATAACTTCAAAATGTTCTGGCGCTTTCATATGTCTCTGTGCCGCTGCCGCCGAACAGTACGTTTGAGCCAAACCTGCTTTGTGCCAGGACGACGTTGGCTTTTTTCTGCCATTTTCAATCCGACTCACATTTAGAGATTTCAGCGGAATTGGCAAGTTCCGCTTTGCTCTCGGTTCAGGCGTGAGTTGACGGAACGAGATTCTGTCCGGATCAACGATGCCTCTGAGTCGCCTGGGCCACGAGACAGCGAGCGCTCTCATTTCCGGCCAGAGCGTCCCCACAGGTGCCGGTGAAGCAATGGGGTCGGATCTATATTATTGACAATTTGAGGCGTTCCCGAAAGCATTGGTGTCATGGCACGACCGTTGCGAGTGTTGATGGCGGGAGGCTGGTATCACGTCAGCAGCCGAGGCAACCGGCGCGCGGCGCTGTTCCTCCATGAGGCGGACCGGCGGCGGTTTCTGGGGCTGTTGTCGGAAGTGCCGGAGCGATTCGGGGTGGAGATCCATGCCTTCGTGCTCATGGACAACCATT
>DATLUX010000617.1:0-2732 GCA_035577805.1 Verrucomicrobiia bacterium
CTAGGCCAGGCGGACACCCTCGAGCGCAAAATCGCCATCTGCCAGCGCAGTTACGATCTGCTCACCCGGCAGGTCGAGTTCCCGCCGCAGGACATTATCTTCGATCCCAACATCCTGACCGTGGGGACGGGGATTGAGGAACACAACGCTTACGCGATCCACTTCATCGAGGCGACGCGCTGGATCAAGCAACACCTGCCCCACGCCAAGGTGAGCGGCGGCGTTTCGAACATCAGTTTCAGTTTTCGCGGCAACAACCTCGTGCGCGAAGCCATGCACAGCGCGTTTCTCTACCACGCCATCCGCGCCGGACTCGACATGGGGATCGTCAACGCCGGCATGCTCGAAGTCTACCAGGAGATCCCGAAAGATCTCCTGGAACGAGTCGAGGACGTTCTGCTCAATCGGCGTCCGGACGCCACCGAACGGCTGGTCGCGTTTGGCGAGCAACTCAAGGCCGGCAGCGCCGGCGCGGCCAGCGCCGCCAAAGCCGATGAAGCCTGGAGGAGCGAGTCCGTCGAAAAACGGCTGGAACATTCCCTGGTTAAGGGCATCGACGCCTACATCACACAGGATACCGAGGAAGCCCGGCTCAAGTACGGCAAGCCGTTAAGCGTGATCGAAGGGCCGCTCATGAGCGGCATGAGCGTGGTGGGCGACCTCTTTGGGTCAGGTAAAATGTTTCTGCCTCAGGTGGTCAAATCGGCGCGCGTGATGAAACGAGCGGTGGCCCATCTCACGCCGTTCATGGAAGCCGAGAAACAGGCTTTGGCCTCTGCTGGGCAGGCGGTGGCGCCTCAGGGGAAGATCCTCATGGCCACCGTCAAAGGGGATGTCCATGACATCGGCAAGAACATCGTTGGAGTGGTCCTGGGCTGCAATAACTATCAGGTCATCGACCTCGGGGTCATGGTCTCTTGCGAGAAAATTCTGGAAACCGCCCAAACCCAAAAAGTCGACATCATCGGCTTGAGCGGATTGATCACCCCGTCGCTGGACGAGATGCAGCACGTGGCCCGCGAGATGGAACGTCGAGGCTTTAAGCTGCCCTTGTTAATTGGCGGGGCCACGACCAGCAAGGCGCACACCGCCGTGAAGATCGCTCCCGGTTACAGCGAGCCGGTTGTGCATGTCCTCGATGCCAGCCGCGCGGTCCCCGTGGTCAGTAACCTGATCAGCCGCGAGCAAAAGACCGCCTTCGCCCGTCAGGTGCGCGACGAATACGATCGGCTGCGCACCCAACATGCCGCGGCCGCGGCCAAATTGCGCACCCTCCAGGAAGCCCGGGCCCGCGCGCCCCGCTTTGATTGGCCAACGATCGACCTGCCGCAACCGGACTTCACCGGCGTGCGAACGCTGGAGGACTTCCCGTTGGCGGAGCTGGTCCCGTTCATCGATTGGTCGCCCTTCTTTCACACCTGGGAGTTGCGCGGCCGGTACCCAGCCATCTTCGAGCATCCCAAGTATGGCGAAGAAGCCCGCAAGCTTTTTGCGGACGCTCAGCATCTACTTGACCAGATCGTGAGCGGCAAAAAACTCCGTGCCTGCGCCGCCTACGGATTCTTTCCCGCCAACTCGGTCGGCGATGATGTCGAAGTGTTCCGTGATGGCGCGCGCCGCGACGTGCTGGCTCGATTTCATTTCCTGCGGCAACAGGCCGAGAAACCGGATGGCTCGCCCCACTATTGCCTGGCGGATTTTGTCGCGCCGCGTCCGGCGCCGGGCGAGCCGGGGCCGGCGGCCGCGGACCACCTGGGCGGCTTTGCCGTGACCAGCGGCCATGGGCTGACCGAGTTGGTGACGCGATTCAAGCGCGACCACGATGATTACAACGCTATCATGGCCGAGGCTCTGGCCGATCGTCTGGCCGAAGCCTTTGCCGAATGCCTTCATCAACGAGTTCGTGTCCAATGGGGTTACGGGCGTGCCGAGAACCTCACCCAGGAGCAAATCATCGACGAACAATATCGCGGGATCCGGCCGGCGGCGGGTTATCCGGCCTGTCCGGATCACACTGAGAAATGGACGCTTTGGAGCCTGCTGCAGGCCGAGGAGCGCGCCGGGATCAAGCTCACGGAAAGCTGCGCGATGTGGCCCGGCAGCAGCGTCAGCGGCCTTTATTTTGCCCACCAGCAAGCCAAGTACTTTGCCGTCGGCAAGCTCGGCCGGGATCAGATCATCGATTATCACGTTCGCAAAGGTTTGCCCCTGGCGGAAGTAGAGAAATGGCTGGGACCCTGGCTCAATTACGATCCGCTGGCCCAACAGTTCCCGGCCAATGCCCGCGTGGCCTGTGCCTGCGGCCTGGCGCACTAATAAAAGTTCTTCAGCGGCTTCCACCCCGGCCGCGGCCGCGGCGTGGGCTTAAAGCCTGTTTACCGCCGGGACGGCTTTGCTTATCCTCCTGCCACAAACGGTGCGGAACGAATTCTGAATTCGGTTGTTAGAAGCCCCCGCGCCCGCACACAAGCGAATGTTCCATTGAGCATAACCAACTATGAAAACCATCTCTGCCTTCCTTTCCGTGGTCCTCGGCACTTTGGCCGGATTCCTCTCCACCCAGTTTGCTCTGGCCGGCGCCGAGGCGCCGCTGGAAAAACCGGAGCACCACCGGACGTTCAGCAGCCTCGACAAACCCAGCGCCGCCAAGGAGGAGACGATTCCCGCGGGCCTGATCAAATTTCAGGACACCGAGCTGAACGAAGTCTTTAAAATCTATCAGACGATCTCGG
>DATLUX010000618.1:0-17357 GCA_035577805.1 Verrucomicrobiia bacterium
AGGAACTGCAGGCTGATCAGCGGATTGCCGCCGACGCCGCCGTTCACCGGTTGTTTGGGCAGCGTGATACTGGATCCATCCAGGATCAACGACACCTCCCGGGCATCCTCCGCTGTGTGCGTGCCTTTCACGTTGTTGCGGAAGATGAGCCGGGCGTTTAATCCCGAAAGCACGATATCACCACCCAGCGTGATGTAAGGTCCTTTGTGGTTCGTACAGCCTTCGGCGTGAACGGTGGCCCTGGCCAAAGCTTCGGTGAGAAGCTCAGTGGTCACGTGGAGGCCCTGCACACAGCGGCCGAGGAACATCTCCTCGCTCAAATCGCCGCCCTTTCCGTCGTTGAACTGGAGGTAAATGTAGGGATTACCGCCCACACCACCTAGAACAGGTTGCTTTGGCAATGTGATCGCCGTGCCTTCTGCCAGAAGCGTCACGTCGTATTGAGCCACGACCACGGCGGTGTGGGTGCCCTTGGCGTTGTTACTGAAGATGACGCGCGCCTTCAACGCGCCCAGATGAATGTCCCCGCCCAGGGTGATTTGCGGGCCGGGAGAATTCTGACATCCGGTTTCATCGACGATGGCGTCGAGATCCATTCGCATGGTGAAAGGAGTGGCGATCTGTTGGTCGGCTCGTGCGCTGGGGCAGCAGACCACGGTTGCGGCTGCCAAAACCGGCAACCACGATGAGCTGAATAAGGTGAGTTTCATAGGAGTTCCTATCTTAGGTTGAGTCATGTACTAACGATCCTAAACACATCCTGCCCACGGAGTTGTAGGCCGCTCGGCCCACGCTCTGAAATGGGTCCTCGCGTGCAACGACGCGATCGAGACCTCATGCACTCGTGAGTTTTTCCTCCGCTTCGGCTGGATGGTGGATCGGGGTTTCCCTTACCACGGAAATACCCCTAAAACCATCGAGCGATCTACGATCGATCTCCTAGGGGATTTACGGAGGAGGCCAGTCTTTGGTTTCGGTCGGCACCATGGTCCCTTTCGGTGAGTAACCTTTCTGTCTCGGTGCTTAAGTAAGGAGTGCAGCTTTCAGTGTGGACCGTGAGCCGATGGAGTTTCAGCGGAGAATAGGATCGACGCGATCGGGGAATTCCGAATGATAGCCCAATAGGCAAGGGTGGCGGAACGTCCTGTACTGGATCTGGCGGGCACAAAGGCTGCACGAACAACCATCCATACGCATAACCCTCAACCAAAGTATTACGTCATGAACACAAAATGTCGGAACAATCGCGGTCCGTTCTGTCTGCGCTCCGTAACGATTTACGCTTTCTTCCTGGCTGCGCTGCACCTGTCTTTTTTCCCCGTGGCCGCCGATGAACCGGCCAGTGCGGCCATCTATCCCACTACCGCGCGCGCCCTTACGGAACCAGCTATGCCGACTGGACGGTCGCCTGGTGGAAGTGGTTTATGGAATTGCCCCTGGCCGGGCATCCGGGATTAGACACGCCGGACGCGCGCTGTGACGCCGGCCAATCCGGGCCGGTGTGGTTCTTGGCCGCGCCCTTTGGCACGATCGAACGGACCTGCGTGGTGCCGGTCGGAACGGCCGTGCTGTGTCCGATGCTGGTGGCCGAATGCTCCACCCTGGAAGCGGACCCTTTTCACGGCGGTAACGAGGCCGACCAACGGGATTGCGCCAGGTTTTGGGCCGATCACACCTTCAGCGTTTCCACGCTTGACGGCGCTCTGGTTGAAAACCTGGAGACCTACCGTGTCTCCAGCCGCCAATTCCAGTTCAATGCACCGACTCCCTGGATTTTCGGAGAGACGGGCGGGGCCGGCACGGCAGTGGGCGACGGCGCTTTCCTCCTGATCAAGCCCTTGTCCAAAGGCGAGCACGTCATTCACGCGACTGGCGGCTTCCATTTCGCGGTCGCCGAAGGCGATCCGTTCGATTACGACGCCACCTTCGATACCACCCTCCGCCTGGTGGTACAATAAGTGGCGAGAAGCGACGCCTCCCGCCCGCGCGCCAAGGCGGCAGGGGGGAGGCGCTGCTCAAAAAGACCATCAAGTCTATTGTCTAATGGCAAATTCATGACATTCGCGCTTCATACCAGCTTCGTGTTGATCAGTTTCATGGGCCCTTCGGCTTGTGCGCAATTGACCGGCTTCAATGTGTCACGCTTAAGGGCGTTCAGCCCTTTTCCTTGCGCCGCTCTGGCTGAGGCCAGCGACGATAATCTTCGCGGCGTGACTACTACCGGGGGCGATGCTGGAGCAGGAACGATCCTTCGACTTCGAACTCACCGATATCGATGTCAAGCATGTTGTCGCGAGCGAGTCTGATTCTGAACGGCGTGGGCGGAACGCCGGGCGGGGCCTACCGCATCTTGAGTTCGATCGACCTGGCGCGTCCGCGCTCGAATTGGATCGAGGTCGCCAGCGGCACGATGGATGG
Source organism: Verrucomicrobiia bacterium (assembly GCA_035577805.1). GTDB lineage: Bacteria > Verrucomicrobiota > Verrucomicrobiia > Limisphaerales > JADJPG01 > DATLUX01. The sequence continues at coordinate 2,419 of DATLUX010000618.1, forward strand.
CAACGGCAATTTCTTCGTCAACGTTCCGGTGAATGACAGTGACCCGTTGCGCTTTTACCTGGTCGCTGCGCCTTGAAATCGCATTATGAAGTTCATGAACAGAGTAGTTTTCCAGACGCTTTACCCCCAACTGGTCTTTCCCAAGCCGCCGTTTCGGATCGACGAATCCACTTGGGGATCGCCGACCTTGGACTCTGCGGTGCCACCGTACCTCCGACAGATCACTGACTGGCGCGCTGCTGTGCTGGAATTCGTGGGCCCGCCCGGCGTGAGGAAAGAGCAGGCCAGTGCCATCATCGGATTAACCGAACGCGCCCGGGAGGCGCTCGAAACGTTCCTTTCCAGTTCCTGGTCCGAAAGCATGACCGAGGACGCGACGCGATCGCCCTATAATCTCACATGCTTTCCGGCCGCCGCCTCGGAGACGGCTCCGGGGCCGGATCGGCAAACCCTCTTGCAGATACTGCAATGGCGCGCGGGCATCGTGGATTATCTGGGCGACGTTTGGGACGTCGTGGGGGAGCCGCGTCTGGACTTGGATGAATGCACTGCCGTCGAGTTATTCCTGCAGTGCGCTTCGCCTGTCCCGGTTTGTCACCTTTGTCTGACCGAATTCACCAAGGCCCAAGTGCATCCAGACGCTCACGGGTGTTTGCTCCTGCAAAACGTCCGCGCCAAGTGGCCCGTGGTTCCCATCTTCGAACAGTGGAAGAACGAGGCCTCGAGGTCGGACGACGGTTGAGTACGTTGCAAAACGTATGCAAGGCACTGCCCGGCACAAGGCAACTCGGCGCGCGGTTCCGCCTTCGCCTGCTGGCTACGTCGTGGCAGGCCCGCCTTTGTCGGTAACTTTGTCGGAAGCTTTGTCGATGGCTCCGCGGGTTCCAGTCGCAGGCATGCATAATCCGCCTTGTCAGCCTTCTGCCTTCGGCGTATCAAGCTTCATTCCATTTGGAGCCGCATGTCCTTCTCCACGCCGAGCCCCGAGGATCGCCACAGTGGATTCAGTTCTACCCACTGGAGTGTGGTGCTGCAGTCCGGGCAGGCCGATTCTCCGCAAGCCGCGGCCGCCCTCGCCAAGCTCTGCCACGCTTACTGGTATCCTCTTTACTTGTTTGTGCGCCGGACCGGCCACAACGCCGAAGACGCCCAGGATTTGACCCAGGCATTCTTCGAGCGACTGATGGAGAAAAGATACCTCGCGGCCGCCGATCCTGAGAAAGGCAAATTTCGTTCCTTCCTGCTCACGGCACTGAAACGGTTCCTGGCCAACGAATGGGACCGGGCGACGCGGCAGAAGCGCGGAGGCGGCCAGCAGATCCTCTCGTTGAACACGCAGGATAGTGAAACCCGGTATCTGGCCGAACCGGCCGATGTGATGACACCCGCGAAGTTGTACGAACGGCGCTGGGCGCTCACGCTCCTGGAGCAGGTGATTACGCGGCTCGAATCAGAGATGGTCGCTGCCGGTAAAGCGAGGATTTTTGAGGAGCTGAAGATCTTTCTGACTGGCGAAAAGAGCGAGCGCCCGTACGCGCAAATCGCCGAAACCCTGCAGATGACCGAAGCGACGTTGAAGGTGACAGTCCACCGGCTGCGCCAGCGGTACGGGGAATTGTTGCGGCTGGAAATTGCGCACACTGTGGCCGACCCGAAGGAGATTGACGAGGAGATCCGGCACCTTTTCGCAGCATTGAGCTGACCTTGACCGGACGGTCGCATTGACTGAAACCTTGGCCGCCTTTTGCTTAAGTTTAAGGTGGCAGTCGGATGATCTCGGGAAGGTATGCCTAAATTACCAACATGCGTGCAATGTGGAACCGCATTGCCGACCGACGCTCCCAAAGGGCTTTGCCCCACTTGCCTGGCGCGTACGGGATTGCAGTGGGCGTTGTCGGCCAGCTCAGCTCCACCATCCGCGGACCCTGCTCAGGTTTCCATAGCCCCGCCGAAACCTCCCCGCCCCAATCGGACCGTCCGTTATTTCGGCGATTACGAACTCTTGGAGGAGATCGCTCAAGGCGGGATGGGGGTGGTCTACAAAGCCCGGCAGCTCACCGTCAACCGACTGGTTGCCTTGAAGATGATCCGGCCTGGAGAGCTCATTTCCCCTTCGGCAGTCCAACGATTTCGTAACGAAACCGAAGCCGCGGCCCGCCTCGATCATCCCAACATCGTGCCCATCTATGAGGTGGGCGATCACGACGGATCGCCTTACTTCAGCATGCGCCTGTTTGAGGCCGGCAACCTGGCCCAGGCGCTCGGTGATCGCCTCTGGCCACTCCGGCCAACGGCCGAATTGATGCTGAAAGCCGCGCGCGCTGTTCACTACGCTCATCAGCACGGAATCCTGCACCGGGACCTCAAACCAGCGAACCTCCTGCTCGATGCCAGGGGCGACCCTCATGTGACGGACTTCGGGTTAGCCAAACTTACCGAGAAAGATGTCACCCTCACCCAGAGCCAGATGATCCTGGGCACGCCCGCCTACATGGCGCCCGAACAAGCGGCCGGCCAGGCCAAACAACTCACCACCGCGGCGGATGTCTACGGCCTCGGGGCCATTCTCTACCGCATGTTGACCGGCCAGCCGCCTTTCGACGGGGACAACCAGATGGAACTGCTGCGGCGCGTGCAGGAAGAAGACCCGGTGCGTCCTGATCAGCTCAACTCCAAGGTCGATCGCGATCTGCAGACAATCTGCCTTAAGTGCTTGGAGAAAGCACCTGACCGGCGCTACAGCTCGGCCGAAGCCATGGCGGAGGATCTGGCGCATTGGCTTGCGGGAGAGCCCATCGCCGCGCGGCCGGTGAGCGCAAGAGAACGATTCTGGCGCTGGTGTCGGCGCAAACCGGTGGTCGCGGGTTTGATCGGCACCGTGCTGATCATTTCCGTGGCCGGCTCCGGCGGTGTGTTGTGGCAATGGCGGCAAGCAAAGCTAAATGAGAAAGCCGCGCGGACGGAGGCGGTCAAGAGTCAGCAGGTAGCCGAATTTCTCAAGATAATGCTGAACAGTGTCGGGCCATCGGTGGCCATGGGTCGGGATACGAGGCTGTTGAAGGAGATCCTGGATCTGACCGCCCAGCGCATTGACACAGAGCTGAGCACTCAGCCCGAGGTCGAAGCGGACCTGCGTCTGGTCATGGCTCAGACTTATGACGAACTCGGCCGGCATGCTCAGGCCGAATCCATGGCGCGCCGCACGCTGCAGCTTCGCCAGGCCCTGCTTGGTCAGGAACACCGGGACGTGGCGATCGCTCTGGATGCCTTGGGAAATGTTCTCGAAAGCAAAGGCGATTGGCTGGAAGCGGAAGCCCGGCACCGCGAAGCCCTGGCGATTTTCAAAAAGTTGCGTGGGAATGAGCATCCGGATGTGGCCAAATCGTTGAGTAACCTGGCGCATGTGTTGCTGGCCCGGGGCGAATTCGCCGAGGCCGAAGCAAAAGAGCGTGAGGCGCTGGCGATGCGCAGAAAGTTCCTGGGCCAGGAGCACCCCGACGTTGCTCTCTCGCTCAACAACCTCGCCGAGCTGGTGAAAGTGCGAGGCGATCTCGCCGGTGCCGAAGCGCTCTATCGCGAACAGCTCGTCATCCAAAAGAAATGTTTCGGACAAAACCACCCATCCGTTGCCAGCTGCCTTAATAACCTGGGGAATCTGTTGAAGGCGCGCCGCGATCTGACGGGCGCCGAAGCGCTACACCGCGAGGCGCTGAAAATCAAAAAGAAGGTGTTCGGCGAAGAACACCCGAGGGTAGCCGATACTCTCAGCAATCTGGGCGCGGTGCTCTTCGATAAAGGTGATTACGACGACGCTGAAAGGCTCTATGTCGAAGCGTTGGCCATGCGGAGGAAGCTCCTCAACGACCAACATCCGGACATCACTCTTTCCTTCAGCCAGTTGGCCGTCCTGAAGGCGGCCCGAGGTGAGTATGCCGCCGCCGAGGAAAACTTCCGCGAAGTCGTCAGTCGGCAGCGAAAATCGCAGGACCGTCTGCAACTGGCCGATTCCCTGTATAACCTCGGACGCGTTCTGGCTTCGCGCGGGAATTTCGCGGCGGCCGAAACGACATTGCAGGAAGCTCTCCAGATCAGGTTGGCCAAGCTCGGACCAGGTCACGCACGCACGCAGGAGTCAATGAGTGTCCTGGCGAGGCTCTACCTTTCCACCCGCCGATATGCGAATGCGGAACCGCTGCTGCGCGACGTCCTACACTTTTCGGGTCAAGCCTCTCCGACGCCAAGCCCGTCCTCTCTCGAGACCACGGCCCTGCTCGGCGAGTGTCTAGCTCGGCAGGGCAAGTACGCCGAAGCCGAGCCGCTCCTGCGCCAGGGCTTGACCGACTATCAACAAAAACAGCCCAACACCTCGTTGGCGTTCAGCACGCAGAGCTTGCTGGGCTGGTCATTGCTGGGCCAACAGAAATTCGACGATGCCGAACCGCTGTTGCTGAAAGCCTACGAAGGACTGAAACGACGGGATGCCGAAAGACCTTCCCGGTCTCACCAGCTGTTAATCAAAGAGGCAGGCGAACGAATTATCCAGCTCTACGAAATGTGGGGTAAACCCGATCAAGCCGCCGAATGGCGTCAAAAACTGCGATGAAATCCTCAATTACCGCTTGCCGCATGCTGCAAGAGGTCTGCGAGTTCATGTAACTTTTTCGCGTGCGCGATTAAGTAAATCACAGAAGCCATGAGGACCATGCTCGCGCTCTTCCCACTCGCTCCTTGGCCTTGCGGAGGGCCGAGCTTCGAGGCTAAATCGTCACGAGTTCAGGAGACCCGTATGAAACCCAACCTCAAACTATTGCAAAGTCGAACGTTCTACGCCGTGGCGCTGGGAATTGGCTCGTCTTTCAGTCTGGCCGTTGCGGCGGGGGACTCGGCAGACGCCGCCCGCACAAAAAGCTCCACCCCGTGGTCGCAGCTCGGCGCGAAGGCCAGCGCGGATTATTAGGGTGACGGGTTGGGCGTCATTCCCACCGCCGCTGGCGCGCGGTTGCGCTGTGTCTTCCAACGGCTCGAAGGTGAAGCGACGCCCGAAGGCTTGTGGCTCACTTCGACCGTCACCAACGCGGTGGATGACCGTTTGAGCATTGTGGCCGCCGCGGTAGGGCGGCAATCCTCGATGATAGGGGATGAGGTAACGAGGCTCAGTTCTATTGCCGGTATTCATTCAGAGCCTCCTCATCTCGCCAAGCTCGGACCGGCTCACTCGCGCACCCTGGACTCAATGACCGCCCTCGCCGCCATCTATCTTTACACGCGCCGGTTGGCCGAGGCTGAGACTGTTTTGCGCCAAGTCCAGAGTGCGGAATCCAAGGCGGCCTCGGCCTCCAACCGATCCTTGCCGGGATCCACGGCCATGCTGGGAGAATGTCTGTTGCGGCAGGGCAAATACGTCGAAGCCGAGCCGCTGCTGCATGAATCTTGGTCGGCCTTTGAAAAGGAGCAGCCGGGTACCTCTTTGGCTTTCAATGCGCAGAGCTTGCTGGGCGCGTCTTTGCTCGGCCAACGCCAATTCGATGAGGCGGAACCGTTGCTGGTGCAGGCCTATGAAGGGCTCAAGCGCCGGGATGCCGAGAGACCCTCCAGCTCCCATGCCGTGCTCATCAAGGAAGCAGGCGCGCGAATCATCCTGCTCTACGACACGTGGGGTAAACCCGATCAAGCCGCCGAATGGCGACAGAAATTCCAATGAAACACCGCGAGTCAGCATGGTGGGCCGGGGCCACTGAGCCTCGGTGTTTATGTAACCTTTTCGGACCGTCGCTTAAGTACGTCACGCCGCCTGAGCGCGAAGGGGCACATCTATGAAAACACGAAATGGTAAGGCCAGACTATCTGTGCGGGGCTCTTGCTCGTACGAACCGAAGCGAGTCGAGCGCCCGTGCACGCCGAAGAGGACGCTCTTCGTTTTCCTGAGGCTGGGTTTGCTTATGGCCTGGCCAGCGCAAGCGCAGTTTCCTCTGCCCGACAGCTTCAATCCTGGACCCGATGGGGACGTGCAGGCAGTGGCAGTGCAGACCGACGGAAAGATACTAGTGGGGGGAAACTTTCGGATGTTCGCCGACCAAATGTGGAGCAACTTTGCCCGATTGAACGCCGACGGGACCATTGACACTGAGTTCAAGCCAGAAGCGGACTCGCCAGCGTTCGCCTTCGCGCTGCAATGCGACCAGAAGATCCTGGCCGGGGGATTTTTCACCATGATAGGCGGGCAGCAGCGCAACCGAATTGCCCGGTTACATCCTAACGGAGCGTTGGATACCGGATTCGACCCGGGGGCTGACGGAGTAGTGCTTTCGATCGTTGTGCAAACCGACGGGAAGATTCTCGTGGCAGGCACGTTCACTACCCTGGGAGGCCAACCGCGTAGCTACCTTGGCCGGCTGAACGCCGATGGGACGCTGGATTCAGCATTTAATCCAGGGGCAGACTATTATGTCATTTCGCTTGCGCTGCAGCCCGACGGCAGGATTCTAGTGGGGGGTGAATTCACGATGCTGGGCGGGCAGTCGCGCGCTTACATCGGCCGACTGAATCCCGACGGGACCTTGGATCTGGGGTTTAATCCTGGGGCAAATGGTTTTCCAATGTCACTGGCGGTGCAAGCGGACGGGAAGATTCTGGTGGGAGGCTCGTTCACTACGCTGGGTGGCCAGTTGCGCAATTACCTTGGCCGGCTGCATGCCAACGGCACGTTGGATTTGGCATTTGATCCTGGGGCCAGTGGTCCCGCTGTGGATTCGTTGGCAGTGCAGGCCGACGGGAAGATTCTTGTAGGGGGTTGGTTCACCACACTAGGCGGACAGGCACGCAATTCACTGGGCCGGCTAAACGCCGACGGGACGCTGGACTTAGCATTTAATGCAGGAGTGCAACCGAATCCTTCGCAAATATGGTCGCTCGCCCTGCAGGGAGACGGGAAGATCCTGGTTGGGGGCTTTTTCTCCACGCTCGGCGCGCAGTCGCGCAATGACCTCGGCCGGTTAAACAACACCGAACTGGCCACCCAAGGTCTGGCTTACGACGGTTCAGCGGTGACATGGCTTCGCAGCGGCACAAGTCCTGAGGTTTGGCGCACCACCTTCGAGTTCTCGACCGATGGGATCACGTGGACCAACTTGGGCGCCGGCACCCGCATCGTCGGTGGTTGGCATTTGACAGGTGTTTCAACTCGACCAACCGGCTTGATTCGGGCACGAGGTTTCGTCGCCAGCGGAGACAGCTGGCTTGTGGAAAACACCGTTGCCGTTGGCGTGGGGGCGCCGATTTTAGTGACGCAGCCGCAGGGCGGAACCAATATTGCCAACGCAACCGTGTCCTTCACCATTCTGGCAGGCGGGGCTGTGCCGCTTGCCTTTGAGTGGCTCAAGGATGGCAGGCCTTTAGTGGACGGCGGGAAAATCGCAGGGGCGACGACGGCGACTTTGATTCTCACGAACGTTCTAAAACCCGACGAGGGTGCGTATAGCGTCATCGTCACCAATTCGCTGGGCAGTGTTACCAGTGCGGTGGTAGCGCTTACGGTTATCGACCCGGCGCTGGTCGATCAACCACTCGGTCAGGTCAAAGCATTTGGGGAGAGCGTCACGTTCGGCGTGACAGCAGCGGGAACGGCCCCATTCGCCTTTCGGTGGTTCAAAAGCGGCATGGCGTTGCCAGATGAGTTAAGCCTCACCGGGACGAAGGCCTCTATCTTGACTGTCCCCAATGTCTCCGGGGGAGACGCCGGTAATTACACAGTGGTGGTGACTAATTCGCAAGGCAGCGTGACCAGCGCGGTAGCAAGACTGACAGTGCTTGACCCAGTAATCATTTCTGAACCCGCGAGCCAGGTCAGGAATGTTGGCCAGCGCGTCACCTTCAATGTAATGGCAGTTGGGACTATTCCGTTAAGCTACCAATGGTTGAAAGACGGAATAGCTCTGCTCGACGCCACTAACGCGGCCCTCACACTCACGAACCTACAAGGCAGTGATGCGGCTTCTTATTCGGTGGCAGTCAGCAATAGATACGGCAGCATCACGAGCGCGGTGGCAGTGGCGCTGCTGACCATAAATTTGCCGACCGTTGATGTGGGCTTTCACCCTGTGCAAATCGGTCCCGTCTATTCGTTGGCTCTACAGCCCGATATGAAGATCCTGGTGGGGTTACCGACACCGAGTAGGTTGAACACGGATGGGACGGTGGACACTAGCTTCAATCCTGGGGTGAACTTCCTCGCTGCGTATTCAGCCGCGGTGCAGGACGACGGGAAGATTCTGGCGGGGGGAAACGGGATTGCCCGCCTGAATGCCGACGGGACGCTAGACCCGGCGTTTAGTTCAGGCGCCCCGGGCGGCGCTACGCTTTCGATGGTGGTGCAGGACGACGGGAAGATTCTGGCGGGGGGAAACGGGATTGCCCGCCTGAATGCCGACGGGAAGCTGGACCCGGAGTTCAATCTCACGGGGGCGAGCGGAGCTGTGTATTCGCTAGTGGTGCAGGACGACGGGAAGATTCTCGTGGGAGGTTATTCCGGCTTGTTTGTTCGGCTCAACCCCGACGGGACACGTGATGAAGGCTTTAATCCAAGCACGCAGGGCGATGTGAACGCGTTGATACTTCAAGCCGACGGGAAAATCGTTGTCGGCGGTTACTTCACCATGCTAGGAGGGGAACCCCGCGCCAACATCGCCCGGCTGACTGCCGATGGGACGCTGGATTCCGGTTTCAATCCAGGGGCGAGTGGTGCGGTGTATTCGCTGGCGTTGCAGGCCGACGGGAAGATTCTCGTTGGCGGTTGGTTTGGTACGCTCGACGGGCTGCCGCGGACCTATATTGGCCGACTGAACGGGGATGGAACTTTAGACCCAACGTTTACGCCGGGGGTTACGAGCGGGCAAGTTTCCTCGCTGGCGTTGCAGGCCGACGGCAAGATTCTGATCGGAGGTGATCTCAGTACGGTACGGATGAATAACACCGGACCCGCCACCCAGAGCCTTGCTTTCGATAGCTCGACGGTGATCTGGCTGCGCGGCGGCACCAGCCCGGAGGTCTGGCGCACGTCCTTTGACCAATCGACGAATGGCGTCACTTGGACAAGATTGGGCGCCGGTTCGCGAATCCCGGGCGGCTGGCAACTGGACGGCGTTTCTCTTGCGCCCGGCGTCACGATCCGAGCGCGCGGCCATGTCACGGGCGGTCGGCTCAACGGCTCGGCCTGGTTTGTGGAGACCATCGCTGGTCCGCCGGGCTTTGATACCCAGCCCTCCAGCCGGACCAACAATGCTGGCACGACCGCCGTCTTCAACGTTTTCGCGGGCGGCACCGAACCTCTTCGCTACCAGTGGCGCAAGAACGGAATAGCGTTGGCCGACGGGCCTGACATCGTCGGGGCAACGACCGCTACCTTGACCATCAGTAACGTCTCGGTAGCGGACGCCGGTAGTTACACTGTGGCCATCACCAACGACCAGGGCAGCGTCACCAGCGCAGTAGCCAGGCTCACGGTGCTTGACCCGGCGATCATTGCTCAACCCGCCAGTCAGGTCAGTGAAGTTGGCCAGAGCGTCACCTTCAGCGTAACCGCAGTTGGGACCTCTCCTGTCACCTACCAGTGGCAGTTCAATGCGACCGATATCCTTGGTGCCACGAGCCCTTCTCTGACCATAACCAATCTACAGTCCGCGAATCTGGGCAATTACACGGTGATCGTGGCCAATCAGTTCATGTCGGTGACCAGCGCTGTCGCCACACTACAATTTCGGGTTCCGCCCACCATCGTCCGGCCACCGCAAAGCCGCACCAACGTCGTGGGCAGCGATGCCACCTTCACTGTCGCAGTCACCAATGCTGCCACCCTCCCGATCAACTATCAATGGCGCAGAATCTCAACCGTCGTCGCCAACATGCTGCTCAATGACTACACCGCCAGTTTCACAATCTCCAATGTGCAGCCCAGCAATGCCGCGACCTATCGTGTGATTATCACAAACGCAGCGACGACGGGACCGGGCACTGTCGCCACATTCGGCCTTACGGTCGTGACTTCGACCGTGCTTCCGGCGGTCACATGGATCAGTCCAACCAATGGCGCCTCCTTCACGGCACCGGCGAGCATATTGCTTGAGGCGAGGGCCGACGATCCCGACGGTTATATCGAGCGCATCGATTTCTACGGGAACACAACCTATCTCGGCAGTCTCGCGGGCCTGGCTTCCACCTTGGTCTGGTCCAATGTCGTCGCTGGAAACTACTCGCTGACCGCGCGGGCGTTCGACAACGTTGGGGCGAGCAGCAACTCGGTGCCGGTCAACATCACCGTGTTCTCCAGCCAATCGCTGCGTCTCGCCCCTCCGGCTCTTTCGGGCGCGATCTTGAATCTAGTTGGCTCGGGCGGCACACCGGGCGGGGCGTATCGGGTGTTGAGTTCGCCCGACCTGGCCCTGCCGCGCGCAAACTGGACCCGGGTCGCCGGCGGCACCATGGATGGCAACGGAACCTTCTCGGTTGATATTCCAGTCGGTGCGGCCGAGCAGCTGCGCTTCTATATCGTGGCCGCGCCCTGAGAAAGCCGAAGCCAAAGCCTTCTTTCCAAAAATTGCGATGACCTATGAAACCCAACCTCAAACTATTGCAAAGTCGAACGTTCTACGCCTTGGCGCTGGGAATTGGCTCGTCTTTCAGTCTGCTCGTAGTGGCGGAGGATTTGCCTGATGCCGCGGCCGCAATAGCCCCCACTGACTTGACGTTCAGTGATGCGAACTGGAGCAGCATGAATCCCAGCATACCAGGCGCGGACAGCGAGGTTCGCGCAGCGGTGGCGGATGGTTCCGGCAATCTCTACATCGGAGGTAGCTTCACTGTTGTCGGAGACGTCATTGCCAACCGGATCGCAAAATGGAACGGGAGCAAGTGGGCAGCGCTAGGTACGGGAATGAACGGCGTTGTCTATGCGCTGACCGTGTCGGGCAATGACTTGTATGCCGCGGGCACTTTTACGACGGCAGGTGGCAGCGCGGCCACTAATATCGCCAAATGGGACGGGCGCACTTGGACGGCGCTAGGGTCCGGCATCAACGGCGCGGTCTCTGCGTTGGCGGCCTCGGGCAGCGCCTTGTATGCCGCGGGGAATTTCACGACAGCGGGGGGCAAGGCGGTCACGAACATCGCCAAATGGAGCGGCAACAACTGGTCGTCAGTCGGTTCGGGCATCGGCCCGCCTGGTCTCTCTGTTGTGGGGGCGTTGGCTGTGTCGGGCAGCAACTTGTATGCGGGCGGTAGTTTCAGCGTCGCGCGTGGCAGCGTCGCCAATGCCATCGCCCTATGGAACGGAAGCAGGTGGTTGCAGCTGGGTTCCGGGGTTGAGAGTGTTGATTTTGCCGCTGTGGAAGCACTTGCGGTGGCGGGCACCAACTTGTATGTGGGAGGCCACTTCGATATGGCGGGCGGCAAAGCCGCCATGAATATCGCCAAATGGAGCGGTAGCAGTTGGAGCGCTCTGAGTTCGGGGACAGACGCCTTTGGTGTAATAGCGCTGGCGGTGTCGGGCGGCGACGTATACGCGGGAGGCGTTTTCGGGAAGGCGGGCGGCAGGCCAGCTAATTACATTGCCAAATGGGATGGTACCAGTTGGACGACGTTGGGCTCAGGATTGAACTATTCCGTCAATACGCTGGCCTTGTCAGGCGGCAACTTGTATGCGGCGGGCAATTTCTACGCGGCAGGTGGCAACACGGCCGATAACATTGCCAAATGGGATGGCAGCAGTTGGACAGCGCTGAGCCCGGGCTCGGACCTTGTGGTGCGTGCGTTGGCAACGTCGGATGGCAACGTGTATGCGGGGGGCAATGTTCCCCTCACAGGAGGCGATAATCCAGTGGCCAAATGGAATGGGAGTAGTTGGGCTAGGTTGGGTCCTGGGTTGGTCGGCAATGTCGCTGTGAATGCGTTGGCGGCGTCGGGCAACGACTTGTATGCCGGGGGTGATTTTACGACAGCCGATGGCAGTGCGGCCAACTACATCGCCAAATGGGACGGGCGCAGTTGGACCGCGCTGGGTTCGGGCCTGGGTAAATGGGTGCGTGCGCTGGCGGTGTCGGGGAGCGACTTGTACGCCGGGGGCGACTTCACGACCGCCGGCGGCAACGCCGCCAATTTCATTGCCAAATGGGACGGGAACAACTGGACCGCGCTTGGTTCGGGCATGGGCGGCTTTCCGTTTCCTTCCGTGACTGCGTTGGCAGTCTCGGGTAGCGAGTTGTATGCGGGAGGAGTTTTCACAACGGCGGGTGACAGCCCGGCCAATTACATTGCCAAGTGGAACGGGAGCAATTGGACCGCGCTGGGGTCGGGATTGAACGGTTCTGTGGCGGCTTTGGTGGTATCGGGCAGCGACCTGTATGCGGGGGGAATGTTCACGACGGCGGGCGACAGCGCGGCCAATTACATTGCCAAGTGGAACGGGAACAGTTGGACCGCCCTGGGATCGGGGTTGAACGGCTTTGTGACTGCGCTGGCAGTGTCGGGCGGTGACTTGTATGCGGGGGGAAGGTTCACGACGGCGGGCGGCAGCGCGGCCAATTACATTGCCAAATGGGACGGAAGCAGTTGGACCGCGCTGGGGTCTGGGTTGAACAGTATCGTGAATGCGCTGGCGGTGTTGGGGAGCGACTTGTACGCCGGAGGCAACTTCACGACAGCCGGTGCGAAGTTGTCTCCATACATTGCCCGCGCCTATCTACTGACTCTTCCTGCGCTTTCGGTGCTTCGCTCCGGCACAGATGTAATGGTTTCCTGGCCATCGGCTGACACGGCCGGTTTCGTGTTGGAACAGGCAGGCACGCTGGCCGCCCCGGCAAGCTGGGTCACGAAGAGCGCCAGCGTCAGCGATGACGGCACCAACAAGTCGGTGACGATTCCGGCGACGGACAGCCCGCAGTTCTTCCGCCTGCGCAGGCCGTGAGGATAACAAGAAGCCATCAAGAGCTGGCGCGCGAATCATCCTGCTCTACGAAACCTGCGGTAAACCCGATCAAGCCGCCGAATGGCGGGGGAAAGTGCGATGAAATCCAGGAGCACCCCATTTTCAGCGCTGCAATTGAACAATCGAACCTCGGGTTCATGTAACTTTTTTCTCCTAGCGTTTAAGTACAGCACGTTCGATGGGTCCATGCCTATGACAAAACAAGACGCTAAATCCGGGTTCCGCACTCGTGTTTGTTCGTGCGAACGGGTGCCATTCGGTGTGGCGATGGTCACGGTCATTGACCCGCTCATCACCTCACAGCCCTTCAGTGTGCAAAGGAACCTGCGCCAAAGCGTGACATTCAGGGTGACTGCGAAGGGGACCGCTTTGAACTACCAATGGTGGGAGGATGGGCAGATGTTGGCCCAAGCCACAGGTACGACTCTGATGCTAACGAATCTCCACCGATCACGTCACAGTCCTGAAGTAACCAGATCGAGGTTTGCAGAAATACCAACTAAAAACCAACCCAGGCGAAAGACGCCTGAAACAACAAAGGAAAAAAACCATGAAACGATCAAGGAAAGAAAACTCGATAGCGCGCAATCATTCGGTGTCCGCGTTCCCGAACGCTCCCTGGAGGACAGAATGTTCAGCTTCTCCACAAATCGCATGCAGCAAGCGTTCGCGCACGGTTATTGCCGCGGCCTTGCTTCTAGCCTCAGCCAGTCTGACGAGCTTTGGCCAAAACGCAGGAGTTGTTCCGCCAGGCTCCACTTCGTATGGCCACAGCTATGGCGAATGGACTGAAATATGGTGGCAATGGGCGCTTAGCATTCCTGCCGCCGATAATCCCGTCCTGGACAGCACCGGACAATTCGCCGGCGTCGGGCAGAGCGGCCCCGTCTGGTTTCTGGGAAGCACCTTTGGAGGTTCCGAAAGACGGACGCTGACCATTCCGGCGAATAAAGCCGTTTTCCTGCCGGTTTATCAGTGGATCTTCGGCGCCAGCGTGGGGGATTGCGATCCCTCGAATCCGGGTGTCCCGTGCGATGTGCCGACACTCCAAACATCCGCCGCAGCGGCCACAACCTCGGTAAAGGAGATGGAGGTATCTATCGACGGGAAAACGGTCAGGCAAATCCGTGACTACCGCGCGTTCTCACCCGATAGCTTCAGCGTCACTTTGCCCGATGACAACGTGCCTCAACTCTTCGGGCTTCCGACACCGGCCGGAACATACGCTCCTCAAGTAGCCGATGGTTATTGGCTAATGCTGACGCCGCTCATTGCCGGCAAGCACCTGATCACTGTCCACGTAAACCCAGACCCTAATTATGGATCGGGCTTTTCGGTCACCTACCACATCACGGTGCAGCAATAATGCGTCCTCAGGGAAGCAGCACTCAAACGCCGATGTTTTAGAGTTCGGCTATTGCTCGGCTCATGCACACTCAAAGTAGTCCTCAAAGGGGACGGGGAACCCGGCACATCCCGCTCGCGGCAAGGAGCGCGAGCGGGACAACGCTCCTGTAAATGTGCGCAGAGCCAACTCCGGACTGCCGACGATTGACTCAGCGAAAAACGCCGAACAATGCGTTGGCACCCGCTCACATCAGCATAAAGTGCCGGAATAGAGGAGCCAGGTGCAAAAGCAACTCTTCCTAAACCGCGGACCGTCACAAAAGCAATCTCCCATCAGCAATTCATGAAACCCAAACTCAAAGTATTTCAAACTCGGATTTGCGCCGTGGCGCTGGGAATTGGATCGTCTTTCAGTCTGGCCGTTGCGGCGGGGGACTCGGCAGACGCCGCCCGCACAAAAAGCTCCACCCCGTGGTCGCAGCTCGGCGCGAAGGCCGGCGCGGATTACCAGGGTGACGGGCTGGGCGTCATTCCCACCGCCGCTGGCGCGCGGTTGCGCTGTGTCTTCCAACGGCTCGAAGGTGAAGCGACGCCCGAAGGCTTGTGGCTCACTTCGACC
>DATLUX010000619.1:0-23974 GCA_035577805.1 Verrucomicrobiia bacterium
ACTCGGAGCGGTTTCCCTGCATGTTCGGCTTGCTCTGCCTGCATCGCCCGGATCTGAGTGGCGGCGTTCTCGGTGAGACGGATCACCGGGTCAACTTCAATGGCAGGCTTTGTCGACATCTTATTGGACCTTATCACCCGCAATCGACCGGTGTCAACGGGCTGAAAAAAGAGGCGTGTGCGCATTTGACAGGAGCCGTTGAGTGTGCGGATCCGTTTCGGACCATTGCAAATTGTTCATTCGCACGTTGCAGACTGCTCACTTTTCCGCCGTGCCCCCACGAGTCGCGCCCAGCCGGCGCCCACCGATTGGTCCGCTGGCATTGGTTTTGCCTACGTTCGTTTCCGAGTTTCAGTGCGAGCTGCGCAACTGCCTCTCCTGCAGGAATAGTTGAAAGTTTCTGGGTTGGGAGACTGGCTCGGCACGGTGTCTATGTGCTGGCCGAGACTGTTCAGGAAGTTGACACAACGTCAGGAGTGATGAGCTCAGCTGAAGGTTCGACTGAATAATCCGTGAGTGCCGTAGTTATGAATAGTATAGAGAAAGAGATCAGTGAGTTCCTGAAGCGTTTTCCGCATCAGTTCGTGTCGATCAACGACATTTCGAAGAGCGTCGGCTCGCGGAAAAACTTTCACGAAGACCGCAACTGGACACTGCCCGTGTTGCGGCGCATGGAACTGGAAGGGTGGGTGGAATCCAATGCTTTTGGAGAATTTCGCGTCAAGGCGCCGTGTGAGGACACCACGTCCTTCCTCAAGGCCTTGGCGACTCCGGGCGTGCCGCTGGGCGACACAGCCATCATCACACTCCCGGAAGGTAAAGCTAAAGCCGCCTGATCCCTCGGACGCGGCTTCGGGACCGGCCGGCGGACTGGAGCGACGCCGGTTCGGTCCCCTTCTTGGCCTCGGCTTGCATCCTGCTAAGGCGTAGGGCGTCTCCGCGAAAGCCGCGACACGATGAATCGGTCATCGGTTTATCACGACCACGAACAGAATCAGAACGAAACCTGCCGTATGAAAGCTCATCTCGATCACCCCACTCCGACCTGGGTTCCCGGGAAGAATATCCGGACTCACCCGGCGCACACCTCGTCTCCTGACGAGGCAAAACCGATTCCGCCCATTTTGTTTCGGGCCCGTCACCTTTCCCGCGCCACAGAAAGAACCCACTCCTGGTATCTGGCCGCCACGGCCACGCAAGACTCGGACTCGCTGAAGTCAGCCTGAATTTGCAGGGCTAAGCGCAAGACTTGGCCCGCCGCAGCGGCGTCTATGACCGCCGCGCCGCCAGAAACTTTTTCGGTCTCACTTGGCACCTGACACCAGTCGGTGGAGGCGGCATCATGCCGGGCTGTGAACCGTGCGCGTCTCGTCATCCTTCCCGGTTATGCAGTGGTTTGTCTTTTTGGGGCCATGGTCCTGGCTGGAGCCGACGTCATGGCCGAGGCGGATGCTGGGGCCGGAGCCGGCCCGGGCCCGGGCCCGGGTGAAGCGCGGTTTCTCAGTAACACCCGGCAACTGATCTTCGAAGGAAAACGCAGTGGGGAGGGCTACTTCGCTCCCGACGGGCGGGCCCTGATTTTCCAAAGCGAGCGGGAGCCAGGCAATCCGTTCTACCAAATCTATATTTTAGATCTGGAGAGCGGCGATATTCATCGGGTTTCGCCCGGGTTGGGCAAGACCACCTGTGGCTTCTTCCGGCCCGGGTCCGATCAGGTGCTGTTCGCTTCCACGCATCTGGACCCCGACGTGCGAGCCCGCCAGCAGGCTGAAATCGATTTGCGCGCCTCAGGCAAACAACGCCGCTACGCCTGGGACTATGATGAACACATGGATATTTTTGCCGTCCGCCAGGATGGCAGCGCCCTGACCCGGCTGACCACCAGTCCAGGCTACGACGCCGAAGGCTCCTATTCACCCGACGGCCGCTTGATCGTGTTTTGCTCGCTCCGCGACGCGTATCCCACCAACCAACTCTCGGCCCAGGACCGAAAGCGCCTGGAAACGGACCCTTCTTGGTTTGGCGAAATTTACCTGATGAACGCCGACGGTTCGCAGGCGCGACGGCTCACCCGCACGCCAGGCTATGATGGCGGACCATTCTTTTCTCCGGACGGTCAGCGCATCCTTTGGCGACGTTTTGATGAGAAGGGAGTCAACGCGGACGTTTACACGATGAAACTGGACGGAAGCGATGTCCGGCGCCTGACCGACTTTGGCGCCATGTCCTGGGCACCCTACTTTCATCCGTCGGGCCGTTATCTGATTTTTACCGCCAACAAGCTGGGCTTCTCGAACTTCGAGTTATTTCTGGTGGACGCGGCCGGGGAACGCGAGCCGGTGCGCGTGACCTACACGGATGGGTTCGATGGGCTGCCGGTGTTCTCGCCGGATGGCGGGCGCTTGTGCTGGACCTCCGGGCGCACCGCGGATGGGAAATCCCAACTGTTCATGGCCAACTGGAATCACGCGGCGGCGTTGGCTGCGTTGGGCCAGGCACCGCCCCGCCGCACGGCCGGACCCAATGCTTCGGCTGAGGCGGCGGCGGCCGTGACGCTCTCCGCTGCGATCACCACAAACGATTTGATGCTGCACATTAGTTACCTGGCTTCGCCGGCGCTGGAAGGACGTCCGACCGGCGGCCCGGGCGCGCATCGGGCGGCCGATTATCTGGCGGCCAAGCTGCGCGAGGCCGGCCTTCAGCCTTTGGACACCAACGGCGATTGGTTCCAGGAGTTCCCCTTCAACGCGGGTGTGCGCGTGGTAACCAACGCCAATCAACTCAGCGTGAGTCGCAGCCAGGGCGATGAGCCGGTCCGCTTCGCGGTCGAACAGGATTTTCGGCCTCTCTCTTTCACCGCGAACTCCTCGGTGGACGGAGAGGTGGTGTTTGCGGGCTACGGCCTGACGGTTCCCGGCCAGGCCGGCGAAGGATATGACTCCTATGCTGGGCTGGACGTAAGCAACAAGGTGGTTTTGGTGCTTCGCTATGTTCCGGAACAAGTTTCCTCCGAGCGCCGCGCGGAGTTGAATCGTTATGCGGGCCTCCGTTACAAAGCCATGCAAGCGCGCGAAAAGGGCGCGCGCGCGATCCTTTTTGTCACCGGCCCCAACTCTCCGCACCCCGGCGAACTGGCCGACCTGAGCTTTGACAGCAGCCTGGCGGGTTCGGGGATTGTGGCGGCTTCCGTTCGCAGCCACGTGGCCGCGGCTCTGCTCTCCACGTCCAGGCGCGACCTGCAGGCGCTGCAGTCCGCGCTCGACACCGAAAACCCTCATGCCGACCCTGGATTTCTCCTGCCCAAAACCCGCGTGCGCTTGGCCACGCAACTCGAGCACCTCAAGAAAACGGATCGCAATGTGATTGGGGTTCTCGTTCCTTCGATCCATTCGACCGGCGCAGAACGCGCCCCGGTGAATGCCTCTGGGCTGATGGAATGGGTCGTCGTCGGCGCGCACTATGATCACCTCGGATCAGGTGAGTCCGGCGGCGCCATATTGCGGAAGGGCGAGGAAAACCAAATCCATCCTGGCGCCGACGACAACGCTTCCGGCACCGCGGCCGTGCTCGAGTTGGGCGCGGCCATGGCGGCGGCGGAGCGAGAACGTCCGCAGGGCTTTCGACGGGGCCTGGCGGTGGCCTTCTGGTCGGGGGAAGAGATCGGGCTGATCGGGTCGTCCTATTTTGTCGAGCATCCGCTTGCGCCGTTGTGGTTGTCCAATGTGGTGGCTTACGTGAACTTCGACATGGTGGGGCGTTTGCGCGAAAACAAACTGAGCCTGCAGGGCGTTGGTTCCTCCGGCACCTGGCGCAGGCTCATCGAGAAACGCAACGTCGCCGCCGGGTTCAACCTCACCTTGCAGGAGGATCCGTACCTGCCTACGGACGTCACCGCCTTTTATCCCAAGGGCGTGCCGGTCCTCAACTTTTTTACCGGCGGCCATGAGGATTATCATCGGCCGACAGACCGTCCGGAAACGCTGAACTATGACGGCCTGGAACGCATCACCCGATTTGCCCGCGCTTTGGTGGCCGACCTCCTGCAGGGGGGCGAACGCCCCGATTATCTGAGCGTGGCTCGAAATGACGCCGGTGGCGGGGGCCGGGAAAATCTGCGTGCTTATTTGGGGACGATTCCTGATTACGCCACGGAAGTTGCCGGGGTGAAATTATCCGGTGTGCGCACGGGGGGGCCGGCCGACAAGGCGGGACTGAAGGGTGGGGACGTCATCGTGGAATTTGGAGGCAAGAAGATCGCGAACATATACGATTACACTTATGCGATGGACGCGGCGAAGATCGGGGAACCATTGCCGGTGGTGGTGCTGCGGGCAGGTCAACGGCTGACGCTGCAGGTCACGCCGGAACTGAGGAAATAAGGACTGTCGGAAAGCGGAAAGCGGAAAGCGGAAAGCGGCCTGCCGCGGCGCCTGCCACGCCGTAGCCAAAAGCGAAGGCGGGTAAGCCCGCAGGGCGAAGCCGGGAAAACGGGCCCCTGCCTCGTTAGAATCGATGTTGCCCCGTTCGGGCGTCTCATGTTATCCAACGGCATCCGCATGAAATCACCTATGAAATCTCTCTTTTTGGCCGCTGCGCCGGCGGTGCTTCTGCCGGCTGTCTTCCTGGCAGGGGGCTGCGCCACTTCCGCAACAAAACCCACCACCGCAACAAAATCCACCATCGCCGGGTTCACTCCCTTGTTTAACGGCACGGACCTGAGCGGCTGGCGCGGTGGCGACACTTTCGATCATCGGAAATGGCTGGCGCTTCGCCCGGAGGAACGCGCCGCCAAGAATACCGAGTGGACCGCCGATATGCGCCGGCATTGGCGGACCGAGAACGGCGAGTTGGTCAACGACGGCCAAGGCAAGTACGCCACGACCGAGAAAGACTACGGCGACTTCGAACTGCTCGTGGAATACAAGACCGTGCCGAAAGCCGATTCGGGCATCTACCTGCGCGGGTGTCCCCAGGTCCAGATCTGGGATTATACCGAGAAGGAAAAATTCAGCATGGGCGCAGACAAGGGCAGTGGCGGCCTCTGGAACAACAGCCCCGGCGCGCGCGGCAAGGATCCGCTGGTTCTGGCCGACAAACCCTTCGGGCAATGGAACAAGTTCCGGATCCTGATGGTGGGCTCCTATGTGAGCGTGTGGCTGAACGACAAACAGGTGGTCGATCACGCCATCCTGGAGAATTATTACGATCGCAAAAAACCGTTGCCGGCTCGCGGTCCCATCGAACTGCAGACCCACGGCGGCGAAATCCGCTGGCGCAATGTCCAGATCCGCGAGATTGGCCCCGCCGAAGCGAACAAGATGCTGGCGGCCCGGGGCGAGGAGGGATTTAAACCCGTGTTTAACGGACGCGATTTTGCCGGCTGGGGCGGCCCGGTGGATAACTACGAAGTAAAAGACGGAGCGATTGTCTGCAAACCGGACAAGGGCGGAACGATCTTCACCACGGAAGAATTCGCGGACTTTGTGGCGCGCCTGGAATTTATGGTGCCGGCCGGCGGCAACAATGGTCTGGCCATCCGTTATCCGGGCCAGGGCGACACCGCGTACGTGGGCATGTGCGAATTACAAGTGCTCGACGACAGCGCTCCGCAATACGCCAAACTGGATCCGCGCCAGTACTGTTCATCCGCCTACGGCATGGTGCCCTCGCAACGCGGGTTCGTGCGCGCGCCCGGCGAATGGAATTATGAAGAGGTGACGGTGAAAGGGTCTACCATCCGCGTGGAACTCAATGGCACGGTCGTCCTGGACACCGACCTCAGCAAGGTCACCGAATTCATGGCCAAAAGCGCGCACCCAGGCAAGGATCGCACCTCCGGACACTTCGGGTTTGCCGGCCACAGTGATCCGGTAGCTTTCCGTAATGTGCGCGTCAAAAAACTCTAACGCCTGCCTTCCTTTCGCCAAGTTGGAAGGTGAACGTTCAATTGAAACTTCGACTGGCTCTTGGGCTCCACTGACATCACCATGAACTCGTCTCTGCGTCCCTCCGCGTCCATCGGCAGGCCATCGCGAATCCCGCGTCGCCGTTTCCTCCAGTCCGCCGCCGCTTCTGCGGCCGGGCTGTGGCTGGGGGCGCCGCAATTTCTGCGGGCCCAGGACGGCCCGTCGGCCAACGATAAACTAAACATCGGCGTGGTGGGCGTCGGCGGGCAAGGCGGATTTAGCATCGGCCAGCTCAAGTCGATCGCGAACCTGGTCGCGCTCTGCGACGTCGATGAACAGCATCTCAATGCGGCCGCGCAGCAATTTCCGGGCGCGAAAACGTATCGCGATTTCCGCCGGTTAATCGATCAGAAGGATTTGGATGCCATTGTGGTGGCCACTCCGGATCATACGCATGCGGTGGCGAGTGTGGCGGCGTTGAAGAGCGGGCGCCATCTTTATTGCGAGAAACCGCTCGCGCGCACGATCTCCGAGGCGCGGATCGTGACTGAAACGGCCCGCCGTTTGAAGCGAGTGACCCAGATCGGAACTCAGATCCATGCTGGCACCAATTACCGGCGCGTGGTCGAACTCATCCGCAGCGACGCCATCGGCGACGTCACGGAGGTCCACGTGTGGGTGGCTGCCGTCTATGGCGGCCATGATCTTTACAAGGATACCCCCGAGGTCCCGCCTAATCTCGATTGGAAACTGTGGCTGGGTCCGGTGCCAGATCATCCTTATCACCCCGAATATGCGCATTTCAAATGGCGCAACTGGTGGGCGTTTGGCGGCGGGTCATTGGCGGATTTTGGCTGTCACTATATGGACCTGCCGTTTTGGGCGCTGGACCTGCACCATCCCGTCAGCGCCGAAGCGGAGGGACCTCCGGTTCATCCTCATTCCACCCCGCCCTGGTTGATTGTGCGCTACGAATTCCCCGCCCGCGTTTATCACGGACGCCATTCTCCTCCAGTCAACCTCACCTGGTATCACGGCGGGAAATATCCAGAATCCATCGGCCAGGAACGATTCGATAAATGGAAAAGCGGCGTGCTCTTTGTGGGGAAGAAAGGCCAGTTAATCGCCGACTACGGCCGGCATCAGTTGCTGCCGGAAAAGGAATTTGAGGGGTTCGCAAAACCGACGCCGTTCATCCAAAACTCCGTCGGACATCATCTCGAGTGGGTCCACGCGATTAAGGTCGGCGGAAGCACCACCTGCCGGTTCGACTATTCCGGTCCGCTCACCGAAACGGCTTTGCTGGGGAATGTGGCATTTCGCGTGGGCCGCAAACTCGCATGGGATTTCGAGAAAATGAAGGCCCTGAACTGCCCCGAAGCCGACCGCTATATCCAGCACGAGTACCGCACCGGCTGGTCCATTTAGGCTGTTAGGGGAAAAGCGGAAAGCGGAAAGCGGAAATCGGAAACGGGCATTTAGCGCGCAAAGCCTCGCCTAGGCACTGAGAAACCAGGAACCAGCAACGAGCAACGAGGAACCGGCCACGAGGGAACCAGCAACCAGCAACCCGCAACCAGACGCAGGATTACAAAAGTGTAAGCCGCCGATCCTTGAGGTTTCTGGTGGTTTTGGGAACACTACCCGGCGCATGAACACGGGTATCACCGCCATCAACGAAGAAGTCCAGAAAGCCAGCACCTTTATCCGGCCCCTCTTCTCTGAGATCGGCAAGGTTGTGATTGGCCAGAACTATCTGGTGGAACGGCTCGTGATCGGCCTGCTGGCCAACGGACATGTCCTGTTGGAGGGCGTTCCTGGCCTGGCCAAGACGCTCTCCGTCAAATCGCTGGCTTCCTGCCTGCACGTCAAGTTCGCGCGGCTGCAATTCACTCCGGACATGTTGCCGGCCGATGTGATCGGCACCCAGATCTACAACCCGCAATCGGGTGGCTTTACCACGCGGCGGGGGCCGATCTTCGCCAACCTGGTCTTGGCAGACGAGATCAACCGCGCGCCCGCGAAAGTGCAAAGTGCGCTGCTGGAGGCGATGCAGGAAAAACAGGTCACCATCGGCGAACAGAGTTATCGGCTGGAGGAACCTTTCCTGGTCTTGGCCACGCAGAATCCGATCGAACAAGAAGGCACTTATCCGTTGCCCGAAGCGCAAGTCGACCGCTTCATGCTCAAGCTGAAAATTGGTTATCCGTCCCGCGAGGAGGAACGCCAGATCCTGGATCTGATGGCGCGGACGACGAATCTGCCGGCCGCCCAGGCCGTGGTCGACACCCAGGATATCTTTAAGGCGCGTCAAGTGCTCAACGACATTTACATCGATGACAAGGTGAAGGATTACATCGTCGATTTGGTGTGCGCGACCCGTGAGCCGGCTCGTTATAAGATTCAATTGCAGGGCTTGATTCAGTTGGGCGCTTCCCCTCGCGCGACGATTGCGCTCACGCTCGGAGCCAAGGCCTACGCGTTCCTCAAGGGCCGCGGCTACGTCACGCCTCAGGACGTTAAGAGCATCGGCATGGACGTGCTGCGCCATCGCGTCACAATTACCTACGAAGCCGAAGCGGAGGAGAAAACGGCCGAAACCATCATCCAAAAGATTTTCGATGAATTGCCGGTGCCGTAAGGAGCGACGCGGGCACGCAGCATGGCCCGCAGCCCGGCGAGCCGGATAAACCCGAGTCAGTTGGCCCTGCTGTGATCCCTCGCGAAATCCTCAAGAAGATCCGTCAAATCGAGCTGCGCACCAATCGGCTCGTGACCGAGGCACTTGGCGGACAATATCACAGCGTGTTCAAAGGCCAGGGCATGAACTTCGAGGAGGTCCGCGAATATCAGCCTGGCGACGAGGTCCGTTCCATCGATTGGAACGTCACCGCGCGCATGAATCATCCTTTCATCAAGAAGTTCGTCGAGGAACGGGAACTGACCCTCATGCTGATCGTGGATGTGAGCGGGAGCGGTTTGTTTGGCTCCGGCGACCAGGCCAAACGCGAGCTCGCGGCCGAGATCGCCTCGGTGCTGGCTTTCTCCGCCATCCGAAACAACGACAAAGTCGGCCTGATCCTCTTCACGGACGAGATCGAACAATACATGCCTCCGCGGAAAGGGCGCCGGCACGTGTTGCGCGTGATCCGCGAGATCCTATTTCACGAGCCCCGCCGCAAGGGAACCAACCTGAGTGCCGCCCTGCAATTTCTGACCCGGGTGCTCACGCATAAGGCCATCGCGGTGGTGATCTCAGATTTCCTGGATGAAAGCGGCCAAACCAACCCGGTCGTGCCCCGCTTGGCGCGCAGTCCGCTCAGCGCCGGTCAATCCCTCATGAGCCTGGGTTGTTACGGCGCTTTGCGACAGGCCAACCGGCGTCATGATGTGGTGGCCGTCCATATCACAGACCGTTTTGAGCTGGAGTTGCCTGCTTTGGGGCGTCTGATTCTGGAGGACGCGGAAACCGGCAAGGTCGTCGAGGTCAACACCGGCGTCAGCCGGCATCGCGAGGCTTTCCAGCAACGCCAGGCTCGGGCCCAAGCCGACCTGGCCCGCATGTTTCGTTCCGCCAACATTGATGCAGTTCAATTGCGCACGGGCCAACCGTATGCCGCGGCTTTAGGGCGGTTTTTCGAAACACGGGAGAAAAGGAGGCTGCGCGGATGACCACCAACACGGCCTTGGCCGGGGCCCCGAATGACATTCGCGGAGTGAAGCCGCCGGTGGCGTTGCCCAACGAATGGGCCTGGCTTTGGTGGTCTCTGGCGGCGCTGGTCGTGATCGCCACCGTGTTTTTGCTTTGGCGCCAATGGCGCCGCCAGCGTCAGCAAGTCCCGCCGGTGATCGTTATCCCTCCCCATGTGCGAGCCCGGCAACGACTGCAGGAGGCGTTGCAATTCCTGAGTGACCCGAACCGGTTCTGCACGGTGGTGGCGGACACTATCCGCCTTTACCTGGAGGAACGGTTCCTCTTGCGTGCCCCGGAGCGGACCACAGAAGAATTTCTTGTCGAATTGCAGTCCAGCACGCACCTGACGCCGGATCAAAAACAGAGCCTGGGCGAGTTCTTGCAGAGTTGTGACCTGGTAAAGTTTGCGCGTTTCGAGCCGACGGAAGAGACACTCCGCCAGTTGCACGACGCCGCCCTTCGGTTGGTGGACGAGACGCAGTTTGACCCCCTTACGCCCATGCCGGCGAGCGCGCCATCGGCCCTGGCCAATGCTAGGTAAAAGAAAGTGAAAACCATCATTCGCGATCGGCAATTGCGATCTCCCTCTCCCCTTAACGGGGAGAGGGCCGGGGTGAGGGGTGAGAAGGACAGTGGATGCCCGGTCCAGCACCGCGCACCTGTATCCCTTCTTCGATCTCGCAATCTTGATCAAGGGCTCCCAGCGCGAATGCGAAAATTATTTTCGCTGCCAAGACAGCCATTCGTACTCCGTCTACAGCGGCAGAGTTTTGGAAAGTGGCGGTTTTTTGCCGTTCTCACCCCTCACCCCAGCCCTCTCCCCGTTGAGGGGAGAGGGAGACACGCCGATCGGCCGAGGCACGGCCTCGAGCGGAGCCGGCGTTACACTTTCGTGGCCGTGAGAAGCCTGGCACCGGCCACCTGACCTTCGACACCGATGCGATTCACCCTGGCTCATCCCTGGTTCCTGTTGCTGCTGCTGTTGCTGCCCGTGGCGGCCTGGTGGCGCGGGCGGCAGGGCAAGCCGGCTGCCTTTGTTTATTCCTCGGTGCAATTGGTCCGTGGCGTGGCTAACATCAGCCGCTCCAACGCCGGGCGCCTGCTGGCGGCGTTGCGCTGGGCGACTTTGGCGTTGGGGATCGTTGGATTGGCCCGGCCGCAGTTTGTGGAAAGCGAGACGGCCGTGAAAGCCAGCGGGATTGACATCGTGGTGGCCATCGACTTGTCCGGCAGCATGGAATCAGAAGATTTCGAACTGAAAGGCCGGCGGGCAAACCGGTTGCAGATCGCCAAAGAGGTCCTGCATCATTTCATTGATAAACGTCCGGGCGATCGCATCGGTTTGGTGGCGTTTGCCGGCAAAGCCTATGTGGCTGCGCCGCTGACTCTCGATCACGATTTCCTGGCCATGAACCTGGATCGCTTGCAATTGCATACCATCGAGGAGGGGACCGCCATCGGTTCCGGCCTGTCGGCGGCCGTCAACCGCATCCGCGAGGTCAAGTCGAAGAGCAAAATCGTGATCCTGATGACCGATGGTCAGAACAATTCCGGCAAAGTCCAGCCGCTGACCGCGGCGGAAGCCGCCCAGGCCTTGGGCGTGAAGGTCTACACCATCGGGGTGGGCACCCACGGCACCGCACCCATGCCCACCACCGACATGTTCGGGCGCAAACGGTACGTCCAGATCGAAGTGGACATCGACGAAAAGACTCTCACGGAAATCGCCACCAAAACCGGCGGCGAATATTTCCGTGCCGACAGCACGGATACCCTCCGCAAAATTTATGCGCGCATCGATCAATTGGAGAAAACGGAGGTGGAAGTGAAACGGTTTGTGCACATCAAAGAATTGTTTCATTGGGCGGTCGGGCCGGCGCTGGGCCTGTTCCTGGTGGAAATTCTCCTCGCGCACACCGTCTGGCGAAGGCTCCCATGAATACTGAAACCTGAACCCCCGCCTGCGATGCGTTTCGAGTATCCTCATCTGCTTTGGTTCCTGCTTCTGTTCGTTCCGGGGTTGATCGTGTTTTTCTGCTGGTCCTGGCGGCGTAAAGAACAGTTGGTCAAACAATTTGTGGCGGCACGGTTGTTGTCGCAGTTGACGGTGGGAGTCTCGAGCACGCGTCAGAAGGCGCGTTTGGGGTTGGTGGTGGCGGCGGTGGCGCTGTTGATCCTGGCCCTGGCCCGGTTTCAAATCGGATTCACCTGGGAAGAAGCCCGTTCGCGCGGACTGGATGTGGTGGTGGCGATCGACACGTCGCGGAGCATGCTGGCGACCGACCTGAGTCCAAATCGGCTGCGGCGCGCGCAGTTGGCGGCGCTGGATTTGAAGCGGTTGGCGCGGGGAGATCGGCTGGGCCTGGTCGCGTTCGCTGGCAGCGCCTTTCTGCAATGCCCGCTCACGCTGGATGACGAAGCGTTCCGCCAGAGCGTCGAGACCCTCGATGTCACCATCATTCCGCAAGGCGGCACCGCTTTGGCCGAAGCCATCGAGGCGGCCAAAAGCGCCTTCAAACAGGGCAACGATAATCATAAGGTGCTCGTGCTGTTCACCGACGGCGAAGATCATGATGGCAACGCCCTTGAAGCGGCCCAGGCTGCCGCCAAGGAAGGCATGCGCATCTTCACGATCGGCGTCGGCACGGCCAATGGTGAGTTGTTGCGCACGGTGGACGTGCAGGGGCGCACGGAGTTCATCAAGGACAGCGAAGGTAATGCGGTGAAATCGCGATTGAATGAACCATTGCTCAAGGACATGGCCCAGGAGGCCGGCGGGTTTTACATGTTACTGAGCGGGGCCAACACCATGAACCTGCTCTATGAACGCGGGCTTTCCCCCTTGCCCAAGGGCGAACAAGCTTCCCAACGCATCAAACGGCATCACGAACGTTACCAATCGCTGTTGGGGCTGGCCTTGGCTCTGTTGCTCCTCGAAATGTTCCTGCCTGAACGCAGGAACATCTCGAAATCCAGCGCGGCTGCCGCCTCGGCCGGCACAGACCGCCCGTCCGGCCCCTTCGGGAAAACCGTCGCGCCGCAGGTCGCGACCGCCACGGCTGCGGCCGGCTCCGCCGTGCGTCTGGCCATCTGGTTGATCGGGTTCGCCTGCGTCACCCTGCCGCACCTCGCGTACGGCTCGGCCGCCGAAGGACTAAAACAATATCAAAAAGGCCGCTTTGACCGGGCCCTGACCGAATACGAACAGTCGCTGAAAAAGAAGCCGGACGACGCGCGCCTCCTCTTCAACGCCGGCACGGCCGCCTTCCAGAACAAGGACTACGGCCAGGCCGCCGAACATTTGAACTCCGCCCTCGTCACTCAGGATCTCCCGTTGCAACAACGGTCCTACTATAACTTGGGCAATACCCAGTTCAGAATGGGCGAAGACGCCTCCGAGCTCCAAAAGAAACGTGAGAATTGGGAGCAAGCCCTGCGCAATTATGACAGTGCTCTGCGCCTCGATCCGAAAGATGCCGACGCCGAGTTTAACAAGGACTTGGTGAAGAAAAAGTTGGAAGAACTCAAACAACAACAGCAGCAACAACAAAAGCAGAATCAGAAGCAGGATAATCAGGACAAGAAGGACGACCAAAACAAGGACCAACAATCCAAACAGAACCAACAGCAGCAAAACAAGGACCAGAAGAAGCAAGAACAACAACAACAGCAGCAACAGCAGAAGGATCAACAGTCCCAGGAACAACAGCAGCAACAACAACAAAAACAGGATCAGGCCGCCCAACAGGACAAGGACAAAGACAAAGACAAAGAAAAGGAAAATAAGGCCCAGCAGGCCTCGCCCAAGGACAACCAAGCTCAGCCCGGAAAGGAGGGTGAAGGTGAGGACGGCCAGCCTCAACAGGCCCGCGCCATGCGCATGACCCCGCAACAGGCCGTGCAATTGCTGGAAACTTTACGGGGCGACGAAAAGGTGATGCTGTTCCGTCCGCCTCTCAAGACCAACCGCCAGGATCGCGTGTTCAAGGATTGGTAACCGGGTGGCGTGTTCGGTGCAGGCCTACACGGTCAGGTGACGCACGATTGGCGAACTGCGGCAACGACTTTGAGTTCCTCCAACACTCCGAAAACTCCGAAACCCATGAAGCGAACATTCCTTGATAAACCCGGTCTGCTTGCCTTCGCGCTCGTCGCGATGCTGCTCCCGTTGCGAGCGCAGGAAACTCGTCCGGTCCGTCTGGAAGTCGATGCCCGCGAGGCGGCGAGAAATGTCGTTCACTCACGTCTGACCATTCCCATTCGAAGCGGCCCGGTCACCCTGAGTTTTCCCAAATGGATCCAAGGCGAACATGCGCCCACCGGGCCGGTCACCGATTTCGTCGGTTTTTTCGTCTCCGCCAACGGCCAGAAACTGCCTTGGAAACGGGACCCGACCGACATGTTCTCGGTCAATCTGATCGTGCCGGAGCGCGCGGATGAACTCGAAGTCACTCAGGATTTTCTGTTGCCCTCCGGCGCGTCCGGTTTTACGAGCGCCGCTTCTTCCACGGATCATCTATATGTGCTCAATTGGAATCAATTGGTGCTCTTTCCCAAAGGGCTGCCGGCCGAAAGAATCCAATTCGCGCCGTCCATGATCTATCCCGATGATTGGGACTACGGCACCGCTCTGCACACGGTGAAGCGGGAGACGGGCCGGGCGGCTTTCTCTCCGGTCAATCTGGTCACCTTGATCGATTCGCCGGTCTTGCTGGGCCGGTACTTTCGCACGGTGGAACTTTCCGAGAGCGCCCCGAAGTATTACCTGCATATCGCGGCCGACTCGACCGCGGCGCTGGAGCTGAAGCCGGAGGTGAAGCAACAACTGCGCAACCTGGTGGCGGAACTGGGCAGTCTGTTCGGCTCGCGTCCTCATGCCGAATACCATTTTCTGCTGAGCCTGAGCGATTATGTGGCTCATTTCGGTTTGGAGCATCATGAATCGACCGACATCCGGTACGCCGAGCAAACGCTGACCGATGCAGATTTGCATAATCATTTCATGTGGATCACGGCCCATGAGGTCGTTCATTCGTGGAATGGAAAATTCCGTCGGCCGGCCGGGTTGGTTCGGGAAGACCCGCAGCAACCGCTCGATGGAGAACTGCTTTGGGTTTACGAGGGGCTCACCAGTTACCTTGGATACGTGCTGGCGGCCCGAAGCGGGCTTTGGACGCCCGACCTTTTCCGCGAGAACCTCGCCTTGTTGGCCGGGCGCCAGGATCAACGCGCGGGCCGGACCTGGCGGCCCCTGGTGGATACCTGCATCGCTGCGCAGTTGCTTTATCCATCGGCCTCGGCGGGTTCCAGTTGGCGACGTTCGGTCGATTTCTACGACGAAGGAGCTTTGATCTGGCTCGAGGCCGACACCATCATCCGCCGGAAATCGGGCGGGAAGAAGAGTCTGGATGATTTTTGTCGGTTATTCCTGGGAGGACAAGATTCGAAGCCGGCGGTCAAGCCTTACGACCTGGCGGAGATCGTCAATACGTTAAACGCCGTCCTCCCGTATGAATGGGAAAAGTTCCTCGACGAGCGCATCTATCAACTTACGCCCCGGGCGCCCCTCGGTGGCATCATGGCCAGCGGATGGAAATTGGGTTCAACCAATGCCGTCACCGCGCGCCTCAAGGCGTGGGATGCCGGCGAGAAGGAAGTGGATCTGAGCTTCTCGATCGGCCTCCAATTGAGCGACGATGGGACCATTAAGGAAGTGGTGAAAAACTCCACCGCCGATCAGGCGGGCGTGGTGCCGAACGGCAAAATCATTGCCGTCAACGGACGAAAATGGTCGGCCAACGCCCTTCGTTCGGCGGTGCGAAGTTCCACTGCCAAACCGATCGAACTTCTGGTTGAGAGGGCGGACCATTTTCACACCTACCAACTCAACTACCGAGACGGCGAGCGATATCCCCTCCTCGTCCGAGATGAATCAATGCCCGATTCGTTGTCTGCGATTCTCAAGCCCTTAACTGCGAAGGCTTCCCCTTAAAGCTGTCTTTGACGGTTGACCTAAGCAGCGTCATTTGTGAGGACTCTCGCTTCGCTTCGCGTGACTTGAATCCGAAACTTGATCCCTGGCAGTGAACAAGAATGGCGACATGGTGGTCGGGTTCTCCGGCTCCAGCGCGAACGACTATATCGGCGCCTACTATGCAGGCAGGCTGAACAACGGTGCCTCGGCGGGCCCAATCCGCTATTACGCGGGCAAAGACTGGTTCGGCTGCTGCGGTCTAAGCGGCCTCCGTTGGGGAGATTACTCTCACACAACCTTGGATCCCGATGGTTTGACCATTTGGACGATCCAGGAATACGCGGAGACGCGGTTCATTGAAAACTCCTTTTTTAACGCCTTCGGTACACGGATCGGCGCTGTGACGCCATTCTAGACCGTTCCAAACATCACTACTCGGGCTATGCAAATCTTTAGAGTACGCGCCGTCGCCTGGATAATCCTCATACTTGTCGCCAGCCTGCCGAGCTTGGCCATAGCCCAGCCCGTCGGCACGAACTGCCCGCCGCAAGTGTCCGTTACGTGGCCATATCCCGGCACTTGGTGGAGCGACACGTTCAGCCTGTCAACGGTCCTCAAGATCAAAGCCGAAGCGACGGATCCTGACGGCTCCGTTGCCCAGGTTCGGTTCTTCATCGAGACCAATCTCGTTGGCGTGGCCACCAACCCCCCGTTTAACATCGTTTGGGAGGTAGGAACAGGGGGAGTCCCCATAGATGGCGGCTCCTGGATCCTAAAGGCCGTGGCAATTGATGACTCCGGCGCAAGGAGTGAGTCAAACCCCGTGCGGATATACTACTGTATCGGCTGCGCGCCGTGGCCCGATCTCCAGATCATCTCGCCGCGCAACGGGACGATTTTTGCCGCCCCCGCCACTTTCGGCTTCAGCGCGGAGGCTTTGGCCAGCTCCAGCGGAGAGGCAGGACCAGTGGAATTCTTCGTTGGTACGAATTCGGTCGGGTTGGTAGATGCTGGCGCGAGGCTCACTCCGACCACACCTCCAAGCTCAGTTACGGTCAGCAATCTCCCGGAAGGGGAGTACGATCTCACTGTTAGGTTCCAAACTGGCGGCTCGTATTCTTGCCCGTGCAACCGGATCACGAACACGATCCGGGTAGTCAGACTCGGAGCGCAATTACCCACGCTGACACCCGGGGGCCGGCTCGCGTTTGACGTGATAACGTCGTATCCCGGCCGACAAACCATCATTCAAGCGTCGCTGAACCTGCTCGACTGGGTGCCAATCGCGACGAACAGGCCATCAAGCAACAGCTTCACCTTCGTGGACAGCTCGCCCGCCACAAATGCCCATCGATTTTATAGGGTCTTCATACCTCCATGATCGCGGCCGCTCCCCACAGCAGTATTCGGTGCCGCTGCTCCTGCACCAACCTCGATCCAGACGGCCTGACGATTTGGACGATTCAGGAGTACTCCGAAACTCGTTACAGCGTAACGCTTCCGAACACCTGTGGCACATGGATCGGAGCCGTCACACCCTTTTAGAGAACGCTTTGATGATCGGGGATAAGCCCGCGGAATGAAAGGATACATAGTTCAGCTAGCAGGGGTCGTCGCGGAGGGCTTGCTCGCGCTCGGCTGCGTCGGCCAACTCGGCGCGGAGGCTCCGCCCGCGGTGTCGATTCTGTGGCCACGGCAGGGTGACGCATTCAGCATCTCGATGCTCGTCAGGATCAAGGCCGACGCGATCAGTCCCGGCGGTTCAATCGCT
The DNA here is from genome assembly GCA_035577805.1 of Verrucomicrobiia bacterium. Taxonomy (GTDB): domain Bacteria; phylum Verrucomicrobiota; class Verrucomicrobiia; order Limisphaerales; family JADJPG01; genus DATLUX01. The sequence continues at coordinate 17,346 of DATLUX010000619.1, forward strand.
CAGGTTACAGTTCTTTGCCGGTACGAATGCGGTCGGCGCGGCCACGAGTCTCCCGTTCGACCCGCTCGGCCCGCTGTCAGCGGCGGAATGAAAGTGGAGAAAAGCCGCCGGTTTGAAATTCCGTTTTCTTCCGGTGGATTTTCTTCCCGAAGCTTCACTCTAAAGCTCTTCTTCCTTCTTCCCATTCCGTGTTCTGGTCGGTCTTCTTTTTGATTTTTTGATTTTCTTCCCGACCCTACTGCGGCGAATTCAGGCGCACGATGAGCAGCGCGCCAACCCGACGCAAGTGTCGTTGTTGCTGTAAGTTCATTCTTCCGGATGCACGCACCACGGATCGCCAGCACTACTGTTCCAAGCCCGCCTGCCGCCAGGCCAGTAAGGCGGCCAGTCAGCGGCGATGGCTGAGCAAAGCCGGCAACGGAGACTACTTCCGCGGAGCCGATCAGGTCCGGCGAGTGCAGCTGTGGCGCCAGAGCCATCCCGGTTACTGGAAAGGCCAGAGCCGCTCCTCTGAAAACACTCAAACCGTTGGCTATCAAAGGACCGACCCCGATCAGTCATCTTGTAACGTACCGAGAGGGCTGTCCGGTACGTTACAAGATGACTGTCTGGCGCAAGACCCAGCGTTTGTGGGCTTATCTCCATGGTCACTGGCAGTAAGTTACAAGAGGATCGAGCCCGCGACGTTGCTCGCGGCACGGCTCCACCTGCAAAAGGCCGATCTGATTGCTTACCAGAAGCCGCTCTACCAAGTGCTGTCTTTGGAAGATCCCACCAACCCAACCTCGCCACCGGCATCACCGCGGGCGGGAGAAGTTCAGTCGATTGCCCAGATCCTCACCCGTGCTTTGAAAGGAGACCAGGCATGATTGACTATGAGACCTTCTGCCAAATCCGCCGTCTCCATGACCAGAAAGGCCTGAAAGTTTCCCAGATCGCGGAGGAGTTGAAGCTCGATCCCAAGACCGTCGACAAATGGATCCATCAAACCCGCTACCAACTGCGGCAAACGCCCAAGAGGCCAAGCAAGCTCGATCCGTTCAAGGGGCAGATCGTCGCCATGCTGGAGCGCCATCCCTACACGGCTCAGCAAATCCTGCAGCAACTGTGCCAGCAGGGCTATGCTGGTGGCTATTCCATCCTCAAAGAGTTAGTGCGCCAAGTCCGGCCACCGCGCAAACGGGCTTTTCTCATGCTGGAGTTTGCCCCCGGAGAATGTGCTCAGGTCGATTGGGGGCAGTTCGGTTCGGTCCAGGTCGGATCGACGCGACGGCGCCTGAGCTTCTTTGTCATGGTCCTTTGCTACAGCCGCCTGATGTACCTCGAGTTCAGCCTCTCGGAAGCTATGGAACAGTTCCTGAGCTGCCACCGTCATGCTCTGGAGTTCTTTGGGGGCTGCGTCAGGAAAGTGATGATCGACAACCTGAAGATCGGCGTCGTGCGTCATCCCAGCGGTGAAAAGGCTTGAAACCTTGACCTTCTGGAATCCCATTGACCCTCTCGACGATTTTTTCCTTAATCAGTGCTCCATCCGAGTCATGATAAGATCTGTTCTCTTTCTTTCCGTGGTGGCCAGCAGCTTGTGGCTGGGGCCTGGCTCGCTGGCCCGTGGGGGCGAGTATCACCCTGACCTTAATAAGGATCTCGGATTTCCCATCTACAAAAATGCTCCTGCGGGGCGCCAGCTTTCGGGCGCGCATGCGCCGGCCACCACCAGCGCGCTGGCCCCGGACGAATCCCAGAAACTGATCCAATTGCCGCCGGGTTTCGAGGCGCGCCTCTTTGCCAGCGAACCCGAAGTCGTTAATCCCGTGGCGATGACCTGGGATGCCCGCGGCCGCTTGTGGGTCTTGGAGCTTTACGAATATCCAAAGGGCGCTCCAGCCGGCCAAAAGCCTCGGGATCGCATCAAGATTCTGGAAGACACCGATGCGGACGGCAAAGCCGACAAGGTGACGGTGTGGGCGGACGGGTTGAATCTTGCGTGCGGCCTGCTGCTGGGCGACGGCGGCGCCTATGTCGGGGCTGCTCCAGATCTGCTTTTCCTCCAGGATACAGACGGGGACGGCAAAGCCGACCGAAGGACGGTGCTCAAGACAGGCTTTGGCCTCGAGGATCGCCATGAACTGCTCAACGGCTTCACTTGGGGGCCGGATGGCTGGCTTTACTTAACCCATGGCGTGTTTACTCACTCGAAAGTCAAGAATCCGGACGACCCCAATGACAAGGGAGTAGTAGTGGACGCAGCCGTCGCGCGGTATCAGCCGGCCACCAAAACCTTCGAAGTCTTCGCGGACGGCACGAGCAATCCTTGGGGAGTGGACTTTGATCGGGACGGTAACGCTTTCGTGAGCGCTTGTGTGATTCCGCACTTTTTCCACATGGCGCCGGCCGGTCTTTATGAGCGGCAAGGGGGCCAACCGGCTTATCCTTACGCTTACGGTTTGTTGCCGAGCATAGTGGACTATCTGCATTACCGGGCCGCGCATGCGGGAGTGGATATCTATCAAGGAAACCAGTTCCCGGCCGTCTGGCAGGGCCTGGCGTTCCTGGGCAATATTCATCAGAGCGCGTTGAATCTGAATCGGCTCGAACCGTTCGGCGCCAGCTTCAAGGCGTCCAAAGCCACCCAACTGCTCGGCCCGGCCAAAGGCGACTTCGAGGTCGGCGGCGGGAATTTTCTCATCTCGAAGGATCCCTGGTTCCGTCCGGTCTCGACTCAAACCGGGCCGGATGGCGCGCTTTGGGTGATGGATTGGTACGACAAATATCCGTGCTATCAAAATGCCAACGCCGACCCGGAAGGGGTGGATCGCGAGCATGGACGCATCTGGCGCGTGGTCTGGGTTGGAGATCAAGCCGGCCAAGCGGTGCCGTCGCGGCCGGCGCGCAACATGGACCTGGCGGCGCTGCCCAACCTGGCGCTGGTGACGATGCTCGAACACGCCAATTCCTGGCAACGTCGCGTCGCTCAACGTCTGCTCACGGAACGGAAAGATCCACAAACAAAAGCGCCGCTGCTGACCTTGTTGAATTCCGCCAAGCCTGTCGAATACCGGCTGGCGGCGTTATGGTCGCTCCATGGCGCCGGGTTGCTGGACGAAAATGCGTTGGATGCGGCGGCCGCAGACAAGGAGTTTGCGCTGCGCACCTGGGCGGCGCGATTGACCGGGGAACGCCATCAGCCCAATACCGAATCGAATGCGCGCCTGCTGAAGCTGGCCGAGGATCCGAACGATTACGTGCGCGCGGGTGTGGCCACGGCCTTGCGTCAGTACGTGTCCGGTTCTCTCACCCTCAACACGCCTCCGCCGGAGGCGGGCGAGGTGAAGGTGGGTGACGCGCTGTCCGCCCTCTTTAAGGCGTCGGCGAAAGCGACCGACCCCCTTCTGCCTCATTTGATTTGGATCGCTTCGGAGCCATTGGCCGCGCGGAGCGGCAAAGCTGCGCTCGAATGGATGGCAGAAAACGGCGCCCAGTACCTGCCCTTAAGCGCGACCATCACCAAAAAGCTGATGCGCCGGATCTGCGATCAAACCGACGCGGCCGCCCGCACCGAACAACTGAATGCCACCGTCGAGTTTCTTGACAAATTATCGCCTCAAAGCGAATTGGCGGCGGCGAGCTTCGACGGGTTGCTCGAAGGCTTCAAAAATAAGGGAACTCCGCCGACCGCCCCGGTCGGTTCAGTGCTGGGTAAGTATTATCAAGTGTCGGCTCTGGCCGACAAAGCCCGGCGTCTGGGCGTGCTTTGGGGCGATGCCAATGCTTCGCTGGCGTTGATCCGAATGATCAATGACTCAGCGGTGCCCTTGGCCAAACGATTGGAAGGCATCCAGGCCGCCCGCGAAGCCAAATCCGATCCCGCCCGCGCGGCCTTGCTGGACCTCGTCCGCGCGGAGAAAGATCAAGATCTGCTCGTGGCAGGCATCCGCGCGCTCGGAGAAGCGGGCAGCCCGGAATCGTCCACCGCCGACGCCCTGCTGGCTCGATGGAAAGAATATGCGCCGGTGACACGTCGCGCCGCCGCCGACGTCCTGGCGACCCGCCGGCCTTGGGCGGCAAGTTTGCTGGGCGCGCTCGAGACCAAGAGCGTGTCGCCCGGCGACATCAGCGCCAGCGCCATCCGCGCGCTGAGCAAGCCTGCCGATCAGAATGACTCCTTGGCCCGGCGCGCCGCCGCCATCTTTGGCCGGGTGCGCGAGGCGGATCGCGACAAACTGAAGTTGATCGCCGCCAAGAAAAAGATCGTGCTCAGCGGCGAACCGGATCTGAAGTTGGGCCGCGAGATGGCGCGCAAGACCTGTTTCGTTTGCCACAAGCTGCACGGCGAAGGCGCGGAGGTGGGCCCCGATTTGACTGGGGTCGGGCGCAGCACGCTGGATGCGCTGCTGGCCAACATTATTGATCCAAACCAGATCATCGGCAGCGGCTACGAAAATGTGGAGGTCGAAACCAAAGACGGCCGCGCCATCAGCGGCCGGATGGTCGAGAATACCGACACGCGCGTGCGGTTGCTGGCGGCCGGCCCGAAAGAGGAAGTCATCGCCCGCAGCGACATCGCGATCGAAAACGGCCAGCCCAAGATTCGCGTCAGCGAGCTCAGTGTCATGCCGGAAGGATTGGAACAGATGCCCGATGCGGAGTTTCGCAGCATGATCTGGTTCCTGCTTAATCCGCCCGAGGATAATCGGCCCTGGACACCGGCCTTGCGCAAGGAACTGATCGGAGATGAACCGTCGCGGCGCAACGCCCAGGCCGCGCCCGCTCCCCCACCGGACCTCGAGAGCGTGGCGCTGTGGAATCCGGACTGGCGCGTGGTCTGTCCACCCTTTGAGGCAGCTCCCGCCAAGTTGTCGGAGTATGCCGGACGGCGAAATGTGTTAATGACTCACCCGCTTGATCGCGACCACGGCGCCGCGTTGGAACGAACCGTGGAGTTGGCCCCCGAGGGCAAGGCGTCGCTCGCCTTTCAGGTGGCGGCCCACGAGCAAGGCGACTGGGAACTCCGCGTCCTGGCGGACGGCAGTGTGATTCACCGCCAGACAGTTGATCATCTCGGTCCGCGTTGGAAACCGGTAGAGGTGGATCTATCGCCCTTCGCTGGACGGCAGGTGCATTTGCGTCTCGAGAACAATGCCAATGGCTGGGCCTGGGAATTCGGCTATTGGAGTGATTTGCAGATTCGGCGGGGCAGCCAGACCATTCCAGTGCGGAGCGCGGAACGCGGAGGGCGGAATGATGCAGATGGAAACTCTCCATGAACAGACCCTCAGTTAGCAGCCGACGTCAGGAGGCTCACTCTACCCCAACGCGTTCTCCGGGAAAAAGATCAGAGCCTCGTTACCTCGGCTGCTACGTGAGATTGGGTTGGGTTCATGGGTCCAATTCACATCCGAAATTCGAAGGTCCAAGCTCTCCATGAAACGACCCTCACCCAAGCAACTTGCCGGGCTCCGCTTTTCGCTCCATCGCCTCCTGATGCTCCCCTTACTCTTCGGTTGGGCAGTCGGTTCCGGGTGTTCGCCGCCAATGGAGACTCCGAGCGCCTCCGCCAGCGAGTCGGGATTCACACCAACCCGAGCTTTCACGAATCGACCTGCCGGTCCGGCGCCCGCAGGCATGGTCTGGATTCCGGGCGGCGAATTCTCCATGGGCAGCCGTGTGGCGGATGAGGCCTTGTGCGGTCTGCCCGGGGTGACCCGGGATTCACAGCCCATTCATCGTGTCCAGGTCGATGGCTTCTGGATGGACGCCACGGAGGTGACCAACGAACAGTTCGAGAAGTTCGTGAAGGCGACCGGTTACGTCACCGTCGCGGAGCGCACGCCGCGCGCGGAAGATTTTCCCACCGCGCCTCCGGAGAATCTGGTTGCCGGTTCGACAGTGTTCACTCCACCGGGGTACCCGGTGCAGCTCAACAATCATTATCAATGGTGGACCTACGTGGCTGGCGCCAACTGGCGGCATCCTCTGGGTCCGGCCAGCGACTTGGCCGGCCGCCAGAAGTGGCCGGTGGTGCACGTGGCGTACGAGGATGCCGCGGCGTATGCCAAGTGGGCCGGCAAACGGTTGCCGACGGAGGCGGAATGGGAATTTGCCGCGCGCGGCGGGCGCTCGGGCGAGACTTATACCTGGGGCACAGAATTGAAGGCAGGGGGCCGCTGGATGGCCAACATCTATCAGGGCCAATTCCCGATGCAGGACAGTGGTGAAGACGGGTTCGTTGGGCTGGCGCCGGTCGCGCAATTTCCCGCCAACGGCTACGGTCTCTACGACATGGCTGGAAACGTTTGGGAATGGTGCAGCGACTGGTATCGCCCCGATTACTACGAGCAATTGGCGCGGACGGGCCGGGTGGCGCATAACCCGACGGGACCGGACACGTCCTTCGATCCAGCCGAACCCAATGAAAAGAAGCGCGTGCATCGCGGCGGCTCATTTCTGTGCACGTCGCAATACTGCACGCGTTATATGGTCGGGACGCGCGGCCGGGGCGAAGTGAGCACGGGCAGCAACCATCTGGGCTTCCGTTGTGTCCGTTCGGCCGGTCATTGATCTGATCCAGGACCGGAAGCCGTGAGTGCGCCGTTTCGATGTCCCTCATTCCGCCCTCCGCCCTCCGCCCT
>DATLUX010000620.1:0-4077 GCA_035577805.1 Verrucomicrobiia bacterium
CTCGCCCCCGCCCACGGCGCTGACTCCCCGGTGCCAAGACCAGCTCAGGCTGCCACCCGGCCCCTTCAGGACTATCGCAACTTCGCGATGGGCCATGACGGCAACGCCGCGCGCGGCCGTGACCTGTTCAACAACGAACAACGCGGGGCCTGCTCCAAATGCCATTCGGTGGACGGTGGCAGCAGCAAAGCCGGACCTGATCTGTTTGCCGTCGGCGACAAATTTCCGCGGCGCGAACTCATCCGTGCGGTGCTCGAACCATCGGCTGACATCGCCATCGGCTACGGCACAACCATCGTCGAGACCAAGGACGGCAACGAAGTTCAAGGCGTCCTGAAAGGGGCCACGCCGGAAGCGCTTGAACTGATGGGCGCAGACGGCAAACGGATCACCATCGCCCGTCGGGATATCAAGGAACAGCGTGGCAGCACGCTTTCGCTGATGCCCGAAGGCTTGCAAGCCGGGATATCGCAGCAGGAGTTCACCGATCTCATCGAGTATCTGGTCACACTCAAACAGCCGGAATCGGCTCTGACCAGCAACCGCGGCATGCCGGACCGCATCCCGGAACTGGCCAAGCCGATCGAGGTGCGCCCCTTCTTCTCCGAACAGCTGCGTTTTCCTCACGCCTTCGTGCATAAACCCGGCGACGTCCGCTTTGGCCTGGTCTGGTTCGGACAGTTGCCCGGGGTCAGCAACACGTTCCTCGCCGTGCATCAAACCGGTAAAATCTGGCGGCTCGAAAAGAGCGGCACCAACGAGACCAAGACCCTCTTCGCAGATATCTCGAAGGACATCTTCAACGAACGCGGACCCAACGGACTGCTCGGCCTGGCGTTCCACCCGAAGTTTCGCGAGAACCGCCGGTACTTCCTGAAACACCAGGTTTACGAAGACGCCAAAATCGTAACCACCGCGGTAGAACGGCAGGCCGCTCCGGATCTCCGCACGGACTCTGGTCGGCCTTCGCGTCGTCTGTGGCAAGTGCCAAGCACCACTCAGGATCACAGCGGCGGTTGCCTCGGCTTCGGGCCAGACGGTTTTCTTTACATCGCGATGGGCGATACCGGTCCGCAGCAGGATCCGCACGGCCACGGCCAGGACTTGACCACGCACCTAGGCAAAATCCTGCGCATCGACGTCGACCACGCCGACGCTGGCCTTGCATACGCCATCCCGGCAGACAATCCGTTCCGGGATCGCCCAGAGGCGCGCCCGGAGATCTGGGCTTACGGATTTCGCGAGCCTTGGCGTTTCAGTTTCGATCGTGTCACGCGCGATCTGTGGGTCGGTGATGTGGGGCAGGATCGCGTTGAGGAGGCTGCCATCGTCCGGCGCGGTGAAAACCACGGTTGGAATGTCTACGAAGGGTTTGAACCCTTCTCCAACCGTTACCGCAAGGACGGGGCGACTTACGCGCCGCCGGTGTTTGCTTACCGCCGCAAGTTCGGCAATTCGATCACCGGCGGTTACGTCTATCGCGGCGATCCCCGCTCTTCATTTTACGGCGTTTACATCTGCGGCGATTACACGTCGCACCGCATCTGGGGCGTGACTCAAGAAGGGCGGGTCTTGAAAACCGTGCGACAAATCGGGACGGCGCCGCAGGGCATCGCTTCCTTTGCCCAGGACGACGCAGGAAATCTTTATGTCGTCGGCTATGAGGGCATGGTCTACCAACTCGATTTTAGCGAGACCGCCTTCGAACCCGTAGCGGAGTCGGCGTCGGCTCCGGCCCCGGCGAGCGCAGTGACTCCGGCCCCAGCAGCCCGGGAAGGGTCCGTGGCCTGGGCGCGCCATGCCGTATCGTTGCCTGAATCGATCTGGAGCGTCGCTGCATTGGACGCCAATTGCGACGGTCGACTCGATCTGATTGCCATGGGCGAAACGAAGGTTTTTGTTCTGCTGGCCCCCGACTGGCGACCGCAAGTGCTCATCGATACCAAAGAGCCCAAGATGCTTTACTGCGTTGCGTTCGATGCGGACCAGGATGGCGACCTCGACCTGGCGATCGGCCGCTACCGCGTGCCGTGGATCGAATATCGCCAGGCCCGCGCGGCCGGCACGAACATGGCCGAACCGAAAGGTCCGGACTTCAGCATCGCCTGGCTCGAGAACACCGGACGCGTCGGCGACCCGTGGCCGTTGCATGTCCTGGACCGCGAGTTTAACGGCATTCACGGACTGTGGGTCGGCGATGTGAATGGCGATGGGCTGAAGGATTTGCTGGCCGACAGCATCATGGGGCCGCTTTTTCCAAAAAGCCTGGCCTGGTTCCAAGGGCCGCCGCGTGGGACGCACCCGTTCCAACGGCACCTCATCACAACCGGCGGCGCCGACGGCCGGCCGCATTACTTGGATTTTGCCGACCTGAATGGCGATGGACGTGGTGATGTGCTCGTCGGCGACGCGGGGGGCGGCACATTCAGCTGGTGGGAACAAGGCCGCGACCGCCAGGGGGACGAGCAGCCTTGGACCAAACACGTCATCGCCAAAGAGAATGGCGCAACCAATGTTCGCGCTGCGGATGTGAACGCCGACGGCGTCCTCGACGTAGTGGCCAGTTGCGGACATGGCACGGGCGTATTCTGGTTCGAAGGGCCCGCCTGGCAAAAACACGTGATCGACGGCGATCTCCGCGATCCTCACGCTTTGGCCGTGGGTGACTTCGACGGCGATGGCGATCCGGACGTCGCCGTGGCGTCTTTCGGAGCGAAGCTGGTGCGCTGGTACGAGAACCTTGGCCGAGGATCTTTCGCTCTGCATGACATCGATACCACCAACCGCCAGGAAGCCTACGACCTCAAGGTCGTGGATCTGGACGGAGACGGCCGGCTTGATCTAATCCTGGCCGGACGCGAGACGCGCAATGTTGTCTGGTATCGCAACCGCCCACCTGAATAACCTATGAAGTACGCGCATTGTCTCTTCACGTCCTGGATCACGTTAGCCGCCCTCGCCAGCTCGAAAGCCGCCGAACCGAAGCCCGGCGAAAATCCGGCCGACCATTTGCCGCCTTACATCGAGCAGGTCACCTGGTTGGGCGAACGCGCGGACTTTTCCCACGACGGCGGAAAGATCTTATTTCTCACGAAGACCTTTGGAGACGCGCTGGAACTCGACCTTGCGACCAAACGCCTCCGCAACCTCACGGCGCATTACCCGCATTCCGGTTATACGCGCGCTCTCTACCTGGCCAACGGCGACATTCTTCTCTCGGGTCCGGAGAGTTATGATCCCAAGCGGATCAACGAAGCGCGCGTGCAATGTTGGCTTTACGTGCTGGACAAGAGCGGCACCAAGCCCGCCCTGCCGCTGGGCACCAAGTGCAGCGAAGGCCCGGCCGTCTCGCGCAAACGTCTGCACATCGCCTGGACCCATGTGGCCGCACAGTATCCTCAAGAAATGCCGGCGGGCAGTTCGCGCATGCTCGAGGCCGATCTTGTCTTTGCTGATGGCCAGCCCAAGCTCGCCAATCAACGGCTAATCATCGACAGCAAAGACCTGCCGTTCCGTTGCACCATGGAGACACAGAACTTTCGGCCGCCTGATGAAAAGGAACTCACCTTCAGCGCCTACGGTTATCAGGGCACCGATGTGGCCGGCATCGACCTGGCGACGAAGAAAGTGACGAATTATTCCAACTCACCAGGCCAGTACGACGAACCGGAAGGCATCTTCCCCGACGGCCAATTCACCCTCGTCGAATGCGATCGGCAGAACCTGAAAGGCCCCGGCCACGTGGATCTTTGGAAACTCAAGCTCGATGGCAGCGGCGCCTACGAACGATTAACTTACTTCAGCGACTATCCTGGATTTAAAGCCTCCAATCCGGTGGTCAGTGATGACGGAAAGTTCATCGCCTTTCAGATGGCCAAGTCCCGCGAAGCCGCCGGTATCGGCCACGGCATTTTCCTTTACGACCTCGAGAAGGCAAGTCGCTACAATGTGGAGCGCAAATGACGTTCAGGGTTCGGGGTTCAGGGTTCGGGGTTCAGGGTTCGGGGTTCAGGGTTCGGGGTTCAGGGTTCAGGGTTCGGGGTTCAGGGTTCAGGGTTCGGGGTTCAGGGTTCAGGG
>DATLUX010000621.1:0-16892 GCA_035577805.1 Verrucomicrobiia bacterium
CCTGAATCGTAGAGCGAATTGATATTAGGCGTGGGCGGCAGCGAGGCGCTGGCGTTGGTGTTGTAAAGAGAAAGGCTGTCCGTGCCGTAGTCGTCGGCGATGACGAGTAGAATGTTTGTGCCAGACGTCCTGGTGAAGGTGGCAGGCAGGACCGTCAACGTCGCGACCTGGCTGGTGATCGAGCCATAGATGTTCGTCACGACCACGGTGTAGGCTCCGGCATTGGTCAACTGGAGGTTTCTCAGATAAAGATTGGCGTTGGTTCGGTTCGACAGGTTCTCGTCTTGAAAGAGCCACTGGTAGCGGATAGGTGCCGTGCCCGCCGCCAGCACGCTGAAGGTGACAATGTCTCCCACCTCCGCGAGTTGATTGGTGGGCTGTTTCGTGATGGCGATTGGGACGGTCAGCGTCGCCAGCACGCTGGTGACAGAGCCAGACGCGTCCGAAACTGCCACGCCAAACTTGCGACTGGTTGGTTGCACGTTGGTCAACAGCAACGTGGCATCGGTGCCCCACGGGATGTTGGTGAACGTCGTGGCATTGGCGTAAGAGCGCCACTGGTAGCTCAACGGCGGCGTGCCCGTCGCACCAACGGTGAACGTGGCGGTTGTCCCTCCGATGTTTGTCTGGTTTTGGGGCTGGTTGGTGATGACGGGCTGCCCGAAACCACTGACCAGAGCGGCCAGGAGCATCCCGACGGCGAGAAGGTTGGTTTTCGTTTTCATTATTCAGGCGAGGGGTTAAACACACCGTTTCCAATCTTCTTTCACACCATTTTGCGCCAACCCTGAAAACACGACTGGCTGCTTTTCCCTGAAAGATTCTCGTCAGAGCGGTGTTTAACCCCGTAGAATGGCGACGACCATGACGCTTCCGCACGGCAGCTCGCTCGAAACCCGGCCCAGTCTGTTGCACCGGCTGCAGGCCGGTGATGACCCGCAAAGCTGGCAGGAGTTTTACCGGATTTACGGCGGGTTGATTCGCTTCTTCGCGGCCAAAGCCGGTCTCACGGCAGACGAGGCCGAAGAGGTGGTGCAGGAAACTGCTATCGGCGTGGCGCGGCGGCTACCTGACTTTATCTACGATCCAAAGGTCTGCCGGTTCAAGACGTGGCTCCTCAACCTGACCCGCTGGCGCATCCAGAATCAGCTAAGGAAACGCGGGCGACAAAATGGAGACGCAGTCGCCCCGCACGCAATGACGGGCGAAGCTCCCGTGCGAGCCGGAGACGACACGACATACACGGCGACGATCGAACGGATTCCGGACCCGGCGGTGCCGGAATTTGGCGCGGAATGGGACGCGGCGTGGGAAAAGAATCTGGTCACGCAAGGGATGGAGCACATACGCGGGAGGATCGACGAGCGGCAATTCCAGGTGTTCGATCTCTACGCCGCGAAGGGCTGGCCGCCGGGAGAGGTGGCCAAGACGCTTGGGATTTCCATTGCGCGCGTCTATCTGACCAAACACCGCGTGACGGCGATGTTGAAGAAGGAGGTTCAGCGGCTGGAGAAGGCCGCCGAGCAAGTAATGCGAGGGCGGGAGCCGGGATGATCATCGGACGAGGGGCACAGCCCATCGAGCCGGAGCATCGAGACCTTGACAGAGCGTGGTTTGCGGCTAGGGCTGCTTGGGCGGCGGGGGCAGCACCGGCACCGGCGAGCGCGAGGGAGGTCCTGATGGTCGCGCCGAGAGAGCGGCGTTGGTGGAACTGGGGGCCGGGTTGAAGCCGGCTACAGGACGCGGTCCGGGATAAAGCGTGCTCGGAGCGGCGGTGTGCATGATCGGCACGCGCAACTCCGGATACTTGGGATGACTTGTCTTGGCCGTGATCTCGGCAGCGAAACCTGGTTTGATCAGGACACCCGACGGGAAGTTGGCGCGCAGGTTGAAGATGCGGCCCGGTTGGGTTTCCTGCACAGTCACGGTGGCTCCCGTGATGTTCACCATGGCTTCCGTGATGGAGAGAGCGTTGGAACTGGTGTTGCGGATGGTCACCGCCAGGTTCACCGCGTTGGTGAGCGGGCCGGGCGGCAGAAAAAGTTGCTCAGGATAAACCATGATCTGTTGCTGAACAGTCACGTGGGCGCTCACTCCCAACTGCGGCATGTTGGTGGCCGACGTTTTTAGTGTGATCGAGCCGAAAGCAGTCTTATTGGTGAAAGGAGGCGTGGCCGTGACCAGCAGGTCAAACTCCTTGCCTTCTTTTACGGGCTTGAGCTCGACCTTAAAGGCCGAGTGACTGCTCTTGAGATCCGAGAGAGTCAACGGCGTCTCCGTGTTGTTGATGATTTTGATTACCTTGGTCTGGTTGGTTTGCTCATCCGCCTGATAAACGAAACTGGCGATGCTCGGGTTGATGTCGATGGCTTTCCAAACCGTCCCGGTCAGCTTAAGGATCACGCTGTTTTGGGTGGGGTCGTTGCAAAACACCGTCGCCGACTTGGCGATGGCGCCCCCGAAGCCCGTTGGATTGAACTGCAGCGGAATCATGCCGGTCTTGCCGGGTTCAACCATCTTATCCCAAGCCCCGGCGGTGGTACATCCGCAAGACGGCTTCACATCGGTGATATTGAGAGTGGCGTTGCCGGTATTGGTAAATATGAAATCATGGCGGACCGGCTGGCCGGAATTGATTTTGCCAAAGTCGTGCGCGGTGGATTCAAAGGTGATCTTTGGCGTGGCCCCGGGCGCGGGGTCTGCCAGTTGAGCGCGAGTGCCGACGCTTCCCATAGCCATTGCCACCAACAAGGCTGAGATCGACACGGAGGATTTCGTCATGTGCTTCATATGCTTTGCTTCTACTTGGACTGCAGGTGTCTATCTCAGGATACGCCCTCTGGCACCTGAGGGGCCAAACCCTAACCCATCTTCTCGGGATGTTAAAGGTTATTATTGCGCCCAGTGAAGACGCCGTGGCTGGCCGGCCAAGCCGGATTTTGTTGCCTGGTCGGCAAAATTTGCAGATTGCAGGCCCGATCGCTCGCGAAGCTCTGCCAACGCCTTCGCTGGAAAGCTGTGCCTTCGGCTCCACAAGCGGGCCGAACTGCGGGCGCTGGTTTGCGCCTCGGCAAGTTTTTCTCCTTCCCGCCGTGGGGAGCCTATGCAGAATGCGTTCTCCGCGTGCCAATGTGAATTTATGAAGCTCTTCGACCTGTCCGGCGACGTTGCCGTCGTGATTGGAGCCACCGGCGTGCTGGGGGGGGCCTTGGCCGAAGGCTTGGCTAGCGCCGGTGCCAAGGTGGCGGTGCTCGGACGCAACGCTGAACGTGGGCAGGCTCGCGCCAAAGCCATCCAAGCCAACGGCGGCGTGGCCAGCTTTTTTCCCGCGGACGCCGTTTCCCGCTGCAGTCTGGCCGAGGTTCATGAACGGGTCGAAGACGCGCTTGGGGCACCCACGGTGCTGGTCAACGCCGCCGGCGGCAATAATCCGAAAGTCACCGTGACTGCGGAGCATCCATTCGAGAAGATCGCCTTGGAAGATTGGCAGGCGAACTTCGATCTGAACCTCCTGGGCGGGGTGCTGTTGCCCTGCCAGGAATTCGGTCCCGCCATGGCCAAACGCGGCCGCGGGAGCATCATTAACATTGCCAGCGTCTCCGCTCATCTCCCGCTGTCGCGCGTGGCTACCTATTCGGCGGCCAAAGCCGCCGTTTTGAATCTCTCGCAGTTTCTGGCCCGGGAATGGGCATCCCGCGGCGTGCGGGTCAACACGATCACCCCCGGCTTCTTTCCCGCTGAACAAAACCGCAAGCTGCTCTTCAATGAGGATGGCTCGCCCACGGCTCGCACGAAATCGGTCTGGGCTCACACACCCCTGGGACGCTTCGGCGAAGCACACGAGTTGGTGGGCGCGTGCGTCTTCCTGGCCAGCGCTCAGGCCAGCAGTTTTGTCACAGGGACAGATATCCGCGTTGACGGTGGGTTCCTGAGCCAAACCATTTGAGGAAAAGCGGAAAGCGGAAAGCGAAAGCGGCCTGGCGCGCCGGCCTGGCGCCGGGCGAAGGCGGGAGAGCGAAAAGGCGAAAACCGACTTGAGAACCTTTGAGATCTGGAAAAGCTTCCAACCCAAAGCCTGGAACGATGAGTTTCGAAGCGCAACGCGTTCTTTCCTTTAGCCCGCCGGATCGGCGGGTGGCTCCCGATCAAGTTCGCGCTCTGGTCGCGCAGGCCTGTCCGGCGGCAGATTATCGGGGTCGGCGCGTTCTGTTGATCGTGCCGGACGGCACGCGCACGGCGCCGGTGGGGTTGCTCTTCCAAAGCATCCATCAGGCGATTGGGGCTGTGGCAACGCGTGTGGACGTGATGATCGCGCTGGGGACGCACCAGCCGATGAGCGAGGAAGCCATCTGCCAGCGGTTGGAGATCTCCCTGGACGCACGCCGCTCGCATTATGCAGCAGTGGAATTCATGAACCATGAATGGAACAATCCCGCCATGCTGCGGGAAATCGGCGTGATTGGCGCCGACGAGATCAGCGAGCTGACGGGCGGTTTGTTTTCCATGGACGTTCCAGTGGAAGTCAACCGGCGCATCTTTGATTATGATCAGGTGATTCTCATCGGGCCGGTGTTTCCGCATGAAGTGGTTGGCTTCTCTGGCGGCAACAAGTACCTGTTTCCGGGCGTGGCCGGACCGCGCATCCTGAACTTTTTTCACTGGCTGGGGGCGGTGGTCACCAATCCAATGATCATCGGGAACAAATGGACGCCGGTGCGCCGGGTGGTGGATCGAGCGGGCGCGATGGTGAAATCATCGAAGCTCTGTTTCTGCCTGGTGGTGGCGCCGGACAAATCCCTGGCTGGATTGTTTGCCGGCACGCCGGAAGCGGCCTGGGATGCGGCCAGCGAACTGTCCCGCCCAGTGCACATCACCTACAAGGATCATCCCTTCCATACCATCCTCTCTTGTTGTCCACCCATGTATGACGAGCTTTGGACTGGGGGCAAAGCCATGTATAAACTCGAGCCGGTGTTGGCCGACGGCGGTGAACTGATCATCTATGCGCCGCACCTCAGCGAAATCTGTGTGTCGCATGGGAAAACCATCCTGGAAGTCGGGTATCATTGCCGCGATTACTTCTTGAAGCAGTGGGACAAGTTTAAGGGTTATCCGTGGGGCGTCCTGGCGCACAGCACGCATGTGCGCGGTTTGGGAACTTTCGAGAACGGCGTGGAACGTTGCCGCGCTCAAGTGACATTAGCCAGCGCCATCCCCGAGGCGGTCTGTCGCCAGATTAACCTGGGTTATCGCGACCCGGCGTCCATTCGTCCCGAAGACTACGCCGATCGCGAAGAGGAAGGCGTCCTGCTCGTGCCTAAAGCCGGCGAAATGTTGTTTCATCTAAAACACCCGCCCAAATGGGCCGGCGGCTAAGAAAGGCAGGAAGATGGGGGCAGAAAGATGGGGGCAGAAAGATGCCCTTGATGTTACCGAACGCGCGGCTGAAATCAAAATGAATCAGGCGGATTGGCGGCATTGCGCGATGAGTGCAGTCCGCTGGCCTTGGCTGCGTAGCGTGGGACTCTTGCTGAGAAACTGCAGAAACTTGTCCAGCTCTGCCCGGCTACGACTCGTTCGACTTACGATTTCCCACGGGAGTTGGCGTTCAGTCCCGCACATCTTCCCACACGGTGCCCGTGAGAGCCCGGTAGCGCGCGGCCAACGTTTTGGCTTCATCGAAGCGCTTTTGACTGGCGCAGAGCTGGCCAAGATACCCGACGACCTGCGCGCGGTCTGGATTGGCGGCCAGGTATTGTCCCAGGCCGTCCGCGGCCTCGTCGAGGCGACCGGTTAACACGCGGACGCGGGCCAGCATGAGAGCGATGTCGGCGTTGGCCGGGTCAAGGGCGCGGGCTTGTTCGAGTTTGCTCACGGCTTGTTCGCGGCGTCCGGCCGCCCAGTCGGAGGCAGCTTCGCTCTGCAGCTCAGACGCTTTATGACTGTTTAGTTGGGCAACCTTTTGCCATTGCACGGCTGCCTCCGGAGCGTGGCCGGCTCGGTAGAGCGCTTCCGCGAGTTGCACGCGTGCCTCGAGGTGGGCCGGTTCGCGGCGGAGGAAAGCCCGGAAATTTTCGGCGGCGGCGTGGTAATTGCCCGATTGAGCCTGGAGGGCGCCCAGGTAAAAGGGCAGATCCTTCAACTCTTCCACTGGGCGGGTGGTTGGCGGGATCCGGCTGAATGCTTCCAGGCTGGCCGCATTGTCGTTCAAGTAAAAGCTGGCGCGTCCCAAGTGAAACCAGCCTAGCGGATCATTGGGGGCCGCGCGGGTCCAGCGCTCGGCATGTTTCTGGGCGGTGGCCCATTGTTTGAGGAACGAATAAACCTGCGCCAAGGACTGTTGGAGTTCGGGAGCATCCGGGAATTTTTGTTCCATGCCTTCCAGGAGTTGTCGGGCCGGTTCGACCTGGCCTTGCATCAGCCAGGCCGTGCCCTGGACGGCTGCGGCGTTGGCGTTGGGGGCTAACTCGAGCGAATGGGCCGAGTAAATCAGAGTTTCGGGCATGCGCTCTCGCAGGGCGGCCCGCGCGACGTCCGCCCAGAACTCAGCTGCTTTCGCCGGTTCGGTCAGTTTGACCTGCGGCACGGCCCCATGGGTGCGTCCGGCAAACAATTGGGCGATGGCCGGCCGGGCGGTTTTGCCGCTGGTGGGACCCGTCAGCAGTTGCAGGGGCGCGGCGAATTCGATGAGCATGTTGTCATCGGTGTTGAGGGGGAATCGGTCGAGCCCTTGCTTGGCTTCGCCGCCGCCCACCCAATAACGAGCCAGCAGATCTTCCACGGTGCGGATGTGGATCCGTTCCAGGTCCCGCCGCACCGCGGGGGTGAACCGCGCCAGCACTTCCCGCGGCACCATCGGCAACGGGTTCGCTGATCCAATCAGGATCGCGTCGTGATTGACGCGAAACAGGTGCACCTCCGGAAATACCGAGCTGAACGTGCGCAGGATGGACTGGAAATGGTCCGGATGCAGTTCGTAGATCTGGATCCACTGACAGAACAGGCCGTCCGGTTGAAGTTTTCTCCGACTGACTTCGAAGAATTCGCGCGTAAACAGGTTGGCTGCCCCTGGGATCCAGGGATTGGACGGTTCCGAAATAATGACGTCGTATTTGCGATCGGTGACCAGGAGATGATTGCGGGCGTCATTCACCACCAAAGCCGCGCGGGGATCGGTCAGCGGCCGTCCGTTGAACTCCTCAAAGAACCGGCTGCCCTGAACGACGGCGTCCTCCAGCTCGATACATTCCACCCGTTGGACGGGATGGGTCAGGACTGAGCCGAGGGTCAAGCCGCTGCCCAAACCGATGACCAGGGTTTCGTCCTGCTTGGGCGCAAGCAGCATGGGCAGTTGGCCCAGGAGAATTTGTGTGGGCAAATCCAGCAGCAACGCCGGCGCGTTGGTATCAAACGGATTGGCCAGTCCGGAGGGCGTGGAAGCGTCCGGTTTCCCATTCACCAGCAAGCTCAGACATTCCGGGTTCCGAAAGACCGTGACGGTGCAGGTCAATCCCTCGTCGAACAACAGCACTTCGCCGCTAACCTTCCGAGCGCGTTCCTGGAAACCGTCCCTGCTCAACCCAAGATAATCGCGCACGTACCGGAAGACTCCGGATGACATCACGGCGGGGTCCCAGCGGGGCATCGCGAGGCAAAGGACCACCCCAAGCACGATGACCGTTCCCGCCAGCAGCGGACGCAAGCGCGCCAGCGCGCCCTCGCGCACTTGCCAGAGCAACGCGGCGCCGGCCAGGGCATTGAGGAGAATCCCCACGATGAATGTGTTCTGCGACCCAAGGAATGGGATGAAGCAAAAGCCGGCCAGAACCGAACCGGCAATCGCCCCCATTGTGTTCAAGGCGTACGCCCAACCCACGACTTTGGCCGCCTGGTTTCCAGCGGGATTCAAACCCCGGATCGTGATCGGAAACATTGCCCCCAATCCAAGTGTCGGCAGGATCATCAAACTCACCGCCAACACGAATTGAACCGTGAGCAGTCCGCGCGCAGACGGGTTAAAGACCTCGTAAACCTTCAGATAAAGGAACGGTGTTTCCGCGACCAGCAGCGCGCTCGCATAGGTGGTCAGCGCGATCCCTAATTGGCACAGGGCCGCACTCCACAACGCATTATGATCCGGACGAAGCCAACGGGAAGCCATCCAGGCGCCCAACGCCAATCCCAACAGGAATGTCGTGAGCATGATCGTGTAGGCGTACGTCGAGGACCCCAGCACCAACACCAACACCCGGCTCCAGGCTACTTCATACAGCATCGCCGCAAATCCTGACACGGCGTAAGCCGCCACCAGCCACACCCGTGCAGTTGGGTCCGTCGCCAACGTTGTCCTCACGATCGGCACCGCTGCGTCCGTCGTAGCCCCCGTTTCGGCCGCCGCATTGGCGGGGCTTAAATCTGCTGACCCTGGGGTGTTGACCGTGTCCAGACCCGCTTGCCCATCCGAGTCTCCCCCCACCACGCGTTTGGAAAGAACGAACGCTCCGGCTGCGGCCAACAGATTAAGGGCCACGCCAATCCATTGAGTCCGGGCCAAACCAATGGAAGGAAACAAGAGGAGGCCGGCCCCGGCGCAGCCGGCCACCGCGCCGAGGGTGTTAAAACTGTAGAGCAACCCAATGCGCGCCTGGCCCCGAACGCCACTACTCACAAACCGGCTGACCACGGGCAACGTCGCGCCCATCAGAAACGTCGGCACCAGCAAGATCAGGGCGGACAACGCGAAGCGAACCAACGAAAAGGTTATGAACGATGCATGGGTGGCCTTCCAAACGGCTTGGTAAACGGGCACCAAACCCTCCAATAAAGCGGGAATAAGCAGAGCCACCGCGGCAATCAAACATTCCAGAAGCGCATAAAACCGCAGGGGGTGCAGGCTGGCCGCCCGTTTCCAAAGTCCCCCTGTGGCGCTTGCCCCAAGCAGGCGGCCGATGAAGAAACTGCCGCAGGCAAGCCCCCCCATGAACGCGGCCAGAACCGTCGCTACCGCAAACGTCGTCGTCCCGAAGATCAGTTCCAAGGACCGAACCCAAGCTATTTCATAGACCAAGCCACTAATGCCCGAGCAGGTAAAACAGACCAACAACCAGCAGAAAGTCTGTTGAGCCTGCCCTTCTTTGCCTGCCGAGGGAGCAATTATTGCCGACCGAGTCTGCACCGGAACAGGCTGAGCTAGAACCAAGCCACGGTGATACTGTCCCCAGCCGGGATCGCGGCCCCGCATGTGCGGGGCCACTTCAGGATAGGGATCGGAGGAAGCGTTAGAGAGTTCCTTCGACCCGGAGCCGACGGACGCTCAAGCGGTCTCGCACATGCGGGACCGCGCCCCGAGCTGCCTTGTGTGAGGGCAATGCCTGAATACCCCCGGTCGCCCGCCCAATGAACGCCCTATGAATCAAGGTTTGACGAAAAGCGCCCAATAGGGAATTAATAACCTGTTCCCTAAATTCTTCTCGAGTGAGAAGGCAGCGGGTTTTGGCTGGGACGTTTATCTGTGTGTAAACCAAACCCGCGCTTTTCTTGTACTGTCGTTTTTGTACATGGGTAGCTTCCATCTGCTTTTGCATGCGCCTTTGGGGCCATGAACCTACACGCAAAAGAACCCTCACCCCCTCGGCAAGCTCGGGGCAGGGTCGGTTCATGGAGAGAGGCAGCGCTGACGCCATGAAGATCCGAATCGTTGCCGTTTGGGGTGCGGTGCGAGCCCATTCGACGAGCCCAGGGCAGGCCTTCGCGGCGGTTTTTTTGCTGTCGGCGCTGGCGTTGCTGTTGGTCGACTGGCCAATGCACGCGGGCACGTTTCAGGTGACGACTACAGACGACGCGGGTGCAGGCAGTTTGCGACAGGCGATTTTGAGCGCGGCCGGGGTGGCTGGGCCCCAGCGGATTGAGTTTCACATCCCGGGGCAAAGTCCGTTTCTCATTCGCCCTTTGAGCCAGCTTCCGGACGTGCATGGTCCGATCGTGCTGGACGCTTCAACGCAGGATGGATACGACGGAACGCCCGTGGTGGAATTGCGGGGGGACCAGGCCGGTGCCTCGGACGGACTCCGGTTGTCCGGCGGATTCTGCGAAGTGCATGGGCTGGTGATCAACCGGTTCCAGCGCGCGGGCATCCGCGTACTGGCGGGCACCAACACCATCCAGGGCAACTTCATCGGGGTGGATCCTTCCGGCAAGTTGAGCATGGGCAACGGCGAAGCCGGCGTGGATCTGTTCCTGGGAACCGGAAACAACATCATCGGCGGGGCCACCTTCCTTGAGCGCAACGTGATCTCCGGCAATCGCTGGGGCATCTACCTGCTTTCGTCGCAGAATATCATCCAAGGCAATTATATTGGGCTCGACGCGGATGGACTGTTCGCCATCGGCAACGGAACCGGAATCTCGCTGGTTCGCAGCGCGCGCAACCAGATCGGCGGGTCGCTGCCAGGCGAGGGCAACGCGCTCTCCGGCAATGGCGCGACCGGCCTGGAATTGATCGGTGGAGCCGCCGACGGCCCGGCGTTTAATGTGATCGCGGGGAATCTCATCGGCCTGGACGCCACCGGCTCCAACCCCGTGCCTAATGGTCAACACGGGATTCTGCTCGGGGCCAACGCCACCACCAATCAAATCGGCGGCAGCACCCCGGAATTTCGCAATGTGATCGCCGGCAACCTTGGCAGCGGCGTGGTTCTGCAGAACAGCAAACCAGGCAACCTGATCCTGGGCAATTTCGTCGGCCTCGATCGCACTGGAACCAACGCCGTGCCGAACCGTGACCGCGGCATTTGGATCCAGGCCTCCGGACAGGTGGTGGGCGGACTGGAGGCCGGCGCCGGCAATTGGATCGCGTATAACGGCGGCAGTGGCGTCGCCGTCGACACCGGAACCAATAACTTGATTCAAGCCAATCGCATCTTCAGCAATGGCGCCTTGGGCATCGCACTGGGGTCCAGCGGCCCTTCCGTGAATGATCCCGGAGATGCGGATGACGGCCCAAACGGTTTGCAGAACTATCCCGAGCTCCGGTTCGCGCAGTTGTTGGACAATGGACTTGTCATTGGAGGCGTGTTGGTCAGCCGGCCGGCTCGGGCTTACACGCTTGAGTTCTTTGCCAACCCGGATTGTGACCCAGCCGGGGCAGGGGAAGGGTTTCTGTTCCTCGGACGCACCAATCTGACCACCGCGTCCGACGGTTCGGTGTCATTCACGATCACGTTTCCCAACAGCCTCACGCCAGGCTGGCGAGTGACCGCCACCGCGATCGATGCCGACGCCAATACCTCAGAGTTTTCCTCGTGCCTGCCCGTCTCGACCATGCCGCTGGCTTTTGTGGACCAGCCGCTCAGCCAGTCGGCTGTCGTTGGCGGAAGTGTCACCTTCAGCGCCTCGATCACTGGCGACGCGCCTCCGTTTGAATACGAGCTGCGCCGCAATGGCCTGGCCCAGACGACCAATACTTCAAGCGAACGTTTCGTGTTCTTTACGCTCACGAATCTTAGTCTGGCCGGCGGCGGGGCGTATCGCATCGTGGTGCGGAGCGCGGCGACGTCCAGTCTTGGAGTCGGGAGCAGCGAAGCGACCTTGAGTATTCTCACCGACACCGATAACGACGGGTTGCCGGATAGTTGGGAAGCCGCGTTTGGTCTGGCCACCAACAATGCTGCCGATGCCTCCCGCGATCTGGATGGAGATGGCCAAACCAATCTGCAGGAGTATAACGCCGGCACCGACCCGGTCGACGGCACCAGCCGGCTGCGGTTGACGGTCAGCCGCGAGCAGGGCCTGCTGTTGTTGCGGTTCAATGCCGTGTCCAACAAAACCTACACGGTCCAGGCCCGCGCCGATTTCACCTCCGGGACCTGGTTGAACCTGTTGCATTGGGTCGCGCGCGCTAACTCTTCGGTCGTGACGCTGACCAACCCGTTTCCGCCCCAAGCCAGCTTCCAATTCTATCGTTTGGTCACACCTGCTCAACCGTAGAGCGCTTCACAAGCCCCGAGGATTGCTCGGCCCGAGGTTTCATCCACCGCCTTTACCAGAGCCACGCCAAGGGCGAGGCACCTGCTTGAATCCCTGGGCGCTTCGCCGGCACGATTTTGTGTTAGGCTTGCGCTTTCTTTTCTTAGCTTGCTCTTTTCTACTGGGCGCGTACCATCCCTGGCAATGGTCCCAGACGCCAGCGGCCTCCCGATTTTCCACGTCTTTCTTTTACGGTCCGGAGCGTCAGTTTGACGCTTTAAGAACCGCCGATTGCTGGATTGCTGCTTGTTGGCTGGGTGCGCCTCAGCGCATGTCCATGAATGTCGACAAGACAGGCACGATCATTTCGCGAGCGACCGGTGTGGCGCTCATCGCGGTCGGAAGCACTTCGCTGCTGCAACTGCTGCAACCGGCCACCATCGCGCCCGCCAGTTGGATGAGTTATGCCCCCTCCAATGCTTCGCGCGACCTGATGACCACCTTGCATGACACCTACTTCGTCATGACCAACAGCGCCAGCCTTTACGTCCCCAGTCTCGCCCTGACTCTCGCCGGGTTCATCATGATTCTGCTCAGCCGGCCCATCGGACGCTGGCTCGCCAAAGGACTCCAAGACAAGCAGCAATGATCTCGGGGAGCCCTCGCGGGCAAACTTTCAAAACGCTCATCAGCTCCAAGATTCGCCTGCTTCCGCCGGGCGTCTTTAGGCATTGCCCGCCCGAACAATGCAATTTGGTGCGCGGTCCCGCATGTGCGGGACCGCTTCATCGTCCGTCGGCTCGAGGATCTGGAACTACCCAACAGCCCGCCCCGAGCCCCGTCGAGGGGCTTCCTCCGATCCCCATCTCCAAGCGGCCTAAAGGCCGCGATCCTGGGGACAGTATCCGAATGCGCCTGCTTCCGCCCTGAAGCAGGAAACTGCATTGCGCCCCCGCTCCCGGCTCTGCTAGTGTCGCCCTCCGTTTTTACGCTATGCCGGAATTAGCCAAAGCTTACGAACCGCAGCCGGTCGAGTCCAAATGGTACAAACACTGGCTTGAGCAGCAATTTTTTAGCGCCGATCCGGCCAGGGTCTCCGCCGGGCGGCCGGCCTATTCCATCGTCATCCCGCCGCCGAATGTGACGGGCGTCCTGACTCTGGGCCATGTTCTCAACAATACCATCCAGGATATCCTGGCTCGCAAGGCGCGCATGGATGGCAAGGAAGTGCTCTGGCTGCCGGGCACCGACCATGCCGGCATTGCCACTCAGACGGTGGTGGAGAAAACCCTCAAAAAACAGTTGGCCATTCGTCATCGCGATGACCTGGGCCGGGATAAGTTCTTGGAGAAAGTGTGGGAATGGAAGGACAAGCATGGCGACATCATCCTGCAGCAACTGCGGGCGTTGGGGGCTTCCTGTGATTGGACGCGCACCCGGTTCACCATGGATCCGGAATACTCGGCCTGTGTCAGCCGGGTCTTTGTGGATCTGTACCAGAAAGGGCTCATCTACCGCGGCAAACGCATGGTCAACTGGTGTCCAGCTTCTCTCACGGCGCTTTCAGATGAAGAAGTGATCATGAAGGAACAACGCGGGAGCCTGTATTATTTCAAGGTCGAAATCGCCGAACAACCCGGCTCCTTCCTGACCATTGCCACCACCCGCCCCGAAACCATTCCCGGGGACACCGCCGTGGCGGTCAACCCCAAAGACCCGCGTTATGCGAAGTTCATCGGCCAGCATGTGCTGCGTCCGTTGCCTGCGGAATATGCACCCGCCCAAAAGCGCATCCCGATCCTCGGCGATGACCAAGTCGATTTTGAGTTTGGCACCGGTGTGTTGAAGGTGACTCCAGCTCATGACAAGGCCGACTTCGAGATCGGACTGCGCCATCGGTTGCCGCAGGTGGACATCATGAATCCGGACGCCACCATGAACGATCTGGCGGGCCAGGACCTGCGTGGCCTCGACCGCTTCCAAGCTCGCAAAGCCGCCGTCGAAAAACTCACCGCTCTGGGCGCCCTCGAAAAGGAGCAACCCTACACCCATAACGTGGGCTTCAGCGAACGTGCCGATGTGGCCATCGAACCCCGGCTCAGCGAACAATGGTTCCTGAAATACCCGAGCGCCGTCGCATCGCGCCAGGTGGTGGCTCAAGGGCGCATGAAGTTTTTCCCCGAACGTTGGGCCAAGGTTTACGATCATTGGATGGAACATCTGCAGGATTGGTGCATCAGCCGGCAGCTTTGGTGGGGACATAGAATCCCGGTCTGGTACCGCAAGGGCCATGCGCCGTCCGCCGCGCCCGGGGCCCCGGATGCGGTGCTGAGTGCCCAGTCAGCCGGGGCGAACGCGAATGTTTATGTGGGCCTGGAACCACCGCCGGATCCGGAAAACTGGGAACAGGACCCTGACGTGTTGGATACATGGTTCAGTTCGTGGCTGTGGCCTTTTGCCACCATGGGTTGGCCCCAGCAAAACGAGACGCTGCGCACTTTTTATCCGACGACCGACCTGGTGACGGCGCCGGACATTATCTTTTTCTGGGTGGCCCGCATGATCATGGCCGGCTACGAGTACATGGGGGAAATGCCCTTCCGCAACGTGTATTACACGGGGATCATCCGGGACAAAAACGGCGTGAAGATGCAGAAGAGCCTGGGCAATTCACCGGATCCGCTGGCCCTCATTCAAGGCTACGGCGCCGACGCGTTGCGCTTTGGCATCATGCGTTCCGTGCCGTTGGGGCAGGACCTGGTCTTTGAGGATCGTGAGTTCGAACGGTACGGCAAAGAGCGCTACGACTTCGCCAACATCCCGTGGAATCCGAGCCGCTTTCCCCAATTGGAACTGGCCCGCAACTTCTGCAACAAACTCTGGAACGCCTGCCGCTTCCGCCAAATGCAGGGCGGCGAGGTCCAGGGCGACATCCAAACCAACCGCCTGCGCAGCGACGACAAATGGATCCTGCTCAAGCTCCATCAGTGCATCAAGGACCTGAACACCGCCTTTGCCGAGTACCGGTTCAGCGACGCGACCAAAACGCTCTACGAATTCTTCTGGACTGATTACTGCGACTACTACGTCGAAGCCTCCAAGGCGGTCTTTCAGGGCACCGACGCCGTGCAAAAAGCCAACACCCTCGCGGTGATCGATTTTGTCTTGTCGCATGCCTTGCGGCTATTTCATCCCTTCCTGCCTTTCATCACCGAAGAATTGTGGCACGGCATGGGGTACGCCGAAGATATGCCTGCCGACCAAGGCGGCCGCAGCATCATGCACGCCCCCTGGCCCAAACCCTTCGATGCCGACACGCGCGATTGCTATTCCCTGGACGATTGCTATCTGGAATTCGTCGACGCCAAAATCGAACTCATCTCCAAAGGACGCCATCTCCGCAAGGAATCCAAGATCCCCGATAACCGGAAGGCGCGTTTCATTCTGAAGCCGGCCCAGGATCTGCCGCCCAACGATATCGAAGTGATCCGGACGCTGCTCTACGCAGAGGCCGTGCAAATCGACCCCGATTATCAGCCCAAGAAAGGCGTGGCTTCCACCAAGGCTGCCTTGGGCGAGCTTTATCTTCCGCTCGAAGGTTTGATCGACCTGGAAAGCGAACTGGCCCGCCTCAAGAAGGAACTGCAAAAGATCGAAGAGGAAATCGAACGCGTCCGCCAAAAGTTGGCTAATCCGAACTTCAGAAAGGCGCCGCCGGCCGTGCTGGCCGAACACGAAGCGCGCCTGGCCGACTGGCTGGCCAAACAAGAGCACATCCAGAAATCCATGGAAGGCCTGGGGTCATGAACCGCCCCGCTCTGGCCGCATCCGACTTGCAGAGGCCTGGCCCATCTGCATGACTCGTCTCGATTCCAAGCGGGCTCTTCAAACTGCCATCGACGCCGCCCGCGCTGCGGGCGGCATCATGCGCCAGAACTTTCGTGCCCCCAAAAAAATCAATTCCGCCACGCAGCATGACATCAAGCTGGAGCTGGATGTGCGCTGCCAGAAGCGGATCGAACGAATCTTGCGCGCGGCCTGGCCCGCGATTGCCATCCTGGGCGAAGAAGGCGTCGTCGGCGATCCCGAAGCCGGATCTCGTTGGGTGGTGGATCCCATCGATGGCACGGTGAATTTCACCTACGGCATTCCGCATGCCTGCGTTTCCATCGCGCTCCAGATGCAAACGAATCGTCAGGCGAAGCCTGCTTCCACGCCTGCCTTGGCTGCGGGCGATTTCTGCACGCTCCTGGGCGTGGTCTACGACCCGTTCTGCGACGAACTCTGGACGGCCGTGCGGGGCCAACCCGCGCGTTTGAATGGACAACGGATCCGCGCCAGCCGGCGGCCGAGGCTCGATCAAGCGATTGTGGCCATCGGCTTTGCCAAGGAAGTCGCCACTTTGGACCGGATGTTGCCCACCTTCAACCAGCTCATCCATCGCGTGCGCAAGGTGCGCATCATGGGCTCAGCGGCCCTCGCGCTGACCTATGTGGCCACCGGCCGGATGGACGCTTATGTCGAATACGGGCTGCGCCTCTGGGACATCGCGGCTGGCGGGCTGATCATCGAATGCGCCGGCGGCGATTTTTGGAGTCAACCGTTGTCGGCCGATTACGCGTACCAACTCCTGGCCTCCAACGGCCGGGTCACGCCCGCGTTGCGCAAGCTGGTGGCGACAGGGTTCGCTTCCCCTCAACCTGTCGGCTGACTGGGCGCGCGCGTATCCTCCGTATCAGGTCGCGCGAGAGCGAAGATCGCCGGCCACTCTTTCTCAGTGGAAGTTCATGGCCCCAATGCTCGTGCACATCACGTGCAGGCCGAAACTTCCCCTGAACCGAGAACCGAGAACCCTGAACCGAGAACCCTGAACCGAGAACCCTGAACCGGGACTCCGCTCAGTCCTTGTGGCCGGTCATCTGAGCCAG
>DATLUX010000622.1:0-6892 GCA_035577805.1 Verrucomicrobiia bacterium
TGAACCTGACCTTCGGGAACTCGAAACTCTTGGCCTTCTCACCCCTCACCCCGACCCTCTCCCCGTTGAGGGGAGAGGGAGCAGTTCAAGGCCCCAATGTGCGTCCGAAATTTCGGAGGTCGAAGCTACCCATGAACCTGAAAATGGTTTCGTTGTGGATCAACAACTTCTGCAAAAACGGTTCATGGCCCCAATTCACGTCCGAAAATCGGAGGTCCGGGCTCTCCATGAACCACGCTGAGGAAACATGGAAAGTTGAACGTTTTCTTCCCAAGCACAAGCAGGAGCCTGGCCTTCGGGCCGCTTCATCGTCCTTGGGGCCCGTCGACAGGCCATCGGGACCATTCTCACCCCTCACCCCGGCCCTCTCCCCGTTAAGGGGAGAGGGAGTCATAGCATCGGTTGTTCAACTGCTCCTGGCCGTTGGTCTGATCTGGTCGTTCGTTCCGCTTTGGGCAGCGGACACAGTTTACCAGGTGGGCGTGGCCCAGGTCGATGTCACCCCGGAATATCCCATTCGCCTGAACGGATTTGGTTTCCGGCGGACCGAATCAGAAGGTGTGACGCAACGGATTTGGGCCAAGGCGCTGGCCATTGGCGACCCGGACCCGGCCGTGGGCCCGGTGGTATTGGTGACCGTCGATAATCTGGCGATCCCGGATTATCTGACCCAGGACGTGGCGGGGCGCTTGAGCAAGAGGGTGAAGCTGGGTTCAACGCGGTTCACGATCACCTGCACCCATACGCATACTGCGCCGATGCTGCGGGATGTTTGCCCGACGATCTTTGGCGTCCCGATCCCAGCCGAACACCTGGCGCACATCGATCGATACACTCGAGAACTCACCGATCAAATCGAGCAAGTGGCGCTGGCGGCGCTGGAGGATCTGAAGCCGGCGCGGCTTGAATTCGGCATCGGCCAGGTGGGTTTTGCCGCCAATCGCCGCACCAAAGGCGGGCCGGTGGATCATGATTTGCCGGTGCTGGTGGTGCGGGCAATCGACGGCAAGGTCCGCGCCATTTATACCAGCTACGCGTGTCATTGCGTGACGTTGTCCAATAACAAGCTGAGCGGAGATTGGGCGGGTTACGCGCAGGAAGCCATCCAACAGGATCATCCCGGCGCCATCGCCTTGCTCTCGGTCGGCTGCGGCGCGGATTCGAATCCGAGTTCAGGGGTGGCCGGGGACAAGGTCAAATCGGCCGAGGAACAAGGCGCGCAGATCGCGGCGGAAGTGAAGCGACTGCTGCAGGTTGGCTTGACGCCTTTGCGCGAGCCGGTGCGCACGCGGTTCGAGCGCATTCAACTGGACTTCGACCGGCATCCGACTCGCGAGGAATGGCAAAAGAAGGCGGCCCTGACCGACGCGGTTGGGCATCATGCCCGGGTGCAATTGGCCAAACTCGACCGAGGCGAGAAATTGGCCACGCAACTCAGTTACCCGATCCAGACCTGGACCTTCGGCGACCAATTGGCGCTGATTTTTCTGCCGGGCGAAGTCGTGGTGGACTACGCGCTGCGGTTGAAACGCGAGCTGGATCGGAGCCGGGTGTGGGTGAATGGCTACTCCAATGATGAACCGTGCTACATCCCCTCCGAACGGGTCTTGCGCGAAGGCGGGTACGAAGGCGGCGATGCGATGGTTTATTACGATCGACCGACCCGTTTTGCGCCTGGCCTCGAGCAGAAGATCATCGATGTGGTCCGCCGCCAATTGCCCGCCACCTACACCGCGCCCAAAGGCACCGAAGGGACAACCCCGCGCGCCGCGCTGGATTCGCTGCGATCCATCCGCACCAAACCCGGGTTTACCGTCGAACTGGCCGCCTCCGAACCGTTGGTCATCGATCCAGTGGCCATCGATTGGGGGCCCGACGGGCGCCTGTGGGTCTGCGAGATGCACGATTATCCCATGGGCTTGGACAATCAGTGGAAGCCGGGCGGCCAGGTGCGCTTTCTTCGCGACACCGATGGCGATGGACGTTACGACACCACTCAGGTCTTTTTGGACGGCCTCCCTTTTCCAACCGGAGTGACTGCGTGGGGGAAAGGCGTATTGATCTGCGCCGCCCCAGACATCCTCTACGCGGAAGACACCGATGGGGACGGCAAAGCGGATGTGGTGAAGAAATTGTTCACGGGCTTTTTCACTGACAACTATCAGGCGCGCGTGAACAGCCTATACCTGGGGCTGGATAATTGGATCTACGGAGCCAACGGGCTCCTGGGCGGAATCATTCACGGGGCCGCCAACGGTCGGGAGATCAATATTCGCAGTCAGGATTTCCGGATGAAACCTGACACCGGCGAGTTCGAGCCTGTGGCCGGGCTCACTCAGCAAGGCCGCGTGCGCGATGATTGGGATAACTGGTTCGGCTGCGACAACGGCACGGCTCTGCGCTTTTATCCGTTGCCGGACCGTTACCTGCGGCGCAACCCGCACGTGGCGGGTCCGGACCCGAGCGTGTTCGTGCCGGGCGGCCCGGCGGCGAATCGGGTATTCCCGATCAGTGCGACGCTGCCGCGCTTTAATGATCTGGATCAGGCGGGCCGGATCACGTCGGGTTGTGGTCTGGGGTTGTATCGGGATGAACTCTTGGGCGCCGAGTATCGCGACAACGCTTTCACTTGCGAACCCGTGCACAACCTAGTCCATCGGGAGGTCATGCAACCCGCCGGACTCCGGTTCACCAGCCACCGGGCGGCGGACGAGTCGGACTCGGAATTCCTAGCCTCGACCGACAACTGGTTTCGTCCGGTGCAGGTCCGGACCGGTCCCGACGGCGCTCTTTGGGTGGTGGATATGTACCGATTTCTGATCGAACACCCGCGCTGGATTCAAGCGGAGCGCCTGGCGCAAATCGACGTGCGGGCCGGCTCGGATCGCGGCCGGTTGTATCGGGTTTTTCCGCGGGGGACGCCAGTACGTCCAGTGCGCGACCTGACTCGCCTGAACCTTGATGAACTGGCCAACGCCTTGGAATCGGCCAACGGCACGGAACGCGATCGGGTTCACGCCGAACTGTTGGCGCGGGCCGCGGCGGGCGCGGGCGCGGGCGCGCCGGGCGCGGCGACCGCGGGCGCGGCCGGAGCGGTGCCGGCGTTACTCCGGCTGGCTCATCAAAGCGCGCGTCCCGCCGTGCGCGCGCAGGCGTGGTGCGTCTTGGACGGCCTGAATGCGTTAACACTGGCGGCGTTGCGCGATGCGTTGCGCGACCCAGCCCCGTCGGTTCGGCGTTTGGCCATTCGCTTGAGCGAACCGCGCCTGGGCCTCGCGCCCGTTGCACCCGAACTGGCCGAGAGCGTCCTGGCTTTGGCCGACGATCCCGATCCCGTGGTGCGCTATCAGTTGGCGCTGAGCTTGGGAGAATGGGCTGACCCCCGGGCCGGCCAAGTGCTGGGCCGGATCGCCGGCGCCGGTTTGCAGGATGTTTACCTGCGCGCGGCGGTGTTGAGCTCGGCCCTCAAACATTGCGGCGCGCTGCTCAGATCTGTCCTGGCGCTTCCCCCGAATTCTGCAGGACGCGACGATGTGTTATCCAAGCTGGTGGCGTCAGCCAGCGGCGCTGGCGATCAACAGCTGCTCAAGGAAGCGGCGCTGGCGCTGGCGGGGTCCGGGTCCGAAACGTTGGACGCGGCGCGATGGGCGGGGTTGGGCAATCTTTGCGCCACCTTGGACGGGCCACAGGCCTCCGGTCAGCCCGCTTTTCGGGAAGTGACAGCTGCGCTCGAATCGACCCGCGCGCAAGCCGCGCAACTTGTTCTGGACGCGAGTCGAGATGAGACCATGCGTGAGGCGGCCGTGCGGGCGGTGAAGCCGGTGGAAGTCGCCACCCTGGGAGCGCTGCTGGAAGCACGCCAACCGCCCCGGCTACAGTTGGCGGCAGCGGAACAACTCGGCCGCAACGACTCCGAACCGGCCGCGCGCGTGTTGCTGAGTGGCTGGAGTCATTTTGCGCCCGTGTTGCGCGAACGCATCCTGGGCATTCTCACCAGCCGGGAAGGATCCACGCGATTGTTGCTGGCCGCCATTCGTTCGGGAGAAATCCCCGCCGGCGCCGTTTCCGCCATCACACGCGATCGATTGTTGAAACATCCCAATTCGGCTTTGCGCGAGCAGGCCCGGGCCGCGTTCGAATCGGTCGCCACGCCGGCGCGGGCAGAAGTTCTGGCCCAATATCAATCCGCGGCCACGCTGCGGGGTGTTCCGACCAGAGGCCAGCCCTTGTTTGAGCGGCTCTGTGCCAGTTGCCACGCGCATGCCGGAGTCGGACAGGAGGTGGGGCCGACGCTCGCGGTCCTGCGTGATAAGGATCCGGCTTATTGGTTGAAGAATATCCTCGATCCCAACGCGGTAGTCGAACCGCGTTATGTCAGTTACAACATCGAAACGCGTGATGGCCGCTCCCTCTCCGGCCTGCTCCAGGGCGAAAGCTCAACCACCCTGACACTCGTCCAACCCAACGCCCTCAAGGAAACCATCCTCCGCCAGGACATCACCGAGATCCGCGCCTCCGGTGTTTCCCTGATGCCTGAGGGACTCGAACAGAATCTCGTCCCGCAGGATCTCGCGGATCTGATCGCATTTCTCAGGCAAAGCGGGCCTCCCAGACAATTTCCCGGCAACCACCCGGCCCTGGTCCGCGCGGAACCCGATGGCAGCCTGCGCTTGGCGGCGACCAACGCCGAAATCTACGGAGGCGAGATCGCCTTCGAAACCCAATTCCAGAATATCGGCATGTGGCATGGCTCCAAAGATCACGTCGCCTGGAGCGCGTCCGTCCCCAAGGCCGGCCTCTATGACGTGTATCTCGATTACGCCTGCGCCGCGGGCGCGGCCGGCAACAGCTTCGCCCTTGAGGCCACCGACTACGTCATTCGCGATCGTGTCGCCAGCACCGGCACCTGGGACGTTTATCGGCAACTGAAAGTCGGCGCGGTCCAACTCAACGCCGGTGAACAACGCCTCGTCTTTCGCCCCGAAGCGGAACTGACAAGCGCGTTGATCGATCTGCGGACTGTGGTCCTGTCCCCGCACGGCGTGCCTCCACGCTGGCCGCGCGCCGCGGCGCTTGATGGTTTGCCCCGGGACCC
Organism: Verrucomicrobiia bacterium; assembly: GCA_035577805.1. GTDB lineage: Bacteria > Verrucomicrobiota > Verrucomicrobiia > Limisphaerales > JADJPG01 > DATLUX01. The sequence goes on from DATLUX010000622.1 coordinate 5,096, forward strand.
CGCCGCGCTCGCGCGCGTGATCCTCGATCCGACTCTTCCCCAAAGCGCCCGCGAAGCTGCCGTCAATGCCAATCCCCAATTTGGCCCCGCGTTGCTGCGCGAGATGACGCGCGACCTGGTCCCGGGCACGCCCGATGAGTACCAGCGCATCCCCTGGATCTGGCGCGTGGCCATCCTCGCCGGCAAACGCAATGATCCAACGCAGCTCCTTCAGATATTGGAGGTGTCCCTGCCGGAGCCGGCTGCCCCGCTGCAGGATTGGCAGGCAGTGGTGCTCGGCGGCGGGATCATCAATGGGCTCAGTCAACAAGGCCTCTGGCCTGGCGAGCGTCTCAATAAAATTCTGCTCAACCATGATCCCCTCAAGACCCGCTGGCAACGCGCCCTCGAATTGGCCGCAGCCAAAGCTGACGATTCCAAGGTCCCCACCGGCACCCGTTACGACGCACTCCGCATGCTGGGCGTTGAGCCGTGGGAAAAACGCGGCGCCCAGGTCGTCCGGTACCTCTCCCGGGATACCCACGCCGAGCTGCAGATGGGGGCGGTCAGCGCGTTGAACGACATGAAATCGGTGGCCGCCGGACGTGCTTTGCTGGATGGGCTGGCCGATTGTTCGCCATCGAACCGGCAACTGGCGCTCGAGGCTTTGCTGCGTGATGACCAACGCGTCGAACTGTTACTGGAAGCCATCGGCGCCGCGCGCGTGCAATCCTCCGACCTGGCCGAAGCGCAGCGCCGCAAGCTCAAGGAGTATCCACAGGAAACCATCCGACTGCACGCCCAGCGCGTGCTGGCCCGATGAAGCCACCAGAGTTTTCGACAAAAGTTTGCCCCGCGCGACCTGTGTGAAGTCGACGGACCAGCAGGGTGGCCATTGCGACCACGTGTCCGACAAGGATTCTGGCGAGATGTTCAGAGAACCAGTTCCTCGACTGCTTTCCATCAGCGTGGTCATCCCCACCTGGAACGAAGCGACTGAACTGCGCGAGACGGTCCGGCGCGCGCGTCTCAACCCGGAAATCACCGAACTGATCGTCACGGACGGCGGGAGCGACGATGGCACCACGGTTCTGGCGGCTGAGCTGGGCTGCCGCGTCTTGACCGGATGCCGGGGCAGGGGAGCGCAATTGCGTTTGGGCGCCGCATCTGCCTGCGGTGAGGTCGTGCTGTGTCTGCATGCCGACACCTGGTTGCCGGACCACGCCGGGCGCGCCATCACCACCGTTTTGCGTGATCCACGCGTGGTGGGCGGCGGTTTCTGGAAGGTGTTCCGCGGCGGCTCGTGGGTTTTGCGCGGGTCACGCGCGCGATGTGCATTGCGCTTTTGGATGGGGCGCTTGCTCTTGGGCGATCAGGCCATCTTCGTGCGCCGAGCTGTCCTGGAACGCATCGGAGGCATGCCTGACCTGCCGCTGATGGAAGAGTTCGAGCTTTGCCGACGATTGCGGCGCGAGGGTCGTCTGGCGCTGGCGCCGGCCACCGTTAGTACCTCCGCGCGGCGCTTCGAGAAATTCGGGGTCTGGGGCACTTACTGGCGGATGATCCGGGTCACGGTTGGCTATTGGCTGGGCGTGCCAGTCGAACGCCTGCAGCAGATCTACGAGGCTGAACCCAAAACGCCGCGTCCTTAGTCCGACTGCGCGGATTCGAGCCCAGCGCGGCCGGAGGCGTTTTGGCGTTTGTGCCCGATCCGTACTGTTCACAGGCTCTTGCCGCTCGAATCCGCTCTCGCCTCGGCGGAGCCTGGGTCGTCGTGGCTAACCGGGTCGTAGCGGCTCAAGGACGCCAGTCAAGGAC
>DATLUX010000623.1:0-8469 GCA_035577805.1 Verrucomicrobiia bacterium
AGATGCTGAAGCCGGCTTTGCTAAGTAATAACCCAATCCAGAAACAGGCAGCAGAAAGGGCTCTGCCCAGAACGCCTAGTGGGCATCCACGGATTCCTCGTCAAAAAAGTCCCTTGCCTTCCCCGCCCAGTAGATAACCGCCTCGGTGTCTGGCTAAACGGACACCCGCCATGTCTGACCGGACTATCAATCCGGGAGTCGTAACAAAACGACAACTGAAGTCGATGCTCATTATCGGTCCTGCGGCCTGTGCCGCCTCCGGGAGTCATTCCCGCGTCATGGCTCTAGAGCTTTCAGTTTCTCCTTCGCCTCACCCAGCCCTTGAGCGGCAGCAGCTCTGATCCATCGTTCGCCTTCAGCCTTGTTCGTCTCGACGCCGTCACCTTTCAGATAGCGCAGGCCCAACCGAAACTGCGAAAACTTGTTCCCCTCTTCCGCGCGCTTTTTTTCGAAGGCGAGCCATTCGGTTGCGTTCATCGCCGAGGCGCGGCCAGTCACTTTTGGATCGCGCATTTCCTCTTGCGTTGCAGGGCGCCCGCAATCCCACACGGTCAGAAGCTCAAGCTCACCATCAATTTTACAGAAGCCAGTTCTCATGGCCCTGACTTCAATCCGACCATTGGCAGACCGAGAAAAATTCGTCAGAACAATGAGTGGTCCATCGACTTCTCTCTTTCGGCGGACTGTGTAAGCACCGCCCGCACCGCCCGAGAAACCGCCGATTTGATTCAAGGAGTCGGCGCCAGTGCTCGGCGCGGGCAGTTCTTGCGTTTTGTATGTCTCCTCGATCAATTGCCTGACGACGAGACCATTAGTGAGTTTGCTCGTAACGGTCCCCTTAATCTGGGGCCAAGCCGAGGCATCATAGAGTTTGCCGTCGCAGACCCGCCAGTTCGTTTGCTGCTGGGTGGTTTGTGCGACGACTGGGAAGGCTGTCGCGATGAGGAGCAGGATCTGCGCGGTCGCTTGGATGAGCTCTCGAAGGGTCATGGAACGCGGGCCACGATAGCAAAAGGGCTTTTCCGTAGTCGATCCTAAGTTTCGGCTGGTTGGTCAGTCTCCGTCCCTGCGGTTGCCATCGGTTGCCAAAAACAGGTAATTGGTGGCAATTGGGCGTCATTGCCCAGTATTGCCGAATGATGCACCGGACATCGCTTTCGCCCTTTATTAATGCGGTTTTCCTCACGTTTCTTAGTGGTGGGTTGGCAGGGACTCGAACCCTGGACCAATGCCTTAAAAGGGCACTGCTCTACCAACTGAGCTACCAACCCAGCCATGGGGACGCGAACGCTAAACAAGCGTCGAGGCGCGTGCAAGCGCAAAGGACGTATTGACCGGAGGGGGCGCATTAGACGCTGGCGGAGCGAACATTTTCTGCCGTTCGCACCCCTCACCCGCCTTCGCCCTAACGGGCTACGGCGGGCAGGCCCCGCCCTCTCCCCGTTGAGGGGAGAGGGGGTTCTCGCGGGGTTTCCGCTTTCCCGCCTTGTCCTGCGGCGACGGCGCTGAATAACGCGCAACGTTCAACGGGGGCGGGCATCGCAGGTTCACTCCACTTTGATCTGGAACGAGCACCCAGCAACGAGGAACCAGCAACGAGGAACCAGCAACGAGGAACTACTCATTAGCTTTGTGCTTCTCTGACGCCTGGAGAGGGGTAAGCTGGCGGGACCATGGACCTTGAGCTGGCCTTGAAGCACCGCGCCCAGGTGGAGGCGTTTCGGCGCAAGCATCGCATTGGGCTGCTTACACTGGTGTTCACAGACATCGTCGGCTCCACCGAACTGAAGCAGCGTTGGGGCGATTTGGAGTCCACGGCCTTGATCCAGCAGCATCATGGGTTCGCGCGGGAGATCGCGGGCGGATTCCCGGAAGGCGAAGCTATCGGGACAGCGGGTGATTCGTGCTTTCTGGTTTTTGCCAAGCCGTCGGACGCGGTGAGGTTCTCGTTGCTGCTGCAGGGCCGCTTGCACGGGTTGGCGCGCGAAACGGGGCGGCCCCTGTTCGATCGCATCGGGATCCACGTCGGTGAAGTGGTGATCGAGGAGGCGCCGGGGGTGGAAAAACCCAAGGACCTTTATGGGATGCAGGTGGATACCTGCGCTCACATCATGTCCTTGGCTCGCGCCAGCCAAATCTTAATGTCGCGTTTCGCCTTCGATAACGCGCGGCAAGTGTTGAAGGGCCAGGATTTGCCTGGCGTGGGTGCGCTGTGTTGGCTGAATCACGGGCCGTACCAACTCAAAGGCGTCGATGAACCGGTCGACATTTGTGAGGTCGGCGAACAAGGGCTGGGCGCTCTGCAAGCCCCCTCCAGCTCCGACAAGGCGCAACGGATCCATTCCCTGGATGGCGAACCGGTCCTGGGCTGGCGCCCGGCCGTGGGCCAGACGGTGCCGGGGACGCATTGGACCCTGCGCGAGAAACTCGGGGAAGGCGGTTTCGGGGAGGTCTGGCTCGGCTGGCACGACGTGATGAAGGAAGCCAAGGTATTCAAGTTTTGTTTCCGGGCCGATCGAGTGCGATCGCTGAAACGCGAGGTGACCTTGTTCCGGGTGCTCAAAGAACGGATTGGCTGCCACCCGCACATCATGGGAGTGCACGAAGTTTACTTCGATGAACCGCCCTATTACTTGGTGATGGACTATGCTGGGGGCAAGGATCTGCTGTCCTGGGCGGCGGCCCGGGGCGGTTTGGGAACTTTGTCCCAAGCGGAACGCCTGGAGATCGTGGCCCAGGCCGCCGACGGTCTGCAAGCAGCCCATGAAGCCGGCGTGGTTCATCGTGACATTAAGCCGTCCAATCTCTTGCTGCTGGATGCTCCGGGCAGCGCGGCCGGGTTTCAAGTCAAGCTGACGGACTTTGGCATCGGCCAGGTGGTCTCGGCGGAAGCGCTCGAAGGCATCACACGTTTGGGTTTCACCCAAACCATGAGTTCCTCCGCCTCCTCGCCCACCGGCACGCTCCTTTATCTGGCTCCGGAGTTGATCGCCGGCAAACCCGCTTCGCCTCAATCCGATCTCTACTCGCTGGGAGTGCTTTGTTATCAGCTCTTGGTTGGGGATTTTGCCAAGCCGCTGACGATGGACTGGATCAAGAACATCGAAGACCCGTTGTTGCGCGAGGATCTCGTGCGCTGCTTTGCGGGCAACCCCAGCGATCGATTTGCCGAGGCCGGCCAGTTGGCCAAAAGTTTGCGTGACATGCCAGCCCGGCGCGGCGCCCTGGCCGCCCAGGCCCAGGCCGAGGAGGCACGGAAACGCCGGACCTATCTCCTGGGATTCTTGCGCCAGGTCGCGGTGGCGGTCCTGGTGGTTGCGGTGCTGGTCAGCGCCTTTCTGCTCTGGCGCGATTTCCAGGCCGCGCGCTATGGCGGGATGGAAATCCAAAGTTATCCTGACGGCGCGGAAGTTTGGCAGGCCGGCACGTTGATCGGACACACTCCTTATGCTGTGCCGAAGCTTTTGCCGGGGGCGTTCACGTACAGCCTGCGCTTGGCCGGCTACGAGTCATTCGAGACGACCATCATCGTCGCGCCGAAGAATCAAACCAAGCTGTTGGCTTTCCTGACCCCGATCCGGACCGCGGCTCCCAATACCAATGTGGTGGCGCAATCCGCCATCGATCTGACTCACCTGGTGGCCACGGCTCCACACGGCATCACCTGCGTTACGGTCGACGGCAATGTTGAGGTGGCGCGCCACGGGAGCCCCAATTGGGTCAATGCCGGCACCAATCTGCTCTTGTCCGCTGGCGACCGGCTGCGCACGGGCCCAAGGAGTCGTGCCACTGTGCGCATGCTGGATCAGAACATTGTCCGCGTCGGTGAGCTGACAACCATGGAGATCCAAGCGAACCGAAATTGGAAACTTGACCAGGGCAAGATCTACTTCCTGGATCGCAAGGCGTCGAATTCAATTCGTGTGCTCACCCCGACGGGAAAAGCTGAGATCAAGGAGTGATGGCAAAGGCGCTCGTCGAGAACGGGCGAACCCGGACTGCAGCGAACTCGCCAACAGTTTTCGACAATCGTTTTCGGCAACGTTTCCTCTCAAACCACCCGCCCCTGGAACGAGTCGTTCAAGGCCGCAAAGGGCCCCGGGATCGTCGGGACCTGCAGATCGAGAGTCTTGCCGGCCACCGCCCAGCGGGCCTGCAAACGGCCCGGTGATCGGACCACCTGCACGGCTGCGGCGGGCTGCGGTTCGTCGTATGGCCATTCGCTGAGGGCGAAGCACAGAAAAATTTCGCCCAGTTTTTCCAAAGCGATATCCGCCGTATCGCTCTGAGGAGCGCGGACATAAATCGGCCGGGCCAAACCCAGTTCGGATTGGTCCCATTGAAAACGGCCGGAACCAAACGCGTCCGCCACCGGCTGGATCACGATTCGCAATTGATCATCCTGGACCAGAATCGCCCTCCCCCCGTTGCGGCCGTCTGCCGGCTGGACCGTGCAACGCCCCAGGGAGCCGCCGAACTCAAAGACAAACCGCAGACTGCGCGGGCGTGACGTCGCGTCACGGACGGGTTCGAGGCCAGGATGACCGTCCGCGTGATCCGTGCTCAAGACGACCGCGGCCAGGACATGACTTTGATGTTGAACGCTGAACAAGAGCGCGGAACTGAAATCCTGGTCGTCCTTGAGAAATCGCACGCGCAGAAACCGTGGGAGCTCCGGAGTGCCCCAGTAAGCGAGCAGCGGCCGGCGATGTTTCCAGAAATCGCCCCACCGATCCGATGGTGAGGCGAGGATGTAGCCAGGTGGTCCCAGTGATGGGCTGCCGGCAGCCGGGTTGTGCCGGGTCGGGCAAGGCGAACGTCTCCACGGTTTGCCGCGGAGCCTCGAGCGTACCGAAAGCCCGGGCCCATTTGCGCGGGCATTGCAGAGGCAAACGATAAGCCTCCAGGCTCAGGGCGAACGGGTCAACGCTATGAAGATGCGCGAGTTCGCCGCAGCCCCGTTGCAGGAAGGCCAATGTCGCCGGCTGTTTCTTTAAATCGGTTTCAACATTGTAACTGTGCGGTCCCGCCCATTGCTGGCTCGGCGCATGAAAATGTGTGGCCACATGTTTCCAGGCGAGATCATGGAGGGCGCGAATGAGCGCTTTGTCCCGGGCATCGCGCACCAGCGCGAGCATGCGCGAAAGCTCCTGCAAAACCTGCAGGCTGTCGCTCGGGCTGTTGTAGTCATCGAAGGATCCCGCGCGCATGAGGTGCTCGTAGAGACGGCGCAAACGGCCCCTGGCCTGGAGACGAAGATCGGTCAGTTGAAGTTCCTGAACGGCCAGGACCACGAATCCCACCTGCATGATCGCCCGATGAGCCGGTGTCCGCTCGGGTTCGCGAGGTTGACGGGCCGCATATTCGATGGCTTCGCGCGTTTGCTGCTCCAGCGAGCCGCGCAGCTGCTGGCGGCCGATCATCCGGGCCGTCAGCAACGCGGTCGGGCAAAGATCGTCCCAATCGATCGAGGTCTGGTTCTGAAGAGGTTCTTCGAGGCACCAGGGCCATTGCCCCGAGCTCTTGCGGCCTGGAGCCTGATCCTGCAGAGGAATAACCGCGCCCAGAATTTCCCGGGCACGTTGCACACGCCACGATTCTCCGGTGTCGAGCAGGGCCGCCGCATACGCCAAGGACAAACGCGTCGGATGAACATCCCGCGGGCGCAGCACGGCTGGATACGCAGGCCCAGCCGCGGCCGGGGCCACCAGCATTCGCGCGAGGGGATCGTAACTCGAATCCTTGCGTCGCAACGCTTCAGTCAGCCAACTCTGACGTGTAGGCCATGGTATACTCGCCGGCACGGCTCCGGCCACCCAGGATGCCGACAGCCCTACCGTGCTCGCCCCTAAGACGGCTGCGAAATGGCGCCGCGAATACCGGACAGAATCGCGAAGCCGCTCTGACATGCGCGCGCAGTATGCGTGAAGCCGCGGGAAGGAGAAAGCGGGAAAAGCGGAAAGCGGAAAGCGGAAAGCGGAAAGCGGGAAAAGCGGAAAGCGGAAACACGAAAGCGGAAAGTGGAAAGCGGAAACACGAAAGCGGTAACACGAACGAATCTTTCCATCGCGTGCGAAATGACGGATAGTCGCCGCCCGTGAATGGTCTTCCAGGAATGTTCAACGCTCAGCCTGCGATGCGCCGCGTTCCAGTTCGGAAGCGGGTCTGGCTACGTTTTGTTGTCGTGGTCGCAGCGTTGATGCTTTTGAGTCTCTTCCCTTGCCTGGACGAGGCCGCTGCGGCCGAGCCTGCGTTGGACCTGGTCATTCGGCAGGCGCGCGTGGTGGATGGAACCGGCAACCCCTGGTTCGAAGGAGACGTGGCGGTGCGCGGCGATCGCATCGTGGCAGTCGGTCGCGTGCAAGAGCAGGGGACACGCGAGATCGCCGGCGCCGGGTTGGTGGTCGCCCCGGGCTTCATTGACATGCATTCGCATTCGGACTGGTTGTTGCTGGAGGATGGCAATGCTCAAAGCAAAATTCGGCAGGGCGTCACCACCGAGATCCTGGGGGAAGGAACTTCTGCCGGGCCCTATCGCGGCAAGGCCCTGCCGCGCCCGGTTTCCATTCAAAATCAACCGGCGCAAGTGCGCAGTTTGGCCGAGTACTTTGCGGCACTGGAAAAATCACGGGTGTCGGTGAATGTGGCCTCTTATGTCGGCGAAGGAAACATCTGGCAATGTGTAATGGGGGATTCGTTTGCGCGCCCTAAACCGGAGGAATTGGAACGGATGCGCGAGTTGGTGCGGGAAGCGATGGAAGAAGGGGCGCTGGGTCTGTCATCGGCGTTGATGATGCCCCCGGGTTCATTGGCCACCACCGAGGATCTGGTGACGCTCTGCCGCGTCGTCCGGGAGTATGGCGGGATCTATTCAACCCATATTCGGGATGAAGGGTTGGGCGTTTTCGATTCCGTCCAACAGGCCATCACCATCGGAGAACAGGCGGGCGTGCCGGTGGATGTGATTCATTTGAAAATCGCGGACCAACAGTATTGGGGGCGAATGGGCGAATTGGTGGGCGTGATCGACTCGGCGCGACGGCGTGGGGTGAATGTCCAGGCCAACGTTTATCCCTATACGCGGGGCAACAACGACCTGGCCAGCCTCATCCCGCCCTGGGCTCATGAAGGCGGACGCGCCCAATTGTTGGCACGACTCAAGGACGAATCCTTGCGCGCGCGACTGACCAACGAAATCCAGACCGGCTTGCCAGGCTGGTATAATCATTACACGGCCGTGGGCAGGGACTGGAGCCGGATGCTGATCAGCGCCAATAACCGGTACCAAGGCCAAACCATGGATCGGGTAATCGCCGCCCGCCAACAAGGCCGCAACCCCGTGCCCGACGCCTTTCAGGTGCTCTTCGAACTGTTGATCGAACAGGAAGGCTCCGTCAGCACCGTGTTCGCCCACCACACCGAACCAGACATGATCCTGGCCCTGCGCCAGCCCTGGTGTTCCATCGGCTCCGATGGATCGGCTTATGCCATCCAAGGCGTGCTCCGACGCGGCCATCCGCATCCGCGAAATTTCGGGACCTTCCCGCGCGTCCTTGGGGTTTATGTGCGCGAGCAAGGCGTGCTGCGCCTGGAGGATGCGGTCCGCAAAATGACGTCCTTGAACGCCACCAAAGTTGGATTGCTCGATCGCGGCCTGTTGCGGCCCGGTCAGTTCGCCGATCTCGTCGTGTTCGACCCCGCCAAAGTGCTCGACCGTTCCACCTACGAAGAGCCATTTCAATACCCGGAAGGAATCGAGTGCGTCGTCGTGAATGGCGTGGTGGTGCTAGACCAAGGCCAGCATACCGGCGCCCGCCCTGGCCGCATCCTCCGTCATACCCGCCGATAGACGACCGCAGATATGCGGATGGGGAGAGATTCCACCGTACCTAACGATGGAGGGGCGAGAGTAAGAGTAAGAGTAGGAGTAAGAGCAAGAAATGAGTGGTTGGCCCCCTCTTACTCTTACTCCTTACTCTTACTCCTTACTCTTCGCGTTGCCATTGCACTGCCCACTGCCCACTGCCCACTGCCTGACATATCTGCGTGAATCTGCGGGCGCCTGAGGAATGGGCAGAAGTGTCCAAATGTTAGTCGGTGCATGCCGTTCGGCAGTGAGAGCAGCAACTTTCTTGGGCGTTTCGCGGATGGGGAGAGGGAATCGGCACCCTTTGTCGCTTATGTGGAGCTCCACATAAGCGACAAAGTTTTCCCAGAAGACGTCCTGGGACAGGCTCTAGTCCTGAAACAAGCGAGTTTAAAGCTGGATTGGCGGAAGGACATTAAACGAGGTTTTTCAAACCAATTGTTGCTAGGTTCAGTGCTGCAAAGGGCGATAAACGATCACAATTCGATCCGGAACGCTCTTTTCAGCGCGTCGGTGGGAGTTTGGTGGTGATTTTCGCTGGCGCCGATCATGGCGCTTCGGGTTTTCCACTGGACTAAAGGGCCATGGGCGCTCGGACTGTA
>DATLUX010000624.1:0-2574 GCA_035577805.1 Verrucomicrobiia bacterium
TTCATGCGACGGTCTTACGCGGGGGCCGCCAGTGCCAGCTCACGCTCGATTTGCCCGCCTCCTGGCGGCAGACGAACGACATCTCGTGGCGTGCGACGACCTGGGATTTGCGGCGCATGCTGACCGGCGGGATGGTGCTCAAGGATCTTCCCGCGGCGGAGCGTGAGAAGGCGGGGATCAAGGCACAGGAATTGGCTCTGCTCGTTCATTATCTGGGCGAGTACGGCGAGCACGCAGTCGGCAAACGCGCCGGGTTCAAGAAAAACGACGTCATCGTGGCGGTGGATGGAAAGTCTGATCATTTGACCGAAAGCGAACTGATGGCCCGGCTGTTGCAGGAGAAACCGCCTGGCACCAGGCTTGCCGTCACGCTTCTGCGCGGTGCAGAACGGCTGAACATCGAGTTGCCCATGCAGTGAACTGCCGCGCCGCGCCGACGGTGCGTTTTCCTGCCTTCCGATACGAGACCTGTCCCTTTGTTCTCTCTTTTCTGATGGAAGGCCTGTCCCTTCTTCCGCAGAAGACCTATCCCTTAAATTTCGATAGAAGACCTGTCCCTTAATGCCCTTAATGCCGCCGGTCGCAATCGCCGACTCGCCGGAAAGGAAACACTAAGGGACAGGCAATTTAGCAAGAAAACGTCACGAGAACGCGTGCTTAGTATTGGCGGCTGCGGTGGTGAACTGCGGCCGCGTCAAGCGCCAAGCATGCGACAGCCCCGTCTCAAGGTGCCGGCCGATCGGCCGGTAGGTTACTACCACTGTCTTTCACGAGTGGTGGATCGTCGTTTTATCTTCGGCGAGCCCGAGAAGGAGCACTTTGTCAAACTGATGCGCGAATACGAAGCCTTCTGCGAGGTGCAAGTGTTGACCCACTCGGTGATGAGCAATCACTTCCACATCCTGCTGGAAGTGCCCAGCCGGCCGGTCCTCTTGCCCGATGCCGAAGCGATCCTGGCCAAGCTCAAAAACCTGTCCGGCCATAACGGCCTCAAGCGCCTGCGCCAGCAAGTGGAGATGCTGCGCAAGGCCAACGACCACGCCGCAGAAGCCCAACTGCTGGCCAGGTATCATGACCGGATGTGGGACGTGAGTGCGTACATGAAGTTGGTCAAGCAACGCTTTACGCAGTGGTATAACCGGCGCAACGAACGCAAGGGCACACTGTGGGAGGAACGCTTCCGCAGCGTGCTGGTGGAAGGCTCGGGCGAGGCGTTGCTGGCCATGGCCGCCTACATTGATTTGAATTCGGTGCGAGCGCGCATCGTGCCCGATCCGAAGGATTACCGGTGGAGCGGTTACGGGGCGGCGGTGGCGGGAGACGAGCCAGCGCGGGTGGGATTGCAAGCCATTGTGCGGGCGCTGCCCGGGGGCCAGGAAGCCAGCCCGACCCGGGCGCTGGAGCTCTACCGGATGCACCTGTATCGAGTCGGCGACGAGCAGCAGGAGAGCATTGGACCCGACGGCCGGACCGAGCGTGGGGCCTTGGCGCACGAGGAAGTGATGAAGGTGCTGGGGGCCAAAGGGCGGTTGCCGCTGGCCAGTTATGTGCGGTGTCGGGTGAGGTATTTCTCGGACGGAGCGGTGCTGGGGAGCCGAGAGTTTGTGAATGGGATTTTCACCCATTATCGGAGGCGTTTCGGGGCCAAGCGCAAGGATGGGGCGCGCCGGGTGCAGGGGTTGGAAACGGAGTTGTATGTGCTGAGGGATCTGCGGCTCGGGGTGTTTGGGTAGCCGGGTTGTCTGACGGTGACGGATTTGGTGAGTAGGGCAAGGGCGCCCGACGTGAGTGCTTCGAGGTGTTGCCGCAGGGCATTGCTTGGGATGGACGATTGGTGAGAGGCTGCCGTTGGCGATGGGGTTAGAGTAGTAGAGCGAAGCACTGAGAGTGAGCGGGGCGAAGTTTTCGGGTGGGGCAGACGGAGTCGAGATGAGGCAAAAGGCAAAGAAATCGACCATAGGCACGCGCACGTCGCGGGCCAGGTGGCCCAACCGTCGGTGGATCGCCGCGCTTTCAGACAAAAGGCCTGTCCCTTTTTCGAAAAATTGGCGCGCCACTCGCGTCCGCGGCTACGTGGTTGCCCTGATAAGATCCAGGTGTTCACCCTTCTGGAGATTTGAGCCTCGTCAGCTCGCTGCTACAAGGCGGCACGAAGCGGACCGCCGCGCCAATTTCCCCTTTGCAGCCGCAGTTTGCGTGCTACCCTGCCGGGCGATGACGTTGGATTTTGTGAAGATGAACGGGGCAGGGAATGATTTCATTCTCATCGACAATCGTTCCGGCCAGATCCAGTTGACCCCCGAACAAGTGGCGCGGCTCTGCCATCGGCAGCGCGGGATCGGGGCGGATGGCCTCTTCCTGCTCGAACGCAACCAGTCCGGTAAGGCGGATTGGTCTTGGGAATTTTTCAACAGCGACGGCAGCCGCGCGGAAATGTGCGGGAATGGCGCCCGTTGTTTCGCCCGGTTCATTCAGCGGGTGGCCGGAGCCGGGGAACAAACGAACTTCGAAACCATCGCGGGGGTGATCTCGGCCCGATTCCAAGGCGAGCGGGTGACGGTGAACTTGACGGCC
>DATLUX010000625.1:0-10483 GCA_035577805.1 Verrucomicrobiia bacterium
TTTGTGAGACACATCACTAGCCCGGCTAGGGTCTTTGAGCCGAGGCCAGGCAGGCTTGCATAACTTCCTGCGTCTTGACCGCGTAGCTGATCCAATCCTCCTGGATCCGTCCGGACCGGACTTGGTCAGCGAAATTTCTGAACAGATTCGTTTCCTGTGCGGAAGGATGACTGTTGCTGTACTCGGCAGTGGCCAATCGCCGTGTGCGCGGTTCCATGTTGAACTCGCATCCCACCACCTCGAACGAGGCGTTGTTCACGTCGAAGACGACTTCGCTTCCGAAAAACGGCAACACGAAATCCGACACCAGCAGGCAGCCTTTCGTTCCGCTTAGCTGCACCCATTGTTGGTTGGCGGTCACGAACGAGCAATAGAATCCCGCTGACACGCCGCCGTCGAACAGCAATTCCCCCGAGAACTCAGTCGGAACGGGCGCGGGACTGTCCGGTCGCGAACTTTGGGTCAACATGCGTCCGGTGACGTGCACCGGCATCTGCCAGCGCATGGCCCAGAGGGCAAACCGGATGCAGTACCAACCAAGATCGCCCAAACATCCCGCCGGCTCCAGGGCGCTGTGCGCGCGAATGTTGTCCGTGAAGAACTCCGGTTCCGCCCAAAATGTAAACCCCATCATCATTCGCCGCAGCGCGCCGATGCTCTCGCCATCATCCAGCACGGTCCGAATTTGATCCAGGCGCTTGCTGTGCATGAACATCACCCCGTCCATGAACTGAACCTTGTTCCGGCGGCACGCTTCTGTCATCTCCCGAAGGTCCGCCAGGCTGGTCGCGCACGGTTTCTCGCATACGATGTGTTTGCCGGCCTTAGCGGCGCGAATGACCCATTGCTTGCGCAGGCCGGTCGGCAACGGAATGTAAACCGCATCCACGTCGGGGGAAGCCAGCAGCTCCTCGTACGAACCAAAGGCCAGCGGCGCTTCGACGAACGGGGCTCCGCGTTGGCAGGACTCCACAAATTCCCGGCTGCGTTCCCGTTCGCGGCTGGCGACGGCGGTGATGCTCGAATTGCCCGTGTTCCGAATCGCCAGCCAATTCTTTCGCGCAATGTTGGCTGTGCCCAGAATTCCCCAGCGCAGTTTGGTTTGGCTCATGATCAGTTAACTTGCGTTTCAGCCCAAGCCATATCCAGAAAAACTTCTCATGGCAACCTGACAGTTGATGCATCGAGGCCAGTGCTCGAAAGCGCCCCCGCCTGTTCGCATCCGCGAGGTCGGAGCTTGAGTTTCCAGGAAGCGAATCGTAAAACCGCGCCAATACCAACATGCGCTGGCCTCTCGGAATCTGCGGAGCTATGGGCGTCCTGGTCGGCTTCGCGTTGAGCGGGCTGTCCGGCCGGGTCGCGGCGGCGGACTCCACGCCAGCGCCAGCTCCCGCGCCTTTTGTGGAGGGTAAATTGGCGTTGGCACCCTCGGACGTGGTGGCCTTTCTGGGAGGCGCCGATGTCGCGGCGGCCCAGCACAGCGGCCACTTGGAAGCGCTGCTGACCATCCATGCCCATGCCCGGGGCCGAAGCGTGCGTTTTCGCAACTTCGGCTGGGAAGGGGACACGGTTTTCAGTCAGCCCCGGGAAATCGGTTTCCCATCGATCGAAACGCAACTGGCGACAAGCCGCGTCACGGTAGTGTTCCTGCAGTTTGGACGCATGGAATCTTTGGACGGCTCGGCGCGAGTAGCCGAGTTCACGCGGGCCTACGCTGCGCTGCTGGGGCGTTGTCTGCAGCGCACGCCGCGCGTGGTGCTGATCGCCCCGCCCCCCTTCGAAAAAGCGCCTGGCCCCTTGCCTGATCTATCGTCCCGCAACGCGGATTTGGCAGCTTACGTGAATGGCGTGCGCGAGTTGGCGCACAAGCAACGGCTGCCGTTTGCCGACGCGTTTTCCTCGTTGCGCCGGGACCGGGACGCCTATGGGCGTCTGACGGATAATGGTCTCCAACTCAGTTCGCGTGGTCAGGCGCTCCTGGCGGCGGCTTGTGCCCGCGAACTTGGTCTGGGCGACGTCCTTGCCCAAGCCGGCACGATCGATGAGCACGGCGCGTGGTCGAACCCCGCCTTCGAGCGCCTGCGCCAGGCGGTGATTGGCAAGAACCGTTTGTGGTTCGATTATTCCAGGCCCCAGAATTGGGCGTTTCTCGGCGGCGATCGAACGACTCAACCCAGCAGCCGGGATCATCGGGATCCCAAGCTCCGCTGGTTCCCAAAAGAAATGGAACAATTCCTTCCTTTGATTGAAGCCAAGGAAGCCGAGATCCAAGCGCTCACGGAGGGGCTGTCCCGATGATGCCGCGCGCACGGGAGCGTTCGTTCGTGGTGCGTGACCATCGAAGGTGCCGTGTGGGTTGGCTGTGCCTTCTGGTCGTGAGCCCGATCCTCTGTCCCTTCCTCCGGGCCGCTCCCGCGGATCCGGCGCCGCCAGCCGATCCAGCCGATCCGGCCGCTGAACTCTCCACGTTCCAGGTTGCCGAAGGATTTGAAGTGAATTTGTTCGCTTCGGAAAAGGACGGAGTGATCAAGCCCATCCAGATTCGTTTCGATGAGCGTGGAAGAATCTGGGTGATTGGCAGCAGTGTCTATCCACAACTGCAACCCGGGCAAACGCCCGACGACAAGGTCCTCATTCTCGAGGACCAGGATGGCGATGGGCGCGCGGACAAAACGACCATCTTTGCGCGAGGGTTAATGATTCCCACCGGCCTGGAACTTGGCGACGGCGGTGCCTACGTCGGGCACGGCACCGAATTGCTGTTCCTCAAGGACACCGATGGAGACGGGCAGGCGGATGAACGACGGGTCCTGCTGCGCGGGTTCGGCACGGGCGACAATCATCAAAACCTCAACTCCTTCCGCTGGAGTCCGGGCGGAGAGCTGTGGATGTGCCAGGGATTGCACACTTTTTCGAACGTGGAAACCCCCTGGGGCCTGGTCCGGCTGCATCAGGCAGGCCTCTGGCGCTTTCGACCGCGGCTGATGAAGTTGGAGGGCTTCTATGGCTCGGCTTATGAACCGCAGAATCCCTGGGGTTATGTGTTCACCGATTGGGGCGAACCGATCGTGATCGCAGGTAATAACAGTTCCTCCATTTATCCTGTGCCTGGTTTGACTTCCCGGCATCGGGATGATCCACCCGCTCTGATCTGGAAGAATGGACAGGGACGCAAGTCCAGCGGAGGCGAGATTGTGGGCACCGCCCATTTCCCGAATGACTGGCAGGGCCTCCTGATTCTGGGCGGCTACATCAATAACGCCGTTTGGGCTTTAAAGCTCACCGAAGATGGCGCGGGCTTCGCCTTGGAGGATCGGCCGCCGCTGATTCGCTCCACCAGCCGCAGCTTCCGCCCGGTCGACGCCAAGTTCGGGCCCGACGGCGCGCTTTACCTCGCCGACTGGTACAACCCGATCATCGGCCATTATCAAGCCAGTTTCCGGCACCCGGACCGTGACAAGTCTCATGGCCGGATCTGGCGCGTCACGGCCAAAGGCCGTTCGTTGACTCCGCGTCCGCGGCTGGCGGGGGCTTCCACGGCGCAACTGCTGGAAGATCTGAAGTCACCGGACCGTTGGACGCGGCAGTTTGCCAAACGCGTGTTGGCGGATCGACCGGCCGCCGAGGTGACCAACGCGCTGGACACGTGGCTGGCGGCCGGTGGTCTTTCTGAGCTTGCTCTGGTCGAAGCGCTGGGCGTTTACCGAAGTCATGAGTCGCCTGCGCCGATGCTGCTGGAACGTCTCACGCGCGCTACTGAACCCGGCGCACGCGCCTACGCGGCCAGCACGGTGGGCGCGTGGGCCGATCGTCTTCCGGATCCGCTAACCCTGCTGGGCCCCCTCATCATCGATGCGCATCCCCGCGTTCGGCTGCACGCCCTCGTCGCCGCTTCCTATGTATCGAAACTGGAAGCGATCACCGTCGCGATGCGCGCCAGCGATCTGGCGATGGACAACTTTTTGGATTACGCCTTCCGGCAAACCGTTTTCGCGCTGAAACCGCAGTGGTTGCCGGCGCTGCAAGCCGGCCACCTGCAATTGGAAAACCCCGGCGCCCATCTGGCGGCCTTGGTGCGAGCCGATGGAACTCCGGACACCGTTCAGGCGGTGCGGGCCCTCCTGGCTGGCCCGACTTTGTCGCCTTCGCGCCGTTTGACGTTGTGTCAGCTCCTGGCTGAAGTCGGCGATGCAGAGGATCTGGCCCGGTTGTTGGACCCAGGTTTGTTGGGACCAGGCAGCAGCCCAACCGATCATACCGAGGTGCTTCGCGCCCTGGCGGGTGCGGCTCGACAGCGCGAGGTGCGTCCGGCCGGAAATACCGCAGCGGCCTTAACCACACTTTGGCAGACGACCAGCAATGAGGGCTTGCAGGTATCGATCCTTAAACTGGCTGCGCAATGGCGTGTGCCGTTTCTCGACGAACCACAACTGTCGGCGGTGGTGCGTACGCCCAACCACCCGGACCTGAACGCCGCGGGCGCCATGGCGCTGGCTACTCTGGCGAGCGCGAACCCGGATGCGAAAACAGCGTTGCTCCAATTCGCCAAGGCCGATCGGCCCCCCACGGAACGAGCCGCCGCGGCCATCGGCTTGATCCACCTCGACTTGCCCAAGGCGGCCGAGACCGCCGCGGGTGTCTTGGCGACCGATGACGCGGGGAAATTCGCCGCGGCGGCGCTGACTCCTTTTCTTTCACGCCAAGGGGGCCTTGGAGTGTTGGCCACAGCCCTGGAGAAGAACCCGCCCGCGCGTGACGCGGCGCGGATCGCCTTGCGGCTTCTCGTTGGGTCCGGAAAGGAAGACGGCCGCCTTCAGACGTTGCTGCTGCGGTCCGCTCGCCTGGGCGTCGATTCAGCAAAACTTACGCCGGCCCAGCTTCAGGAATTCATCCAGGAGGTGCGTCAGCAAGGAAATGCCGCTCGCGGCGAAGAAGTGTTTCGACGCCCGGAAGTGGGTTGCCTGACTTGCCATTCCGTCCAGGGCCGGGGCGGCAGCACAGGACCTGACCTCAGTGCTCTGGGCACGGCGCAGTCCATCGAGTTCATTGTCGGTGCGATTCTCGAGCCCCAGAAAGAAATCAAAGAAGGATTTTCCGCCATCACGGTCAGCACTCGAGACGGCGAAGATTTTCCGGGTTATCTGATTCGTGAATCGCCAACGGAACTGGTCCTGCGCGATGTGCTTCGAAACCGCGAGGTTCGGCTGGCCAAGGCCACCATTCAACAGCGTCAAACCCTTGGTTCGATCATGCCATCGGGCCTGACGGATGCCCTGACCCGAGCCGAGTTCCGCGACCTGGTGCGTTACCTTTCCGAATTGGGCCGGCCCAAGTGACCGTTGAATTGAACGTTTACGCGCGCCGCGATCACCCGGGCAAAAAGGCTTCGCTGAGCAACACGTTCAGTTCATGAGTGGCCAGCGTCAGTTCGCCGAACCTGTCCACGCTCTCGTTGTCCTCCAGGCCACCCTCGAAACGCGCACGCATCCTGCGAAAGCGGACGCTGAGCGGCACGGAATCATCGCGGTCGCCGAGTTGGGCGAGGAGTTGACGCACCCGCGCGGCTTGGCGTCGGGCTCGTTGCACGATCCGCAGCGCCTGTCCCAAGGTGGTCTGGCCCCCTGCCACCGATTTGAAGAGCAGACATTCAAATTGCCGGCAACGGGCCGGACGCTCGGGGTAAATCCGACACGAGCAACCCTCCAAGGCCTGACACGGTTGGGCCAGCCGCTGGATGCCCGCCCGACGAGTCAACTGCAGGCCGTGCCCAAGCAGGACCGACGAGACATCGTCCGGCTGTAGCTCCACATCCTTGAACAACACCCCGTTGCAGCACAGGCCACAGGCCAGACAGAGGCTGCTCGGCAAATCAAGCGCTGCTTTTGCATCATCGGCCACCACACCAAAGACTGCCGGCCTGCTCGCGCAAAGCCCAACGAAAAAAGGAAAAAAGGCACCGCCCCCGAACGATACAGTTTAGTGCGCGGTCCCGCATGGTACGTGTTTAGCGTCCCCGGAGCGCGGGCTTCAGCCCGCTTCAAGTTGGGAATCGGAGCAAGCGCTTGCAACTCCCACCGCAGCCGACCCGCCGGACATTGAAGCGGCGTAAACACCGCGCTCCCTCGCGCGCTAAACAGGTACCCCGCATGTGCGGGACCGCGAGCCCGGGGGGCAGTATCCGAATGCACCTCAAGCAGCCTGCTTGTTCAAAAGAGGCTTGCCCTCGGTCCGGCTTTTCGGCAGAGATGACCCCGCTGATCCACCTGCGGCTGCCGCATCGAGACGGTATGTCCGCCGCGGAAGCGGAACATGAACAAATGTAACTGTAGCGCCAGCCAGTCCGGATCTATGGCAGGACCTGCCACAGGAACCTTAATCCCAACCAGGTGCTGCTTAGCCACTTCACAGGAGCCCTTTAGCTATGAGCAATCAATTCCCTAAACTGCACAATGCCATGTGGCCAGGATTGGTCGGCAAGGGACCGGATTCCGAGCCGCCGATCGATCTCGACACGATGTTGGATCTGACCGCTGGGGCCCAAATCAATGGCGCCAAATTCGACGGAGTCGACATCTTCCTGTTTGAGCCGCACATCAGCATCGATATCAGCGACGACGCCCTGAAGGCCGTGGCCGATAAGATTGCCGCCCGGGGTTTTGTGGTGGGATCCGTCGTGGCGCCGGTCTGGCCGCCGACCGGCGGCGGATCAGCCATGGGCACGCCGGAGGAACGTCAGCAATTCGTGCAGCAAGTGCTCAAAGCCTGCCGGATCGCCTCCAAGCTCCGCGACTACGGAGTGCGGAGCTACGGCGTGGTCCGCATCGATTCCGCCACCGGAGTCGAGGCTTGGTCGCAGGCGCCCGACGCCAACACCAAGCTGATTGCCCAGACGTTCCGCGAGGCCGCTGACGTTGCCGAAACCTTCGGCGAACGGCTGGCTGCGGAAGGCGAAATTTGCTGGGGCGGCATGCATGGCTGGCGCGAAATGGTCAAGCTCCTGGAATTGACCGCTCGCCCCGAAACCGTCGGATTCCAGGCCGACATGGCCCATACTCTCCTCTATACCCTCGGCTACAATGCCGAACCTCAAGACCGGTTGGTCCCGGAAAACTTTGATTGGAATGCGGCGGAATTGGACGATGCCCTGCGCCAGCTCACCCAGGCCCTGCGACCTTGGACGATCGATTTTCACGTCGCTCAAAACGACGCCACCGTTCATGGCACCGGCTCGCATGACAAAACCGGGCGCCATTGCCAGGTCAATGATCCCAATGGCAAACTCAATATCCCGCATCATGCCGGCTTTTGGCTGCGCGACGAAAAAGGCCGCCTCACCAAAGCCGCCCGCCACATTTGTTGGGACGGTTGCATGTTCCCCAATGAAGTGATGCTGCAGCAACAAACTTGGAACAACATTCTCGGCGCCATGGTCCAGGTTCGCGAAGCTCACGGCTGGAACGAAACTCCCGCTCCTGCCCCCAGCCGAATCCCCACCATTGTCTCCCGCCCCGCTGCCAGCAAAGCCACGACGAAACCCAAGGCGAAGACAAAATCAAAAGGCACGGCCGCGAAACGGCCAAAGGCCAAAGCACGACCGAAGCTCAAGCCCAAAGTGAAGGTCAAGGCCAAGGCCAAGGTCAAAGCCAAACGCGCCCGCCCCCACCCCAAGACCAAGACCAAGTCGCGAACCCGTCGTAGCAACCGTGGGTCCCGACGCCCGGCCCGCCACGCCCGCAAAGGCCGACGCCAATAACGACATTTGCCTATTTCCTCGGCTTGAACCCAGAACAGCGCACTCCGAACCAGCTAGCGCCCCGCTGATCACATGAAAAAGCTCAATGTCGGCCTCATCGGGTATGGTTTTATGGGCCGAACCCATTCGAACGCATTCAGCCAAGTCAACCATTTCTTCGACCTGGAATACCAGCCCGTCCTCAAAGCCATTTGTGCGCGCGATGCCGGCAAAGCGAAAACGTTCGCATCCCAATGGGGTTATCAGACTGTCGAAACCGACTGGCGCAAATTGGTGCAACGCGATGACATCGATGTTATTGACATCGCCAGCCCAAACAATACCCATGCCGAGATCGCTCTGGCGGCCGCCAAAGCCGGCAAGATGATCCTGTGCGAAAAGCCTCTCGCCATGAACGCGCCTGAGGCCGAGAAGATGGTGGCCGCCGTTACCAAGGCCAAAGTCCCCAACATGGTCTGGTACAATTATCGGCGCGTCCCCGCCGTGACCCTCGCCAAACAGTTGGTCGATGAAGGGCGCCTGGGACGCATTTTCCATTATCGCGCCAAATTTCTTCAGGACTGGACCATCTCCAAGGACCTGCCGCAGGGCGGGGCGGGTCTTTGGCGTTTGGATGTCAAGGTCGCCGGCAGCGGCGTCACCGGCGATCTGCTGGCGCATTGCATCGATACAGCTCTTTGGCTCAATGGCTCGATCGATTCCGTGACGGCCATGACGGAGACCTTCATAAAAAAACGAAAGCACACTCTGACCGGCAAAGTGGAGAAGGTCGGCATTGATGACGCCAGCGCGTTTTTGGCCCGGTTCAGCAATGGCTCCCTGGCTACGTTCGAATCGACCCGCTACGCTCGCGGCCATAAAGCCCTTTATACTTTCGAAATCAATGGCGAGCATGCCTCCATCTTCTGGGATCTCCATGATCTCCATCGGCTCCAATACTTTGATCATCGTGACGAAGGACGAGTGCGCGGTTGGCGCAGCCTGCACATCACGGACGGCGACCATCCCTACATGAAGCACTGGTGGGTTCCGGGCTTGCAGATCGGCTACGAGCATACTTTCATCCATCAGGTCGCCGATTTCATCCAGGGCCTCCAAAACGGCAAGATGCCCGGCCCCACCTTCCAGGACGGCTTGGCCACCGATTACGTCACCGACGCCGTCCTCAAATCCGCCAAAACCCAGCAATGGGAAAAGGTCGAGAAGGTGAAATAACCTCTCCCTTTTTGAATGCGGGCCTCCGCCAAACGTCTGTAGGCTCCCGTCGGCCCGGCACGCCGAAAGGTTGACCTTTCCGGCGTCTTAGCCGACAACTAGACGCAATTAATATTATGGCAACCAACCGATTCATCCGGACTCTGCCCCTTACCCTGGGCATTGTTACCTGTGCGTTCCTCGCCCGCGCGGCGGAAGTGGATATCAGCAAGCTTCCTGCGGCTTCCGACAAGAAGGGAGTTACTTACGCCAAGGACATTAAACCCATCTTCGAAAAAACCTGTTTTAAATGTCATGGCCCCGAGAAACAAAAGGGCAAATTCAGAGTCGACAGCCTTGAGGCGGCCTTGAAGGGCGGCGAAGACGGGAAAGTCATCGAACCCGGCAATAGCGCCAAGAGCACCCTGGTGCACGCGGTGGCTCGCCTCAATGAGGATGACGCAATGCCCCCGGCCGACAAAGGCACCCCGTTGACCAAGGAACAAGTTGGCCTCATCCGCGCCTGGATTGATCAGGGCGCCAAGTAACCGGCGCCGGCCACCCCAACCTGCGCGCGCCTGAGTTCAGTTCTCCGGCCCGAAGACACTCGCCAGGATGATCTCTTTGATCTTCCACAACAACGCCATCGTCATCGCCAACGGCAAGAGGACGAAAAAGAGCGCAATCCAAAGCTTGGCTTGGTCGACAAAATAAACCAAGGCGTTGGCCCGCGGGGGCAACGGCGAGATTTTCAGCAACCAGCCCATGAATCGATCGGGCAGACCCGCTTCGATATGGATCATCGTGAAATACACCGTCATCACGCCAAAGATCCCGACCAAAATGTAGCGGTTGAGCATGGTGAAAAACCGGGTCTCCAGCCGCAGCGTTTCGTCGGGCAGCATGGCGGTAAGCCGCACCAGCACCGGATTGATCAGGAGTAAAAACAGGATCCCAGACAACATGAGACCCTGCACCACCAGCGTGAAAAAGACATTGGATGGAATTCGGCTCCACCAGTAGAGGAACGGGGCGGTTCCCACGTTGATCAAGGCCACCACCGAGGCTCGATCCAAGGCCATCCGCCAGACCCGTTCCTGTTGCTGAAAGTGACTGAGCAAAGCCAGCCCGTAAACCAGCAGCCCGGTGGCCAGCAGCGGTGGAATAATACCCAAGGGCCGAAACCAGTCGCCTTTGGCGCTTTGCACACATACAACCAGCGCGGTCGGCAACCCCCAGAATAAGACCGACAACCCGCGCGCCAAGCGCCCTAGCGAACTCAACAGCTCCGGGCTCGGAGGAGATTCGATCATGGAACTGACCACCGGCAGACCAGTCGTGCCAGGGGGCGGGGAATCTGTGGATTCGGCAGGCACAGCACAGGTGCGACAGATCAGATCGACATCAGATGGACAGATACGTGTAAGCTTTCAGCCCCTTTTCATACTCGTCCAGCAGTCGCATCGCTTCGCTGGGCTTCATCCGGTCGGATTTAATCGCCTCATCTACCTGCGCCTTCATCTGGCGCTTCAGTTC
>DATLUX010000626.1:0-12348 GCA_035577805.1 Verrucomicrobiia bacterium
TTCATGGGTAGCTTCCATCTGCTGATGCAGGCGAATTGGGGCCATGAACTTCCACTGAAAAAGAGCCCTCACCCCCAGCCCCTCTCCCATCGGATGGGAGAGGGTGGCCGCAAGGCCGGGTGAGGGTCTGTTCATGGGTAGAGCGAACGGCGGTCACAGACCGCCGCTACAGTTGATGCATCGGGGGCAGTGCCCAAATGCGCTCAGTCTTCAGTTGTCGAAGCGTTGTCATCGCGGCACTCTCGGTTTTTGATGAACCTCCGATGCTTCTTGCTCATAGCAAGCCTGAGCGCCGCCCAGGTGAGTGCAACGGCCGCGGAACCTGAACGCGTTAACGCACCAAACGCCTTCGGAGGCATTCAACCTGTCCTTTCACCGGACGGCCGCACGATCGCGTTGTCCTGCCAGGGCGCCATTTGCCGGTTGCCCAGTGAAGGCGGGACCTTGACTCGATTGACGCGCGGAGAAGGTTGGGATATCGAGCCGGCCTGGTCACCGGACGGAAAACAAATCGCATACATCAACGCCCCGGGGTTCGGCGCAGGCCCGCTCCGGTTGATCGCGGCCACCGACGGTTCCCCTGCCCCGCTGCCCAAGGAAATCCTGGCGCGCGGCCGGCTGCAGTTTCATCCGGATGGCACCCGTTTGTTGGGAATGTTCACGCTCGCCGGCCAACCAGATCGCTTGCAATGGTTGAACTTGAGTCCGGGCGAATTGACTGCCGTGAATCTCCCGTCGCTCGATGCGCCTCAGCGCAGTTCCATGAAGTGGGCCCTGTCGCCAGACGGCGCCGCCATTCTGCTCGCGACGTTCCAGGATCGGCCGGGCGAACAGTCCGGCAACAACGGCCCCGCGGCCGACCTGTGGCAGGTGCCCGCACCAGGCGGAGAAGCACAACGTGTCATCCGCTGGCCCAGCCGGATTTACGGCCTTTGTTGGGACGCCGCAGGCCACGGCGCTTATGTCGTGACGGATCGCGGCGTGGCGTACAATGATCTCTGGCATCTCCCGCTCGATCGTCCTCTGGAAGCAGCGCGCAAGTTAACCTTCGGCCAAGCCGACGAAGACTGGCCAAGCGTCAGTCAGGACGGACGCTGGCTCGCGCACACGGAAAACCACCAACGCGCCACCGAGTTGGTGCGCAGGGATCTGACGTCCGGCCAGCAGCAAACCCTGAGCATCGATCGCGTCGAGTTCCGTGAACCCACCGGACGACTCCGCCTGCTGCTCAAGGACGCGCACACCGGGGATCCCGTTACCGCCCGGGTCAGCGTGAAACAACAGGGCGGCAAATATCATTTTCCTTTCGGGTCGCTTTATCGACTGACCAGTGGTGCCGGTCATTTCTATGCCCGGGAGGCAGCTGAGCTGATTTTGCCCGCCGGCCAGTTCACGATCCAGGCCTGGCATGGGCCGGAATATCTCGTGCACCAACAATCATTGGAAATTGTCGCCGACCGCAATCAGGAAGTGACTGTGGCGTTCGATCGTTGGATTAACATGCCCGAGAAAGGCTGGTTCTCCGGCGAGAACCATATCCACGCCAACTACGGTTACGGCGCGTGGCACAACGATCCGGAGACTGTTCGCGATCAATGCGAAGCGGAGAACCTGCACGTGGCCAACGTGGTGGTGGCCAATTCCGACGGCGACGGCGTGTTTGACCGCGATTATTTCCTGGGCCGCCCGGACCCGCTCTCATCGTCTCGCACGATCATTTATTGGAACGAAGAATTTCGCAGTACGATCTGGGGGCATCTCACTCTGGGCCAGCTCAGCCAGTTGGTGGAACCGATCTTCACCGGATTCAAAGACACGACCAACCCATGGGATGTGCCTTCCAACGCCGACATCGCGCAACGCACCCATACCCAGCGCGGCACGGTGAGTTACACGCACCCGGCCTCGACACCCGAATCGCTCTACGACGGCGCTTACGCGGCCAAAGGTTTGCCGGTCGACGCCGCCTTGGGCCGCATTGATACGCTCGATGTGATGGGTTCCGGCTACGAAGCATCGTTGCGTTTATGGTATCGTTTATTGAACTGCGGCTTTCGCCTGCCGGCTGCCGCGGGCACGGATGTTTTTCTGAATCGGATCACCAGTTACCCGCCAGGTTGGGGACGTTGTTACGTGAAACTCACCAACGGCCTCTCTTATGCCGAATGGATGCGCGGCCAAAAAGACGGCCGCTCCTTTATCACCACTGGGCCAACCTTGGAATGGACTGCCGCCGGCCTTCAGCCTGGCGACACCTTGCGCTTGGATTCCCCGAACAAGGTGCGGGTGCAGGCGCAAGCGTTGTCGCAGTTTCCCATCAAGAGCCTGGAACTTATCGCCAACGGAACGGTGGTGGCGGCGACGAATTCGGCGAGTGGCCAGCGCGAGTTGACCTTAAACGAGGAGTTCACGGCCGAGCGCTCAGGCTGGATGGCGGTCCGCTGTGCCAGCGGCAGTGTTGGGTATCCGGGCAGTCCGGCGTTTGGCGCGCACAGCAACCCCATTTACCTCGAAGTGCAAGGCCATCCGCTCGAGTCCCGGGCCGACGCCCAATATTTTCTGGCCTGGATTGATCGTCTCGAGGCGGATCTGAAAAAGCGCGATCGCCTTCCAGGAAGCGTGGAGCAGGTGCGGGCGCAGCTCGAGACCGCCCGCGGTGTCTATCATCGATTGATCGGAACGCCGTGACGTGCTTCTTCGCGCACGGCGGCGGTCATAAACCGCCCTACAGACTCCCTCTCCCCTCAACGGGGAGCGGGCCGGGGTGAGGGGCCTGCCACGCCCGTAGCCCGTAGGGCGAAGGCGGGTGAGAAGGGTCCCGACGGCCTATCAAATGGCGGCCGTTTTATTTGCCAAACGCCCGCGCGGCTCGAGAGCTTCGGAACAACCGCTTTGAACCCGCCCGCGCCTCTGGCATACTGTGCTGGTGCCTATCAACGAGCACATCCGGAAAAAGATCAGCGAGCTTCCGCACAAACCCGGCATTTACCTCATGAAAGACCGGTTCGGCACGGTCATTTACGTCGGCAAAGCCCGGGACCTGCGCAAGCGCGTGAATCAATATTTTCATCCCTCGCGCCGTGCGGGTTGGGACCTCAAGTTCAACGCCTTGGTCGAGGCGGTCTACGATTTGGACATCCACGTCGTCAAGAGCGAACCGGAGGCTTTGCTGCTCGAGGGCAAGCTCATCAAGGAATTTCATCCCCGCTACAATGTCAGTTTTCGGGACGACAAACGGTTTCTGCTCCTCAAAGTCAACCTGAACGATCCCATCCCGCGCATTAGCCTGACCCGCCTGCGCACCGACGATGGCGCCCGTTACTTCGGGCCATTCGCGCACGCGGGCGCATTGCGCAACACGCTGGCCCTGGTCCGGCGCCAGTTTAACCTGCGCGGCTGCCGGCCCCTCACGCCCACCGAGACGGATTACAAACATTGCCTTTACGGAAATCTCAAGTGGTGCACCGCCCCCTGTATCGGCAACGTCACGCGGGAACAGTATCTGCAGCAAGTGCTGGCCGCTTGCGATTTTCTCGACGGCCAATGCGAAGAGATGTCCGACCAGCTCGAGGGCGAAATGAAAAAGGCCGCCGCCGCCCAGGACTACGAGAAAGCCGCCATGCTGCGCGATGCCCTCACCGATTTGCGACGCACCACGCGCAAGACGGAAAAGTTCGAGCGCATCCCCTACAAGTTGCCCGTCGCCATCGATCCCACCAAAGATCTTCAAGAACTTGCGCGCGTGCTGGGTCTCCCCGGCCCGCCTGCCCGCATCGAAGGCTTCGATATCTCGAACATCAGCGGAACATTCGCCGTCGCTTCCCTGGTCAGCTTCAAACAGGGCCGGCCGGACCGCGCCAATTATCGTCGGTTCAAAATAAAGACAGTGACCGGCCAGGACGATTTCGCCTGCATGGCCGAAACCATCCGCCGCCGTTACTCGCGTCTGTTACGCGAACAACAAGGCGAGCCGCCCGCCGCCGCAGACGAAGATCCCGAAGCTCGCCGCGCCATCGTGGAAGAACTCCGCACCCTGGTCGCGCAACGCTGGCAGGCTCCCAAGGATCCCGTGCCGCTCAAGCCGTCCATGCCCGACCTGATCCTGATCGATGGCGGCAAGGGCCAATTGAACGCAGCCTGCGCCGAACTAGCCAAGCTCGGCCTGGCCCACATCCCCGTCATTGGGTTGGCCAAGGAATTCGAAGAGATCTATCGCCCCGGCCAGGATGAACCCCTCCGGCTAAGCCATGACACTGGTGCGCTCAAATTGCTCCAACGAATTCGCGACGAATCTCATCGTGTCGCCAATTCTTATAACGCCCAACTGCGAATCAAACGCATCTCCGAGAGTATTCTTGATGAGTTCCCCGGCATCGGGGAACAGCGCAAAGCCGCGTTGCTGAAAAAATTCGGTTCCGTGCAGCGTCTGCGTCTGGCCAGTCTGGAGGAAATCGCGGCCGTACCCGGCTTCGGCGGCAAAGCCGCCGCCGAATTGAAGGCGTTCCTCGAAGCGAGGACGTAGTTACGGGTTACCGGTTACCGGTTACCGGTTCCCGGGTTCCCGGTTCCCGGACCCTGAACCCTGAACCCTGAACCCTGAACCCCGAACCCCGCTAGCCCCGCCTCAGCAAGTCCGCCGTCAATTGGCCAACCTGCGACAGGCCGGAGAGCGCCATGGTGAGATCCAATTCGGCCAGCAACGCGCGCAGGACAGCTCTGACCCCGGCTTCTCCTTCCAAGGCCAAACCGTAGACGTAGGGCCGGCCCACCAGCACGGCCTTGGCGCCCAGCGCCAGCGCTTTCACTATGTCCGCTCCCGTGCGAATGCCGCTGTCAAAGAGCACGGTCATTTTTCCAGCGACGGCGACCACGCCGGGCAGAGCGTCAAGCGCGCCGACGGCGCCGTCAACTTGGCGTCCGCCGTGATTGGAAACGATCACTCCATCGATGCCCAGATCGGCGGCGCGCCGGGCATCGTCAGGATGGAGGATGCCTTTGAGCACGACGGGCAGGCGCGTGTGTTCGCGCAGGAAGTGGAGGTCTTCCCAGGTCACGCTTGGGTCGGAAAACGACGCCGTCCAATGGGCTATGGCTGCGGCCATGTCTTCCCGCGGCGGTTTGGCGAGGCTGGCGCAAAAGACCGGATCGGACAGATAATTGGCCAGGCCCTCCCCGCGCAGGAACGGCAAATAAGATCCTTTGAGATCGCGGGGCCGCCAGCCGAGGAGCCAGGTATCTAGCGTCACGACGATCGCCTGATAACCGGCCTGCTCCGCTCGGTGCAGGAAACTGGCGGCAAGTTCCCGGCTCTTGGGCCAATAAAGTTGGAACCAACGCGGACTCGATCCCATGGCCTGAGCGATCTCCTCCATGGTGCGCGAGGACGCCGTACTCGCGATCAGGTTCACTCCCAATCCTGCTGCGCCGCGAGCCACCGCCACTTCGGCCTCCGGATGGACAATGCTCAGCACTCCGACCGGCGCCAGCATCAATGGGGCGGGCAGGGCGGTCCCCAGCACGGTCGTGCGCAGATCGCGCGAAGACACGTCGCGCAACATCCGGGGGACGATCTGCCAGCGCGCGAAAGCCTCACGGTTCGCGCGCATGGTTTCTTCGGCGCCAGCGCCTCCGGCCACATAACCGAACGCGCCTTGACTCAGTTTTTCGCCCGCGCGCTGTTCCAGCTCGGCGAAGGTGAAGGGGATCTTTGGCTTCGACGCCGATTCAGGAGAGTAAATTTCGAACTGGTAGTTGCCGAACAATGTGCTGTCAGCCGCGCTCATTGGTTTCTTGTGTTGGTTGCTTGGAGGTGTCGAAGAAATGTTAATGGTTGCGCTCGCATAAAATTCGGTTAGCGCGACTCGGCGAGTTTCCTGGCGGCGTCACCGGCTTTCGAAGCGAGCAGGCGGCCTAATTGGGGGCCGTAATAGGAGCGTTCATCCACTTCATAGCCGCCATGGTGATATTCCTTTTCGCTGACGATGTAGCCGAGGTAATCGTTGGCCAGGCCGATGATCAGCACGTTTTTGAAGGCCATGGCGGCCTGGTTCTGCGCGTCCAGGCCCACTTCGCAGATCGGTTCACCGGGCAACCCGGCCAGCGCCGTATCGCCGATGCGCATCACCTGAATTTCCGCCTGCCGGGGAAGGGCTGCGCGCGCCAGCGGCTCGAAGGATTTGTACGGGCCGTTGAGGGCGCCAGGACTGAACCCGATGGGCGGCAGGTCCGGCGTGATCCGGACGATGCCGATGGGTTGGTCCAGTTTGGTTTCGATCGTCCGGGCGACCACTTGCGCGCGCTTGGCCAAACGTGTCCCGAAATCCTTGACCCGCTGAAACTCGCCGTCGCCTTTGGCGTCGGCGGGGGATTGATCGCCCTCGGCCCCGTTACAGTAGAGTGCGACCGCGCCGGGGAACGCGGTTTCCAGCTCCTGCTGCAGAACACCCGGCCATTCGGCAGAGATGAACATGTTGGAAGCGCCCAGCAGAGTCGGGTGGGTGGCGAAATGGACCAACAGCGCCCGGCATTTGCCATCATCGCTGTCTACGCGCAGAACGGACAAGATCGGGTTCGCGGCGGGCGTCTCTCCAGCGGTCAGCCGAGCCTGGTTGTCGTACCGCCAACGACGGTTGCGGGTAAATCCGTCCACGCGCTCGGAACCGAAGCCCACTCGGGCCCGAGCCCGGTTCCCCGCCGCCACCTGCAGTCCACCGGCGATGGCACTGCTGATGCCGTCCACCACAGCCGGGTCGCACTCGCCAAACTGTAATTGCCAAAACTTCTCGGGGAAAATGGAGGGGCCGTCGTGAGTATGGGAGGCACACAGGAAAAGTGTGTCCGCACTGAGCCCGAGCTTGGCGGTCTTCTGGAGTATTTGTTGCTTGAGTTGCGGTGTTACGGAACGCAGGTCGCACGTGACCAGGGCCATGGACGCCTGGCCATCGCGGAAGAAAAGCATTTTGGCGTGCAACGGATCATGCACGCCTGTCGACGGACGTCCTTGGCGAGCACCGTAGCCAGCCAGAGGCACCTTGTGACCTGTCACGTCCGGAGTGATGTCACAACTTCCCACGCCAACGTCCAGAGCTCGCGCCGGCACGACCGCGAGGAAGAAACCGACACAGAAAATGGCGCATGCCAATTGGCTCTTCAATCTCCACACGGCTGTAAAGTTTGGCTGTTCATGGCTTGTTTCTGGCACGTTCAGTTGGGCGGCGCAATGCTGCAGTCTGGTTGCTGGGTGCTACATGTAGCACCCAGCAACCAACAACCAAGCGCCCTTCATTCTTCTCCTGCTCCAACCGATAGAAATAGAGAAGGGTCGGCGCGTCCGAGGCCGGTCCGGGACAACTTTATGGATGTGAGCGGCTTTGACTTGGCGTTTCCGCGCGAGTACTTGCGCGCGGCTCTGCTGGTTTCGCTGTTGAGCGTGTGGGTGTTAGTCGGGCTGTTCTGCTACCTGAATCGTTACACCAAGCGGGGTTATTTCACGATCTGGACGGCGGCATGGCTGTTTTATGCGCTGTGGCTGACGCTCAGCATCAAGCATCAGGGACTGCAAGCCGAGTCGGGCCTGTTCATGATCCGGCAATGGTGCGTGGCGATTTCGGCGGTGTTCCTCTTATGGGGCAGCCTTCAATTCCTGGGGTTGCCGGTGCGGCAGTCGTTATTCGGGTGGTTCATGCTGTTCCTGTTGGTCTGGAGCTACGTGAGTCCGCAGTTTCTGAAGAGCCAAGTGCTGTTGCAGCTGCCGATCTTCATCCTGATGGGGTTAGGCAGCATGTTCGCCGGCACCTGCTTCTTTCGCTTGCGCCGCAAGCTGCCCTTTGTGGGCGCGGGCCTGCTGTCGCTCGGCTTTTTTCTCTGGGGGGTATATCTCGCCAGTTATCCGTTCTCGCAGGAATATGAGAACCTGTTCAGCGCGGGATTTTTTGTGGCTGCGGTGCTGCAGCTGTTCCTGGCGGTGAGCATGATCGTGCTGGTGCTGGAGGAGGTGCGTTATAAGAGCGAACAGATCATGGAACAGGTCCGCACCATCCAAAGTGAAAAAGAAATCCTGCAACTCAAGGTCATCACCACCGAGGAACAATGCCGGCATCTCTTTGATCAGGCGCGTCTGACCCACGGGATGCAGCAGGCCTACGACGATTTGCGGCGAACCCAACAAACCGTGGTGCAACAGGAACGTTTGCGCGCCTTGGGCCAGATGGCCAGCGGGATGGCCCATGACATCAATAACGCCCTCACCCCGATCGTCGCCTATACCGACATCCTCAGCACTTCTCTGGACATGTTGCCCGACAAAGCCCGCCGCCAGCTCGAGCATGTCCGCAAATCCGCCGATGACATCGCCCATATCGTCGCGCGCATGCGCGAATTCTATCGGCGCCGCGCCGGCGATGAAGACCTCAAGCCCGTCGACTTGAATGGGGTGATCCGCGAGGTCATCGATCTCACCCGCCCGCGCTGGCGCGATTTGCCGCAGCGTCAAGGGATCCGGATCCAGACCGAATGCGACCTGGATGGGGCGTTGCCGCCGCTTTTGAGCGATGAGGCAGAACTGCGGGAAGCGTTCACGAACCTGATCTTCAACGCCGTGGATGCCATGGCGAACGGCGGCAAAATCACCTTCGCCACCAGGCAACTGCCCGGGCCGGGGCCGGATGGCAGTCTGCAGCCGCCGGCGCGGATCCAGGTGGAAGTGCGGGACACCGGGGCGGGCATGGACGAACGAACGCGGCAGCGTTGTTTGGAACCATTTTTCTCCACCAAAGCGCAACGCGGCGGCACCGGTCTGGGCCTGGCCATGGTCTACGGCATGATGCAACGTCACGATGGCACGGTGGAAATTGAAAGCGCTCCCGGGCAAGGCACGTGTATTCGCTTGCTGTTCCCCCATCGAACCGGCAGTGACAAGCCGGAGCCGGCCCGAACCGATGCCCCAGTGCTGACGCGTCCGTTGCGGATCCTTTGCATCGACGATGAACCCGTCATTCGTGAACTGTTGCAGGATTCCTTGGGGGCTGTTCGCCATCAGGTCGTGACCGCGGAGGACGGTGCCCAGGGCCTGGACCTGTTTCGCTCAGCGGTCCAGCAGGGTAAACCCTTTGAAGTAGTGATTACCGACCTGGGAATGCCTGGAGTCGACGGCCGCCAGGTCGCCACCGTCATCCGCAAAGAATCGCCTGAGACGCCCATCGTCATGTTGACCGGTTGGGGCACGATGATGAAAGAGGAAGGCGACATCCCGGCTCAAGTCGATGTCGTGGTGAGCAAACCGCCACGGATTAAGGAACTGTGCGATTTGCTCGCCCGCCTGGGCGAAGACCGCGCCAACGGCATCCACCGGGCCCGGCCCGCAAGGCAGTTTTAAGCTGCTGGTTGCTGGGTCCTGGTTGCTCGTTCCTGGTTGCTGGTTGCTGGTTGCTGGTTGCTGGTTGCTCGTTCCTGGTCCGTTGAATTGAAGCTTTCCGCTTTCCGCTTTCCGCTTTTCCCCGTCCGCTTTTCTCTCTTCCCATGGGGCGGCGGGTCTCGGCAAGATCCGATGCGTGATTGCTGTGGCTATGGTGAATGTCGCGCTGCCCTTGGCCAGCGCGTGGGCTGAGGATCAGGAAAATCGAATTCAGCGTGAAGGTGTCCCGCTGACCGATGCACAGTTGGCGGATGCGAGGCGGATCGGGATCCGGTTTCCCGAGCGGGTTCGCCTGCGGGTTGTTGATCAAATGCCTTGGCCCGGTCACCCGGTGCTGCGTCGGGCGGCCCATGCCACAGGATTATTGGCTCCGCAAACCATTGGGCTTACCCTGCGCTATGGGATCTTCATCCGTGCGGACTATTGGGGCTTGCGCCGATTAGTGGTTCACGAACTGGCGCATACGGCCCAATACGAACGACTGGGCGGCGTTCGTCCGTTCCTCAAGGCGTATCTGCTGGAATGCATCAAGCCGGGGTATCCCTTCGGGCCGCTGGAACAGGAAGCCAAGCGGATCGAATGGGAGTTTTGTGGGTTCTGACCTCTCCCAGGGCGGAGGGCGGAGGGCGGAGGGCGGAATGCGGAACAAGACCCATCTGCGGGATGAATTGACAATGCGCGTGCTGCCGTCAAACTGCTTCGCGATTTTTTCAAGACCCATGAAGACAAGCTTTGTCGCCGCTATTTTGGCCTTTGTTCCGCTGGTCGTGGCAGGCGCCGACCAGGTGGATTTCCTGACCACGGTGAAGCCCATCCTGGAAAGCACTTGCCTCAGCTGTCACGGACCAGAGAAGCCCAAGGGCGAGCTCCAGTTGATGAGCCGGGCCCTGGCCTTGAAAGGCGGCGAACATGGCCCTGTTCTGGTCCCGGGCAAGCCGGCTGAATCCAAGCTTTATACCAGCACCACCTTGCCGCCCGGACACGATGACATCATGCCGCCGAAAGGCGATCCTCTGACCAAGACGCAGATTGCAGTCTTGGCGAAGTGGATCGAGCAGGGCGCTGCGTGGCCCGAAAACATCACGCTCACCAAGACCCGGCGCGTCGAGTTCACCAAGGATGTGCAACCCATCCTGGAATTGAATTGCGTCGCCTGTCACCGTGCGGACCACATCAAGGGCGGTTTGCGCCTGGATGAACGTGACGTCGCCTTCAAAGGCGGCGACAGCGGCCCCGCCATCGTTCCCTTCCGCCTCAAAGAGAGCCGGGCTTACGTCGCCACCACGCTGGGCGCCGAAGACGACGCCGTCATGCCCCCGGCCAAAAAAGGCGGTCCGATGCCCAAGGAAAAAGTCGAGACACTCGCCCGCTGGATTGAGCAAGGGGCCCCCTGGCCCGATGGCCTCACGTTAACTCCGAAAAAAGCGGAAGACGTTCCGGGCGGCGATGAGCTGGCGACCGTCACGGCCATTTACAATAAGATCATGGCGCATCTCCAGGTGAAAACGGAGAAGGAGATGAAGCGTTACACCAACAGCATCCCGGGCACGACCGTCACCTACGTCATGCTGCCCATTCCCAGCGGTCAATACTTGCAAGGCAGTCCGGACACGGAAAAGGGACACCGACCGGACGAAAGCCCGCAGCATCGCGTAGAAATCTCCCCGTTTTGGATGGGCCGCTGCGAAGTAACCTGGAGCGAGTATGAGCTGTTCATGTATCCCGACCAGGAAAAGGCCGTCACTTTCGAAACCAACAACCCGTATCTCGACAAGGTATCCGATGCGGTCAGCCGCCCGACCAAACCGTATGTCGAGATGAGTTTCGGCATGGGCAAAGGGGAATTTCCTGCCATCAGCATGACGCAACATGCCGCCAACAAATATTGCCAATGGCTAAGCGCCAAGACCGGGCAGTTTTATCGGTTGCCCACCGAAGCCGAATGGGAATACGCCTGCCGCGCCGGCACCACCACGGCCTATTACTTCGGCGATGACCCCGGGCCGCTGACCAATCACGCCTGGTTCGGTAATAACAGCGAGTTCAAATATCAAAAGGTCGGCCGCAAGCTACCCAACCCCTGGGGACTCCATGATATGTACGGAAACGTCATGGAATGGTGTCTCGACCAATATGACCCGGCCGCTTACCAGAAGTTCACTGGCTCGGGCACAAAAGACCCGTGGCTCAAAGCCACCAAACCTTATCCGCACGTGGCGCGCGGCGGCCATTGGGATGATGTTGATCTTTCCATGCTGCGCAGCGCCGCCCGCCGCGGCTCCAGTCGGGAGTGGAAGCAGCAAGATCCGCAACTCCCCAAGAGCATCTGGTACCACACCGATGCCCAAGGGCTCGGCTTGCGCGTCGTCCGTCCCCTCCAGGTGCCCCCGCCAGAGGAGTTGCTCAAGCTCTGGAACAACGGCGTGGAAAAAGATTGAGGTTGTTGGTTGCTAGTTGCTGGTTCCTGGTTGCTAGTTGCTAATTATTGGTTCCCTGGTTCGCTGGTTCCTCGCTGTAACCCTTGGTGGCCCACGTTCCGTAAGCCTACACGAGGTGAAGTGGGCTGACGCTCGCGGTCCCCACGGGCCGCCCCAGTTGCCTCCGCCCTCGAATAACACTTCTGCCGGCTTCGATTGTGGCATCATCGAGAACAGGCCCTCGTAGAATTCCGTGATGGGCGGGCACTCCTCATAACTCTCAAAGCACGTCTTGATCTCTCCATGCAGCAAACCGGCCCAGTGCAACGCTTGGCGCATTACCTTCACGGTGCTTGGTCCATAGCCCAGATTCGTATCCGGGCCGAGCTTGTGAACGGCTGCGGCCATGAGGAGAAGGTCACGCGCACTGACAGTCGGCTCTTCTTTCATGGTATTCTTCGATGATAACGCTCCGACTCACCGACGCGACGCCCAAGACGCCACGAACACAACCGAAAC
>DATLUX010000627.1:0-5231 GCA_035577805.1 Verrucomicrobiia bacterium
CCCGACTACCGCGGTGCCGCACACCACGACGTTCCCCGAGCCGTCCACAGCCACTCCCGTGAGGACATCACCCAAACCAAATCCAATCTCGCCGCAACTGCCACAATAGCGGTGTTCCCAGACGAGATGACCGTCGGCCGCATCATACTTGGCAGTGTAGGAGCCGACCGTATCTTTGTTGGCGACAATCACATTCCCGCTGGCATCCACAGCCGCCCGGATGCTGTCCGCCCCTCCATGATCCGGGCCCAGGTGATACCAGAGCAAGTTACCGTTCGCATCATATTTGGCGGTGTAGAACTTTGTATTGATGCTGATATGGCCAGGATCATCGACCGAGTTGCGGTCTGCCGAGTAGCCCGTCACCACGACATTGCGGGCGATGTCCACAACCACGCAAGTAGCCACATCATCGGCCTGGTTCGGGCCATCGTAGCGCTGCTCCCAGAGCAAATGGCCATCTGCACTATCATACTTTGCCGTGTAGAAATCGTAATCGCCGCTCGCGTTCAGTGATTTTCCGGTAACAACCACATTGCCGGCGGTGTCAACCGCCACCGCTAACGCCATGTCGTTGCTGTTCGCTGGGCCGTTGTAACGTTGCTCCCAGATCTGATCCGCGGGCGCAGTTGTGGGAATCACTGCCAGGGCACAGGCGAAGCCTAGGCTCAAAGCCGAAGTTGACAAAAGGGAGGTCTTCATAGTTTTCAAGGGCATAAAGGTTTTTCGTTGAAACGCACCTCGCTCACTCACTTGATCTGGATCCAGGCCGAGTGCTGGCTCCCGTCAGACAGCGTCGCGCGCAAGAGCCAGACGCCCGTGCTCATCCCGGTCGCCTTGGTGTCGAGATTGAAGTGCCACTCATCGCCAGTCAGCCGGAACTGGTTGCCGGTAGTTGCCGCCTCTGTCGGCGTGGCATCAATCGGGGTATCGCTGGTGGTTTGGTTGCTGTACTTGATGGCTTGGAGGGTGTGAATGCCCGTGAGCACAAGCGCACCGGCGCACGTAGCCTTGAACTTCACCGGGATGGTGCTCTTGAGTTTAAACGCCTGCAGTGGGTCGGCGAAACTTCCACCGCTCCCGTCCGCCCCGCCCAGCGGCGGCAAAAAGCCGATGAATTGGAAGGTAGAGCTCGTTGTGTCCACGGTGACCGTGAACGAACAGGAAGCCTCATTGCCGGAAGTGTCGTGAGCCGTGCACTGGACGGTGGTTGTTCCGGCCGGAAAAACAGAGCCCGACGGCGGATTGCACGTGACGTTAACGCTCGAGCAGCGGTCGTTTGCTGAAGGTGCTGGGTAATTGACCACCATCGCGGTCTGCCCGCATGGGGGATGAACGACGACGTTGGCTGTATAACTGATGGTCGGCGGCTCGTTCTCGGTGACCGTCACCGTGAAGCTGCACTGCGCGGCGTCCGAAATGCTGCAATTGACGGTCGTCGTGCCGACGGAGAAGGACGATCCGGACGCTGGCGAACACCTAACCGGGTAAGTATTGCAGTCGTCATCGATGGCACTCACCGCGAAATTCACGACTGCGGTACATTGGCCAGGATCGGCTGCGGTCACGAGGTTTGCCGGACACTGAATGGATGGCGATGAACTCCCTGCAGGAGAATACCTCGCCGTATAAATATCGACATTGCCGCTGGGGTTGTCAGACCAGCCTGTGACGATTGCGCCACCGGCAGAATCCAACACGAGACCACTAGCCTCCTCGTAGGCCAGAGGTGAGGATCGCTGGCTCCAAAGAATGCTCCCGTTATTGGCCGCGTAACCTACGGTGTAGAAGTCGCTCGAGGTGGCCCCCGCCGACGTTCCGGTGACGAATACATTTCCCGACTCGTCAACCGAAACTGTTTTGGCCCAGTCGCCGCCATGGCGGCAGTCATCGTAACGCTGCTCCCAAAGGAGGTGTCCATCTGCCGCGGCATATTTCGCAGTGTAGTAGTCAACATTGCCATAGCCACTGTCCGCTGAAGAGACGCCGGTGACGACGACGTTGCCTGCGCCATCCATGGCGATGGCTTCTGGGACATCAAGACCGTGGTTGGGACCGTCGTAGCGTTGTAGCCAGAGCGGGTGGCCATCGGCGGCGGCATATTTTATGGTCAGATAATCTACGGCTACGCCCGGATCTCCATCCGTTGGAACCTGGGATCTTCCGGTCACCGCGACATTGCCCGTGCTGTCCACCGCCAAAGCCGTGGCCACATCACTATTGCCCATGCCACCGCTTGGAAGGTTAGGGCCATCATAGGTCTGCTCCCAGAGGACCGTTCCGTCCGCCGCCGCGTACTTCACGGTGTAATAATTAGCGTTGCCGGGCGAGGCCGAGTTGTCTTGAGCTCGTCCCGTGACGATCACATTATCGCTCGGATCTACGGCCACGGCATAGGGAGCGTCATTGCCAAACTGGTAGGAACCATGGTGTCGTGTTTCCCAGATTCGGTCTCCATTCGGTCCATATTTTGCCGTGTAGTAGACGGCGCCTTCATTGACGCCGGGAGCATAGCCCGTCACGATCACATTCCCGGAGCGGTCCACTGCCAGCTTGATTCCATCTCGCTTCCGATCATTGTTCAATGAACCGTGATCGGGCCCGACCCGAGCCCACACGAAATCCCCATTGGCACGGTACTTGAGGACGGCGAATTCTGTATTAATGAAAATGTGGCCGGTATCAGTTGGCGCGTTGGCCACTGCCAGATAGCCGGCGACAATAACATTCCCTGCGCTATCCACCGCTACAGCTGCGGCAAAATCATCTGCGTGGTTGGGGCCGTCGTAACGTTGCTCCCAAATCAAGTGGCCGGCGCCACCGTCGTATTTTGCCGTGTAGATATCGTAATCGCCGTTGGCATTGAGTGATATTCCGGTGACGATGACATCGCCCCCATCGGAGGCAATCGCGAGGCCGAGATCGTGCCCGTGACCGGGACCATCGTAACGCTGTTCCCAGATTTGCTCAGCGGGCGCACTAGTCGGACTCAGTGCCAGAGCGCAGGCCAAGCTCAAAGCCGAAGTTGCAGGGAGTGTAGTTTTCATAATTTCCTTTGGATGCGCTTCAATTACAAGTGCGCCAAAGCGCTGGGAAAGGGATCATGAAAGGACAACTTTCTTCGATCAGG
This sequence comes from Verrucomicrobiia bacterium, assembly GCA_035577805.1. GTDB lineage: Bacteria > Verrucomicrobiota > Verrucomicrobiia > Limisphaerales > JADJPG01 > DATLUX01. The sequence continues at coordinate 3,131 of DATLUX010000627.1, forward strand.
AGGGGAGCAGGTGCACGATGGGGTCGCGACTGGGTGCCGCAATAATGGTGCTTGGTTGCTGGTCACCTCGGACCTGACCAGCGACCAAACACAAGCAACCAGACACCCGTAGTGAAATCCATCCTCCGGCAGCGACGCGTCAGACCGGTCTCAACCTTGAGCGAAAAACCGAGACTGCATCGCTTGGCCAGGAGACGGCCGCAGCTCGCGTGTACAACGTGAGCCAGCCCAGGACCCGTTACTTGGCTGTTGCGCTTTGCGGATTCTGCTGGAGCAGCGCGTTCGCTTCTTTGAACAACGCGTAGGCCCAAACACAATTGGGCGGGTCGTCCCCGAGATCAGGCTCGTCCAATTTAGGCAGCCACTTGTCCGCCAGCGCGATTGCACCGGCCAGCGCGGCTTGCGCTTCATCCGTCCGGCGCAAGTGGTGATACACCATTGCCAACACGACCCGCGCCTGGATGTCCAGATGGAGATCCCGCCTTGCCTGAGTTAACAGCTTTTCTAGACGTTCCGCCGATTCCCGGTAATAGCCCTGCCGATAGTCAGCCAGGCTCTTGACAAATTCATCCCGAGGCCGGCGCCCAAACTGGACGGCAAAGTCAGCGACGGCTGCCGCCGCGTTCAAATCGATGCTTGGAATCGGCACCATCAGACAATCCTTGGCCACGCGGTAGGCCGTCACCGGCTTATCGGTTTTCCTGAACCGTTCGAGCTGGCCACGGCAATGTTCGCGATAAGCCTGGAGGTCGCCGGACTGGAGCAGGAGCGGCGGCAACTGGTGCGTGGACTCATCATCGCTGGGCTTGAGATCGATCGCGCGTTTCACGTCGGACACCGCTTCGATCCAACGGCCAAAACGAGCGAAAAACTCCGCTCGCTTCCGGAGTTGGCGGCACTGCTCGGTCTGGTTGGTGGCCGCGTTGGAGACAAGCGTCGTGTAGAGCTGCAGTGCCTCGTGGTACGTGTTCTGTCCTTCAGACAATTTGCCCTGGCGTTTCAGCACCGCGGCCAAATCGCGCAGCGCGTCCGCTTCGCCTGGAGTGTCGTCGGGGTCGAGCTTTCGGATCAGTCGAAGCACTTCGCGCAACTCCACTTCCGCCTCCAGCCAGTTGCGTTCGTCACGAAGCACATTGGCACAGGCCCGCCGCGCGCCGAGGACCTGCAGGCTGTTGCTGCCATGAGCCTTTTGGACCAGCGCCAGGACCTGGCGGTACATGGATTGCGCTTCCTGCAGCTTGTTCTGCTGGCGCATCACATCCGCGAGCTGGCGCATCCTGCCGAGCACGTCTGGATGAGTGTCGCTAAGCTGTTTTGATTGCAGAGCGATCAAATTGGTCAGAGCGGCTTCCGCCTCCGCCCATTTACCTTGGTTATTCAGCACTCCGGCAAGATTACCGAGCACCCGGTGATTATTTGGTGACAGCCATCGGTTCTGATTCGTTCGTCCATTCCAACAGCGGCGATAGACTTCCTCGGCTTCAGCGAGTTTGCCCTCGTCAACCAGCGTAACGGCCAGATTATTCAGGGCGGTCAAAGTGTATTGATTCGCGGGCCCCATCTTCCTTTCCCAGATTCGGACGACGTTGCGGTGAATGTCCTCCGCCTCGGCGAGGTCGCCTTTGCGTCCCAACACCCTGGCAACGACGCCCAGAGAATTTGCGGTGCTGACCTCTTCATCGCCCAGCAATTTGCGTTTCATGGCAACGGCGGCGCGGGCGAGTGTTTCCGCCTCGGCCAGCTTCTTTCGGTTTCCTTGCTCGAGAAGCATCCAGCTTAGACGATGGAGGAGATCGGCCACCTCCTCGCTTTCCTCGCCGAACGCGCTCTTCTGCGCCTCCAATGCCCGCCGAAGCCATTCCTCGGCCTTGGCGTAATCACCTTGATCATCATAAACGTCAGCAAGCATCCAGCACAGTTCCGCTTCCGCGCGGGGGAACAGAGCCGAGACACCTTTGGGATTTCCAGGGTTGTGGCTCTCGGGGTCCAACACATCCAGGGTTTCCCGCAGCATGGCTTCGGCCTCCCCAAACCTACGGTGTTGGGAAAGATTTTGTATCTGCCGGCGCAGGTCGCCGTTGACGACTTCTCGAAAAGGCAG